>DASRPN010000103.1:0-22150 GCA_035646355.1 Pyrinomonadaceae bacterium | reverse complement strand
GAGCTACTTGATTACGCCCTAGAGCCGGAGCTTGCCGACGAGGTAAAGCGAACGGCAAAGCCACCGGAAACCACTGATTCTGAAGATGATTGTTAGGAATTGTCGTCACGGGAAGCATTATCAGCTATCCACTTACCCGTGTCAAGTAGATAATTACCAATAAACTTGACAATAACCCACTCAGGTCTTATATTGTCCGGGCGTTCAACTGTAGTTTATTGGAGACTAAGACAACATGAGCAAGATTATTGGAATTGACCTCGGAACTACCAATTCGGTCGTGGCGGTGATGGAGGGCGGTGAGCCCACGGTAATCACAAATTCCGAAGGCGGCCGCACCACGCCATCAGTCGTGGCCTTCACCAAAGATGGCAGTCGCCTCGTCGGACAGGTCGCCAAGCGCCAGGCGGTTACCAATCCCGAAAACACTGTCTATTCAATCAAGCGATTTATGGGACGTCGCTATAACGAGGTTACGGAAGAGATTAAACAAGTCCCCTATAAAGTGCAGGGCGCCGGTAACGGCGACGTGCGTATCTCGGCGGGCGGCAAAGAATGGAGCCCACCGGAGATTTCGGCCATCATTCTGCAAAAGATGAAGCAGTCGGCCGAAGACTATCTCGGTCAGAAGGTCGACAAGGCGGTAATCACCGTACCTGCTTATTTCAACGACTCCCAACGTCAAGCCACCAAAGACGCCGGCAGAATCGCCGGTCTCGAAGTGATGCGTATCGTCAATGAGCCGACGGCAGCAGCCCTCGCATATGGTCTCGACAAGAAGAAAGACGAAACCATCGCAGTGTTTGACTTTGGCGGAGGCACTTTCGACGTCTCGATTCTCGAAGTCGGCGAAGGCGTGGTCGAAGTGAAGTCGACGAACGGCGACACGCACCTCGGCGGTGACGACATCGACGAACGGTTAATCGAGTGGATTATCGAGGAGTTTAAGAAAGACCAGGGTATCGATCTTTCGAACGACAAGATGGCTTTGCAGCGGCTTAAGGAAGCCGCGGAGAAGGCGAAGATCGAGCTCTCGAGCACGATGGAGACTGAAGTCAATCTGCCGTTCGTCACGGCGGACCAGTCAGGTCCGAAACACCTGGCGATGAAACTCACGCGCGCTCGTTTCGAGCAGTTAGTCGATCCGATCCTGACGAGACTTCGCGGTCCAGTTGAGCGAGCGCTGAAAGATGCGCAACTCGACGCGAATAAGATCGACGAGGTGGTTCTCGTCGGCGGTTCGACTCGTATTCCGAAAGTGCAGGAGATCGTGAAGGAGATGTTTGGCAAGGAGCCAAACAAGAGCGTGAATCCTGACGAAGTGGTGGCAATTGGCGCGGCCGTTCAGGCCGGTGTTCTTTCGGGCGAGAAGACAGACATCCTGTTGCTCGACGTTACGCCACTCAGTCTGGGTATCGAAACGCTCGGTGGAGTTTTCACCAAGCTGATCGAGCGCAACACCACGATCCCGACGCGCAAATCGGAGATTTTCTCGACTGCCTCTGACAACCAGACTTCAGTGGAAGTTCACGTTTTGCAGGGCGAGCGACCGATGGCTGCGGACAATCGCACGCTCGGCAAGTTTCATCTCGTCGGCATTCCGCCGGCACCCCGTGGCATGCCGCAGGTGGAAGTTACTTTCGACCTTGATGCTAACGGTATCGTGAACGTTTCGGCGAAAGATATGGGCACTGGTCGTGAACAGAAGATCACGATCACGGCTTCTTCGGGTCTGGCGAAGGAAGAGATCGACCGGATGATGAAGGACGCCGAATCGCACTCTGCTGACGACGCGCGCAAGCGTGAAGAGATCGAAGCTCGTAATCGTCTCGACGGTCTCGTCTACCAGATGGAGAAGACGCTCTCCGAGAATCGCGACAAGGTTGGAGCGGTTGCATCGGATGTTGAGTCGGCCATCGCGGAAGCGAAGAAGGCGTTGGCTGAAGGCGGCGTTGATAAGTTGAACAACGCTTTCAATCAACTTCAGAGTGCGTCGCACAAACTTGCGGAAGCGCTGTATCAACAAGCACCGCAAGGAGCACCGGCTGAAGATCAAGCTTCGGCAGCAGGGGCGTCGTCCTCGTCGAGCAGTTCGGGTGACGACAACGTGATCGATGCTGAATACGTCGACGTTGAGGAAAACAAATAGCGCCGGTCTCAGTAAGGTCGGTTGGCTCGTGAAAAGGGGCGGAGATGGTAGTAGCTCCGCCCTTTCAAGCGTAACGAATGGCTAATAAGCAGGACTATTACGAAATACTCGGCATCAAGCGCGACGCCAAGCCTGAGGAGATCAAGAAGGCTTACCGGCGCTTGGCGCGCAAGTATCACCCTGATGTGAATCCGGGTGACAAAGCGGCCGAGGAACGCTTCAAGCTGATGTCTGAAGCGCACGACGTATTGTCGGATCCCAAGAAGCGAAGTGTTTACGATCGTTTCGGCCAGTATTCCGACAATCTCGCCGACGCCGCAGCCAGAGGCGCTGGTCCATCGAGCGGACGTTCGTCGCCGGGTTTCGATTTCACAGGGTTTGATTGGGGCAGCGCTACTTCTTCCGGAGCGGGCGGTTCTGGAAGTTCCTTTCGCGACATCTTCGCGGACTTGTTCGGTGGCGGAGCTGCGAAAGAAAAGGAACCGCCGCGTCCACAACCTCAACGGGGCGCCGACATCGAGATGCCGTTGGCGCTCTCGTTTGAGGAAGCAATCAATGGCTTGACTACAAACATCACCGTCAATCGTTCCGAACAATGTTCGCGGTGCAACGGTGCGGGCGACATCGGTGGTCCAGTTGTCGTTTGTCCGACGTGCAAAGGCTCGGGCCAGGTGCAGCGCGCCGGCGGGCGTTTGCGTTTCGCGCAGGAATGTCCTGACTGTGGTGGGACTGGACGTCGTCGTACACCGTGTTCGTTGTGCAAAGGCAAAGGCACGATGCCGAAGACGGAGACGGTTAAAGTACGTATTCCCGCGGGCGTGGAGACAGGTTCGCGAGTAAAAGTTCCGGGCAAGGGCGAAGGTGGCCGCATGGGCGCGCCGGCCGGAGATCTTCACATTATTACGAACGTCGGTCCGCACAGGTATTTCACGCGCAAGGGCGACAATATTTATGTGACTGTTCCGATCACGGTTCCCGAAGCGGCACTCGGTGCGAAGATTGAAGTGCCGACTGTTGATGGAAAGACGCAGTTGCGCATTCCACCGGGAACGCAGTCGGGACAGAAGTTTCGGTTGCGCGATCGCGGTGCGCCGTCGCTGCGAAATCCAGGCGCCAAGGGTCACCAGTTCGTTGAAGTGCAGGTGACGTTGCCGAAGGTTATTTCGGAAGAGACGAAAGAGTTGTTGCGCGAGTATTCAAAATTGAACTCGACGAACCCACGCGTCGAGATGGGGCTGGAATAGTGCTTTGTGCTTTGTGCTTGGTTTTTAGTGCTTTTCGATTTTGGTGGCTCGTTGCGTGAGGCGAACAAAGTACAAAGAACAAAGCTCGTGTTAAGGTTATGAGTAGAAAGCCGAAAACTTACACGATCAGTGCAGTGGCGGAGCAGTATGGGATACATCCGCAGACGTTGCGTTTGTATGAGCGCGAGGGTTTGTTAAAGCCTTCGCGGTCCGAAGGTAACACACGGCTTTATACGGATCCTGATCTCGAGCGGTTGGAGTTGATCCTTTCGTTGACGCGCGACCTCGGCGTTAACCTCGCGGGTGTGGAGATAATTCTCAACATGCGCGAGAAGATGGACGCAATGCAGCATGAGTTTGAGCGGTTCTTTCAGTATTTGCAGTCGCATGCGGAAGAGTTGACGAATTTCGATGTAGCGCCTGAGGGGAGCGATGCGTTGGTCCCACTCACCCGCGCCGCGGCTTTGCGTCGACGTAGTTCTGGAAGGTAGTTGATCTTTGAATTCCTGAGGTGTTAAAGTGCGCGGCGCTTTAACCTCACTACTCAGGAGTTTGCGAAATGACCTCACGTCTCACTCTTCTTCTACTTCTCTTTCTATCTCAATCTGTTCAGGCACAGGATCTTGACACCGTCGTCATCTATGGCCGGGTTGTGGACCAGAATGGCGCTGTCATTCCTGGCGCTGAAATTAAAGCCGGGACTCGAACAACCACAACTGACGAGCAGGGTCGCTATCGACTGATCCAGTTGGAGCCACGGATCTATTCAATCCGTGTTTCGTGTTCTGGTTTTGCAACTCAGGAATTTACACAGATCACGACTGCTTCGGGGCAGAGTTTGCAGTTCGATGTCACGCTGTTTCCTTCCACCGTCGTTGCTGAGCCAGTTGTCGTTCCGACGGCTGACACTCCGATCGTCGATACGAAGCGAACAGTGGTTGGCGCGACGCTTACTGCTCGGGAAACGCAGTTGTTACCACTGCCATCGCGTTCCGTGTTGGATCTGATCTTCACTTTGCCGGGCGTCACCGAGGAACCGCTATCGACACGCGATCTCGCCGAGGATCGAAACGCAAGTCATGCATCGACGCCTGAAGAGGCGGGTCTGTTCTCGCTCGCGGGCTCGCCTGCGTACTCGAACAATCTCACAATAGATGGCCTTGATAACAACGACGACCGCGCGGCTCGTGAACGTTTCCAGCCTGCGCTCGAAGCCGTCGCGGAAGTTCAGGTGATCACAAACCAGTTTTCCGCCGAATATGGGCGAGCCTCGGGTGGACGCGTCAATTTACGCACCCGCAGCGGATCGCGCGAATTCCACGGCAGCGCGTTCTTTTTCTTCCGTGACGAAGCTCTCAATGCAAATAGCTTCCGCAACAATTCGCTCGGTCTATCCCGCTTGCCGCTTCAGGACCATGTGGCCGGTTTCACACTTGGTGGACCACTGTTTAAGCGGTCCGTGTTCTTTGCATCGTACGAATTCAGCAAAGCCCTCGACAGCGCGCTGATCGATACACTGGTTCCGGTTCAACAGAATCCGCTGTTTCCTTTGCCTCGTCCGACAAATCCCGAGCTCACGCGTCTCGAAGATGTGAATCCGCCGGCGCTCGCTGCGGAGGTCGCGCCATTCATCGCGTCTGTAAGCACGCCGCTGAAGAATACAAGCCTCATCACACGTGTGGATCATCCGTTCAATGATGTTCATAACGTTTCGGTTGTTTACCAGGCTGGGCGGCTGTTGAATCTGCGGCAGTTTGGCGGCGGTAATCGCCTTGCAGAATCGCTTCAGGGGCGAAGACGGAACTCAGACGCGCTTTCCGCGTCGGACAACTATGTCTTTTCAGATCGAGTTGTTAATCAGTTGCGGATGCAGTACTCGCGACTGTCGCCGTCATTCCAAACGCAAGCGGGTGACAAACCGGTGGTGCTGATCGCGTTGAACGATCCGTTGATTGATGGAACCCTCGTGGCCGGATCTTCTACATCCGGTGGCAGCGAGCGGCGGGAAGATCGGTTTCAGTTACAAAACATTCTTTCGGTCGTCAGTGGAAATCATTCACTCAAGTTTGGCGCGGACATTCATCAGGTGCGATCGACGTTCATCGATCTGCAGGATCTGAGCGGGACTTTCAATTTCGCGAGCGCAGGTGATTTTCTTGCTAACCGCCCCAGTCGGTTTCGGCAGAACTTTGCGAGCCAATCGACGCAAACAAATCGTTACGTCAGTTTCTTCGCGCAGGATGAGTGGCAGGTGCTGCCGCAACTGCTCGTCAGTTACGGTCTGCGGTACGAGCGCGAGACTATCTTGCGCGACCGCAACAACTTTGGACCACGATTGTCGGTTGCCTACAGCCCGCTGGCTTCGGGGAAGCTCGTCGTGCGGTTCGGTAGCGGAATCTTTTTCAACCGTGCGTTGTTGAGGACCATCGACGACTTCACCCTCGGTCAGCAGCAGCTCTTCTTCGATACGAATGCTCTTCAAGATTCGTCGACGGGCAAACTTATGACCGCTGAGCAGCGGCGGGCTTTTATCGATGCGCACGTTCGCTTTCCGGGAACCACGGATTTAAGGCAATTTGCGGTCTCGAACACGGAGTTTTTGCGACGGCTCGATCCGCAGTTACGAATTCCTGAGAGTTATCAGGTCAATACCGGCGTTGAACGTGATCTGGGGCGAGGGTATGCGATCGAAGCGAATTTCAGTTTCACCCGAGGGATTCATTTGTGGCGCGAGTTCAATGCGAATGCGCCGTTTCTGCCGGCGGGTTATGCAAACTTCTCGCAGTTCCTGGCGTCGCGTGATTTTGCGAACTTTGTTAGTACGGCGACGAGGGTTCGGCCGCTGCACAATACATCGACGGCTGGTGAGCTTGTTAGGTTTGTTTTTGGTGCTGTGGACCAGTCTGCTGTTAGTCGGTTGGTCGAGTTTGGGGTGCCGGTTTCGGTTGTTAACCTGAACGTGCCGTCATCTACCACCGCGATCGATATCGCACTCGCGGCGCTGAATCATCTACGGCCGGATCCGGCGCGCGGTGAGATTGAACAACTCATCTCTGCGGGGAATAGTTTCTATCGCGGGGTTACGATCGAGCTCCGAAAGCGTTTCGATCATAACTTCACTTTTCGGGCTGGGTACACGCTGTCGAGTTTGGTTGACGATGGTGTGGTGAACACGTCGGACGCGCTTGTGCCGGGTGATTTTCGTGCTGAACGTGCGCGCAGCTTGCTCGATCGAAGGCAGCGTTTCGTGCTTTCAGGGACGTTTGCTTTGCCTCGCTATTTTGGCGAACTTCAACTGTCGCCGATCTGGCGTGTCGCGTCAGGTGCGCCGTTCAATATTTCGCTCGGTGGTATCGATCGCAACCTTGATGACGTTTCAAACGATCGGCCTAACTATTCCGGTGACACGCGTCTGCTGCGCTGGCGCAAACCAGGCGAACCGCTCGATCCTTCTATCCTCAGTTCATTCACGATACCAACAATCGGCTCAAGCGGAAACCTGCCGCGCAACGCCGGCACTGGTCCAGGTCTCTTCGTCTTCGATCTGAACGTCACGCGCGAATTCACCCTCACCAATCGCCTCCGCCTCCGCCCCTCGATCGAATTCGACAACATCCTGAACAAAACCGTTTTCAGCTTCGGCTCCGAATTCATCAACTTTGATGATTCATTCCTGGTCGCGACACGGACCATGCGACCACGTCAGATTCGTGTTGGATTGAAGGTGCAGTTTTGACCACGGATGAACACAAACGAACACGGATTTAAGCATGGAGACATAACCCAGAAAGTGATAGGTGTTTTCTATGACGTCTACAACGATCTCGGTTATGGATTTCTTGAATCCGTTTACCAAAAGGCGCTCGGGCTGGCTCTCAATGCGGCCGGCCTGAGGGTCTGTTCTCCGTTCAAGATAGTGGTTCCGCGGGACTCAAGTAGGACACTTCGAGGGTGACATACTTGTGGAAAACTGCGTGCTCCTCGAATTGAAGGCGACCCGAACCTTGGACAGTTCACACCAGGCTCAGTTACTCAATTACTTGCGAGCCACAGACATTGAGGTTGGTTTGTTGCTTAACTTCGGGCCAAAACCAGAATTCAAGAGGCTTCTCTTCGACAATGTCAGAAAAGCCAGTCGTGGTAGGCTCTAGCGCGTGGAAACTTCTGCTCTCGAGCTTGATCCGTGAGTATCCGTGTCTCTCTGTGGCCGGTTTTCCTTGCATCGAGCCCGCGAACGTTCAATTCTTCTTTTCATCCATCGGTTCATTTCTCTCACCTAATCCTTCTGATGAGGTTCGTACGATTCCGTTGTCTCGCAGGTTGCATGCCAGTACGACCCTCTAACAATTAACGCGTGTTTCTCGGTCAGAACGGTCCATGAGACGCACGATTTAGTGTCCTAAAGCCGCAAATGGCTTGTGGTAAACTCGCTTTCGATGTCGCTCACGGACTCACAAACCGAGCATGTCAGCGAAGTAGAGGCGGCCCTACTCGACGCCGAGCTCTTCATGAAGTACCAGGCCGCCGATCGCGCCATCAAACGCCTCCGCGCCGCTCTCGAGCACAACACCCGCTCGATCAAGCTCCGCGAACGCATCCGCGAGATTTGCAGCTCACAAAAACAGGTCGAAGAAGCCGCCCGCCAATGCCTGGCGCTCGCCAGTCTCTACATCGAACGCGAAGACTTCGATACGGCCCACGACCGCCTACTCGAAGCCAAACAACTCGACAACCGCATCAACATCGGCAGCGGTCTCGAAGCCATCCGCCGCGCACGCCGGCCGGATCTCAAACCCGTGCCCGCCCCCGAACCACAGTTCGAACGTAAACACTTCACGCTCGCCGGCGATCTCAGTTCAGTCAGCGTCTTCGACGCCATCCAGGTGATCGAAAACGCCCGCCTGAACGGCCTCTTAACGATGAGCGGCGAAAAACACCAGGGGCAGGTGATGTTCAACGACGGACGGATCGTCGATGCAACTTGCGACGGACAAAGCGGAGAAAAAGGATTCGAACGCGTCGTCGAAATCACAAACGGCACCTTCGAGTTTCAAAAAACCCCAGACCAATACCCCACCCGCATCCAGGCCCTCAGCAACACCAACCTCATCCTCGACACACTGCGACAACTGGACGAACGCAAGCAGTGAAGATAGGATAAGCGCGATTTCGTTTTGTCAGTTCGGATATAACGAACTTCTCAGTCCTTGCCATAACAACTGAAGGCTGCTGAGTAACAACTGTTGCGCGTGGTTCCCCAACTCACTGGGAGCACCGAAACGCTTTTCAGGAATCATTTCAATGGCCTACAAAAACGATATATTCATTAGTTACCGGCGTGATCCCGAAACGCTCGAATGGATCAATAAGCACCTTGTTCCACTGCTCTCACTGCGCCTGAATTTCGAGCTCGGCCGTGCACCCGCCATTTTTATCGACACGCAGCTCGAAACTGGCGTTTCCTGGAAAAACCAGTTGGGAAACGAACTGGCTCAATCCCGAATCCTGTTCATCTTGTGGAGCGGCAATTACCTCAACAGCCAATGGTGCACTTTAGAAATGAGCTTGATGCTCGAGCGGGAACGTAAGACAAAACGCCGAACCGCTCAGAACCCACGCGGATTGGTAATACCTGCTTTTATTCACGACGGTAGCGAGTTTCCGTATAAGGCCAGCGACATCCAGTACTTTGAGATTCAAAAAACCTTCAACGTCCGTATGGCCAAAGACAGCGTGCTGGCGGAGGAGTTAGACTCGATTCTCGCCACTCAGGCTCCCGCGATTGCCAAAGCCATCGTTGAAGCACCCGCCTGGCGTAAGGAGTGGATGCAACTTACCGCCACCCAGTTATACAAAAAGCTCTTCAAGGGAAAGATCTCACAAGACACTTTGCCGAGGTTCAGTTCGCGATGAGCGGCAGCGTCATTACCTTCTATTCTTACAAAGGCGGCGTCGGTCGCAGCATGGCACTCGCAAACATCGCTGTCTTGCTGGCCCGACGCGGTCACAGGGTGCTGGCTGTCGACTGGGATCTCGAAGCCCCGGGTTTAGAGCGATATTTCAGTTACTTCTCACTTGAGAATGAGGCCGCCGGTTTGTTGCGCATGTTTGCTGACGCTTCCGGCGGGCGCAAGCCGAAGTATCAGAATTATGTATCGCGAGTTGTTGGTACGGATTTGAGTCCGTTCACGTTTCTACCGAGCGGTCGCGACCAGAATGCCGACTACGCAACGATGCTCGAGACCTTCGACTGGGCGAAGTTCTTCGCTAAACAGAATGGTGGTGAATTCGTCGAAGACCTGAGAAGACAGTGGCGCGAAGACTTTGACTTTGTGCTTATCGATAGCCGCACCGGCCTGAGTGATACCGGCGGGATCTGTACGATTCAACTGCCGGACATTGTCGTGGCCATGTTTACGGCAAACAATCAGAGCTTGTACGGCACAAGAGACGTAATGCGTCTAATCCAACACGCGCGGCAAAAGCTCGCGTACGATCGTATGCCGCTGACAATCCTTCCGCTACCGGCTCGATTTGGCACCAGGGCGGAATTCCAGGAGGGCCAATCGTGGCTTGAGCGATTTCAGGAAACTCTGCACGAGTTTTTTGATGACTGGTTGCCAAGCACACTGGCGTCAAAAGACGTACTCGAACGCATCAAGGTCCCGCAAGTCGACTATTTTGCTTTCGGAGAGAAGTTGGCCGTTGTCGAGCAGGGAACGAACGATCCTGAAGGCATGGGTTTCGTGTACGACAAAGTCGCAACTCTCCTCGCGAGTAATTTTGAGGATCTGAAAGCGGTAGTGGGCGAGGAGGTGATTCGCAAACACGAGGCTAAGAAGCAGACGAAAAAACCGCGTAGTGCCGCGAGACTCACTGAAAAGAACTATCAATACGATCTATTCGTCAGCTACGGACATGATTCTGTTCTCGCCGAGTGGCTCCAGAACTTCTTGAAGTCTCTGGGAAATGAACTCGCACTCTACCAACCGGACGTCAAGATTTTCTTCGATGTAACAGAGTTGGCCCCAGACATGGTTCTGGAGACAGCAAAGCGTGAGGCTCTAGCTCGTTCAAAACTACTGCTGGCCTTCTTTACGCCTACTTATTTCATGCGCGCCTTTACACTGGCAGAATTTCTGACCTTTCAGAAGCGAGAGGATATAACGGGAAGCCAGCTTATTGTTCCGATCGTCTTACGCGCCGGAGAATTACTGCCACGCGAAGTGCGAGAAAAATATCAGTTCTTTGATTTATCCGAAACGATTCTTTCATCTGAATCAAAGCCATCAAGGCATGTTGCTTTGGCAACCCGACATATAGCTCAAAGGATACTGGACCTGCTTGTAAAAGTTCCTACTTTCAATCGCGACTGGCCAGTAACAACTTTGAAGGAAGCCGAAACAAGGGTAGTTGCTTCGCCAAAACTGCCACGGCTGAAACTAATCAATTAGCACGCGAGTGTTTAATGCTTCCGCCTTTTCGATCGCTGTAAGCAGGCGGAGGAACTGTGTGTAGTTCCGGCTGCGGCTTGTAAGTCGAATGATTTCGGATTGTGAGAGTTCGTTGCGCAGGAGAAGGTCGAGAAGGTCGTAATAATCCGCCGTGGCTTCGAAGGGAAACTCGCGCGTGTAGGTCGTCGCCGTACTGTCCTCCGAACGAAACCCGGCTAAAAGATCGAACACATGGTCTGTCGTCAACCGTGCTGCTGCGCGCGTAAGCGCGATCGGCACGCGCAACTCGAAGAAGCGCAAACCTTCATCAGTCACGACACGGCGTAACTCCTTCGTCGCTTCACCATCAAATGGCGACTCCGGATCGACGAGTATCCGCAACAGTCGCGGTTGGTCTTCCTTGTCGAGCGTGTCTAGCGAGAGTTGCACTCGATCCGCCAGGAACTTTTCAAACTGCGCCTCAACCGGATAGTTAATCCGCCCAAGACATCCTACCGACTCGCCTTCGCCTGCCGTTTCAAGCGGCAAACACGCCGGGCATTGAGAACAGATCGTCGTCGCCTCCTGCAGACGCTCGATTTCAGCACTCGCATTCTCGACCCACTGAAGTTTGTCGATCGAAGGCGCAACGGCGTCTCCTGTCGTAAGCCTGGCGTGCAAGCTGCTCAGCCGTCCCCACTGGCGCAGGTGCGGTTCGGAATAGTTAGCGCGAAGCGGGCAGCCGTATTGGAGTGCAAATTCTAATGACATTAATCCGTGTTTTTTCTGAATCTGTGTTACACGGATGATTATGGTAAGCTTTTGGCATTCCCGCAATTGTGCCGCATAGAAAGGTCATGCCATGGCAGTAGATCAGAAACTTTTGGAAATACTCGCGTGTCCAGCGTGCAAAGCAACAGTTGAGCTGAAGCCGGACGGAAGCGCTTTGAAATGCGTAGAGTGCAAACGCGTTTATCCAATCCGCGACGATATTCCCGTAATGCTCATCGACGAAGCTACCATCGAAGAATGACCTGATGAACGGTCTGCGCGACATCGTTGACTCTTCCCTTGCCCACCAACTCCGCGTGATTGACACAAACGCGATGGACTATCCGGCAGAACCTTTGGCGCCCGCGCGCTGGGACTGGTCGAAGGTGCGTAAGGTCTTGCTCGTGCGGCTGCGGTCCATCGGCGACACCGTTCTCTCAACTCCATCGCTTTACGCGTTGCGACGCTTCCTGCCCAACGCACAGATCGACATCCTCGTTGAAGACTGGGTCGCGCCCGTGCTGGACGATCACCCACATGTTGACAACGTGGTTGTCCTGGAAGGGGCGGGCATGATTTCTCGCGCACGCGCAGCGCGACAAATCAGATCGACTGGTTACGATGTGGTCTACAACCTTCACGGCGGGACCACTGCCACTTTTCTGACGCGCGCGACCGGAGCGCGCCATCGCGTCGGGCTTAAGAGTTATCAATACGCGCACCTGCACAATCATCAAACGCCATCGCCGCTGGTGGTGTGGGGTCAACAAAAAACACACTCAGTCGAACAACAACTCGCGTTGCTCGGATGGACTGGAGTTCCGGTTACTGACAGGCCACGCACACATCTCGCCGTCCCGCGGAAGGCAGCGGACGCCGTTCACCACCGACTGGTGGAATCCGGAATTGAGGATGCAAAGATCGCGCTGATCCATCCGGCGACGGCGTTCGTCACCAAGCAATGGGCGACGGAGAAGTTTGCACGTGTGGCTGAGTCCCTCGCAGAGCGCGGCTTTGCGCCTGTGGCAGTCGGGGCTCCTCAGGATCGCCAGATTCTGAAGTCAATGCTGGGACAGGCGACGGTTCCGATCACTTCTCTCGACTTATCACTTCCCGAAGTTTCGGCTCTCGCTGCGCGCTCACGGATTTTCATCGGCAACGACAGCGGCATCGCGCATATCGCGGCCGCCGTCGGAACGCCGTCGGTAGTCATTTTCGGATCGTCAAACGTGGCGCACTGGGGTCCCTGGAACAAAGCGGCGGCCGAAGTTGTCTTGGAAGAGATGCCCTGTCAGCCTTGTCATGGTTATTTTTGCGAGAAGTTTCCCCAGCCGGAATGTATTCTGCGTGTTCCGGTTGAACGAGTAATGGCGGCAATCGATAAAACTCTGGCCCATGCTGACTAGAAACCGGGTTAACGAAATCCTCCGCACCCTGCGCGACCGTAATGTCGTCGTGCTGGGCGACGTGATGCTCGACGAGTTCGTGTGGGGCGACGTGACGCGGATCTCGCCCGAAGCGCCCGTGCCCGTCGTCGATGTGCGACGTGAATCGGTGCATCTTGGCGGCGCAGCAAATGTGCTGGCGAACTTGATCGCGCTCGGTGCACGCGGCACCGTTGTCGGCGTGATCGGAAAGGATGAGGCGGGCAAGCGTTTGCGCAACGGTCTCAGCGAACTCGGCACGGACGCCAACGACAATCTGATCGTTGACCACGCACGTCCGTCAACGATCAAGACACGCATCATCGCCCACAGCCAGTTAGTCGTGCGCGCCGACCGCGAATCGCGCACCCCGGTAAGTTCGCAGATCGAAGACCGGATCATTTCGGCTATTAAAGAAGCCTTGCGCCACGCGAACGCGTTTGTAGTTTCCGATTACGACAAAGGCGTGGTGACCCCACGAATTCTCGGCGAAATCCTGCCGTTCGCATACGAACGTGTACCGGTTTTGATCGATCCGAAGCTGCGCAATTTCAATTTTTACCGGCCCGCCACACTCGTGACGCCGAATCATCATGAGGCACTGCGCATGAGCGACAGCGAAGACCAATCCGACGACGGATCGCGCGACGCTGCGAGTGTGATCCGAAAGAAACTCGGCTGCAACGCAGTGCTGATCACCCGGGGCGATCGTGGCATGATGTTGCTCGAAGGCGACGGCGAACCGGTTTATGTCAAAACCGCCGCGCGCGAGGTTTACGATGTTACCGGTGCGGGTGATACTGTTATCGCCGCTCTGGCCGCCGCACTCGCCGCGGGCACGAGCATGATTGAAGCAGCTACACTCGCGAATCACGCTGCTGGAATCGTTGTCGGTAAGGTTGGCACCGCGACCGCTACCGCGGAGGAGTTGATCGCAACTTTCGATTGAACTTTCGATTGAACTTGCCTGGGTCGTTCCATGGTAGGCAAAACTCTTCGCAACTATCGCATCACGGAAAAGCTCGGCGTGGGCGGACAGGGCACCGTCTATAAAGCTACCGACCTCAAGCTAGGTCGTCCGGTTGTGATCAAAGTCATTCCGCCTGAGCTAAGTGCGAAAGAAGCCAACCTCAAACGGTTCGAACGCGAAGCGCGTCTTGCCTCATCGTTGGACCACCCAAACATCTGCACCATTTACGATCTCGACGAAGTGGACGGCGTTCACTTCATTGCCATGCAGCACGTCGAAGGAAAGAACGTGCGGCAACTGGTCGCGGGCCGGCCATTGGAACTGAGAACCGCACTACTGATCGGCTTGCAGGTTGCCGACGCGCTCGCCGCCGCTCACGGTCGCGGCATCATTCATCGGGATATCAAGTCGGGCAACGTAATGGTTACTCCATCCGGACAAGTAAAAGTGCTCGACTTCGGTCTCGCCAAGTTGCTCGACGACACTGAAGCGGTAACTTCCGGCATTCATCGCACGGAATTGACTGAGATCGGCATCCCTTACGGCACCGCCACGTACGCGGCGCCTGAACAGGCGCGGGGCGATCGCGTCGACAAACGCGCCGACATTTTCTCAACCGGCGTTCTGCTCTACGAGATGCTGACGGGCACGTGGCCGTTTCGCGGCAAAACGACGATCGACGTGCGACACGCGGTCCTCTACGACCCGCCGCGACCGATCTCCGAACTCCGCTCGACACCGATCCCCGCACGCCTGACTCAGCTCATCGATCGCGCACTCGCGAAAGAGCCGAAAGATCGTTTTCAAAACATGGACGACTTCCGCAAAGAGCTGCGACAAGTGTTGCAGGAGGTCGACTCGGGAGCCGCGAGTTATGAGAGCGTCACGCCGGAACCGCCGCGTCATCTTGCCGGAGCGAATCCGGTTTCGCGCGCGGTGCGCTGGCTCAAGTCGATTGGGCGAACTGAGTCACCGACATCCGTTCCGACTGCCGCAACAGCTTCCAAGCAAGGCATTCACGAAACACCGTTCACGACCGTTGCGGACCAGGAAAAAAAGACTCTTGCGATTCTCTGCTTCCGCAACCTCAGCAACGATCCGGCTTCAAGTTTTTACGAGTTCTCCCTCGCTGATGCGGTGATCACGGAGCTCGCGCGGATTCGGTCGCTCGTCGTGCGACCGTCGTCGGTGATTGCGCGGTATCAGGGTCAAACGAAGGATCCGCGTGAGATTGGGGAAGAGTTGAATGTGGGCACGGTCTTGACCGCCGGATTTATTCACTCGGGCGATCACTTCCGCGTTACAGCGCAACTGATCGACGTCGCCTCAGGCGAGTTGCTGTGGAGCGACCGCATCGACACGGCCGCCTCGGACATCATCGTTGTGCAGGACACGATCGCCCAGCGAATCGTCGAAGGATTGCGAGTCGAACTCAGCCCGGCTGAAGAAGCGGGCATCGCAAAATCGTCAACGCAGAATCCCGTCGCCTACGAGCAATACCTGCGTGGCCGCGATCTGTTTGCACGTTTCATATTTCGCACGTTGTCGCGCGACGATTGCGACGGCGCGATCGAACATTTCGAACGCGCGATTCAACTCGATCCGAACTTCGCGTTGGCCCACGATGGTCTTGGCGCGTGCTACGTAAACCGTGTCTTTAAAGGATTCGGAGGCGCCGAAGATTACGAACGCGCGGAAGCTGCTTTCAACAAAGCACTCGCAATCGATCCGAAAATCATCGAGGCGCGCATGTTAATGGTGTTTGTTTACCTGTGGCGCGGTGAGAAGCAGAAGGCCCGCGACGAGGTGAGTCGCGCGCGGAACGAAGCACCGAACGAACCAGTGGTCCATTTCGTGAAGGCGATGCTGCATCGACTCGATGGTGAGTACGGACGGGCGTTACGCAGTTACGATCGTCTCGTCAGACTGGATCCGGCGGCGCATGTGGTTGCGAGTTACAGCCGCGCCCTCGTGCACATGTACATGGGCCACTTTGACGAGACGTTCAAGGAACTCGATAACGCCGGCGAACCGGACAATGCCCTCGTGCGAACCTTTCGCGCCCTCGCTCTGTACTACACTGGACAGACTGACGCCGCGGCCGAGTTAATGCGCGACACAGTCGAGAAGCATCCAAACATGCATGGCATCCGTCCATGGATGGCCACGTTCCTGAGCGCGCAGGGCAAGCATGACGAGGCGATTGCGCAACTGACGCCCGAAGTTAAACGCAACGGCGAGGTCGATGCCGATATCGCTTATTCAATTGGTTCGGTTTACGCGTTGGAAGGCCTCGCCAATGATGCTTTTGAATGGCTTGAACGCTCGATTGCGCTCGGCAACGCAAACCATCCGTGTTTTGAAAACGATCCGAACTGGATCTCGCTGCGAAACGATCCGCGGTTTATTGAGTTAACATCCAGACACAAATGATCAGACAACAACGAATCGCACTAATACTCCTGCTTACTCTGGTGTTGCGCGTGTTGGCGAGTGCTCAAGCACAACCTCCCCCGCCCATTCCGTTCGGACCAAAAACACTTCCCGAACTACAAACGCGCATCTCCGAAATACTCGCCAAGCCCCAACTAGCTCCAGCGATGGTCGGGGTCAAGGTCGTTTCGCTCGACACCGGACGAGTGCTTTTTGAAGAGAACTCCGGGAAGTTATTGCGTCCTGCTTCAAACATGAAGCTGTACACGGTCGCCGCCGCGCTCGATAAATTGTCACCTGACTATCGCTTCAAGACGCTCGTATACAGCACCAGAAAACTTGACGCGTCCGGCGTGCTTCGCGGTGACTTGATGATCCAGGGGCGCGGCGATCCCACGTTCGCCGCACGCTTCAACAACGGCGATTATCTAAAAGCGATAAACGATCTCGCCGCGCGCATCGCGAGCGCAGGAGTAAAACGTGTCGAAGGCGATCTAGTCGGAGACGAGACTTACTTTGTCGGACCGAAATATGGATCGGGTTGGGAATGGGAAGACTTGACGTGGTACTACGGCGCGGAGATCTCACCGCTCACCGTAAACGATAACGCGCTCGATCTGTTCATCAAACCTGGACGCGACGTCACCGCGCTGGCCGTGATCACGACCGGCCCGCCGGATCCCTTGTTGACGATCGTCAACAAGGTCATGACCGCATCAAAAGGAACAAAACGCGAACTCAACATTTATCGTGGTCTAGGCGAGAATACGATCACTATTGTCGGCAACATCGCGATCGATGATCCCGGCTACACCGGCGCGATTGCCATCTCACATCCTGCGCTGCTCTTCATGTATCTGCTGCGCACCGCGCTTGCGCAGAAGGGCGTGGTGATAACCGGAAAATCGCGCACAACCGGAACTGTCAACCAACCCATCAATCCGCCAATTCCAGAACTCGCTAACACCATGGGAGCGCCACTCCCGAAGATTCAACTCGAGATCACCACGTTCGAATCACCGCCATTCAGCCTGATCGCTGCGCAGACACTGAAGCCCAGCCAAAACCTCTATACCGAACTGATTCTTCGCACTCTCGGCACAATGACGCTACCACCGGCGACGATGCCGCCTATTCGACAGACTTCGGAGAATCTCGGCATTGAAGCTGTCAAGGCGTTTTTGAAAACAGCCGGGATCGCAGCCGAGTCGCTGCGTTTGGACGACGGTTCCGGATTGTCGCGGAGCGATATGATCACGGCCGAAGCGACGGTGCAGTTGTTGACCTTCATGAACAAACATCGGTATGCGGACGTATTCCGCGCTGCATTGCCGATAGCTGGAGTCGATGGAACGTTGCGCAACCGAATGCGCCGCACACTGGCGGAGAACAACGTGCGGGCCAAAACAGGATCGTTGAGTTCGGCGGCAAGTCTGGGCGGCTATGTGACGACCGCAGCTGGTGAGAAACTCGCCTTCGCGATCATCGTTAACAACTACGGCAACGACGTCGATCCGCGCGCCACGTGCATCGATCCGATCGCAGTGCTGTTGGCGGCGTTCAACGCGAAGGCAGACGCATCGGCGACCACAACGATCAATGGAACCAAGCCACCCGATAAACCTAACCCAGAAAAGAAATAGGAGAGCCCCTGATGTCAGCACAAACCGTAATGAAGTCATGGAAAGACATCCGAAACGGATTAATCGACGAGGTCGAGAAAATACCGGACGATCAAATGTCATTTCGCGCGACACCGGACACGCGCAGCATCGCTGAACTCCTCCAGCACGTTGTTGAGACTCAAAAGATTATTGTCGGCGAAACGTGCCGGCAAAACAGTAATCTACTTCGACAATCGTTTGCCGCTCACGGGCGGGAATATGCGTCGGGCGTTCGCGACGTCACCGATAAACAAGGACTCATCGAACTTCTTCGTAACAGCATGAACGAGTCGGAGGCTACCGTCGTGGACCACGCCGACATGTGGGACGCACCAATGAACGGTCTTACCGGCCAGCCCACGACCAAAGGCGCGATTCTGGCGTTTGCGTCTAGTCACGAGATGTATCACCGCGGCCAGCTCACCGTTTATGAGCGCCTGTTGAATATCGAGCCTGTGCTTACTGTAAAACTCAAGAAACTATTCGCGGCGTCAGGCTCGTCTGACTGAACTCGCCCGACCAACACATGCCGCCGCAATTCACGAAGTTTCACGGGCTGGGTAACGACTATCTGGTGATTGAGACCGAGCAACTCGCTCGCGTCGAAGATCTCGGCGAGTTTGCGCGTCGCATCTGCAACCGGCATTACGGCGCGGGCGGTGACGGAATCGCGATCGTCGGTGAGTCGAATGCTGATGACGCCGATTTCACGTGCCGCATCTTCAATCCTGACGGCAGCGAAGCTGGACTTTCCGGAAATGGAACGCGCTGCGCGGTCGCTTATCTCCACTACAAAGGCTCGTGGGCAAAAGAAGAGTTGCGCCTTAGCACGCGCACCGGTATCAAGCGTTACATCCTGCGCGAACGACTTGGTCCAGGCAAATACTTGTTCGAATCAGAGTTGGGCCAACCAAAGTTCGATACTCGATCGATACCGATGTCGATCGAGCCGCCACTCGATACCGTCATAAATTACGCATTCCGTAACTTTCACATCACTGCGATGCAGATGGGAAACCCAAACTGCTGCATCTTTGTTGAAGATTTCAATTCTCTTGATTGGCGGACTATCGGTAAAGAAATCGAAAACGATCCGTGTTTCCCAGACCGAACTAACGTCGTATTCGTTCGAACAATAAATCGAACATTGATCGAGCTGCGCATCTGGGAACGCGGTGTTGGTGAAACCACCGCATCGGGAACGTGCTCCTGCGCGGGCGCGGTTGCTGCGATGGTTAACTACAAAACTGATCGCGAAGTCCGCGTCGTTATGGAAGGTGGCGAGGTGCGGATCCAGTGGCGACAGGACGGTCAGGTTGTGATTACCGGAACCGCTGAAGTAGTCTATTCAGGCCAGTGGTTGGCCTAGTATGTCTAAAAATCTCCCGATCATCCTCCTCTTCGCGGCGTTATTGTCGCTGCCTGCCTGCGGTGGCAAGGTCATTTCAAAGACCGAAGCACATGCACCCCCGGAACCTCCAAAGCCGCCCAGCTCAGTTCCGATGTGGCTGGGAAACACAGGGCGGAATTTTTATGGCACGGGACCGTGGTCGGATGGCGCGCTCGAAGTTGTTTGGGAGTTTGAGACGAAATTCATAACCGGACGCCTGCACAAAGATCCCTGGGGCGGATCGAGCTGGCCCGGCCAACCTTCTGTTGACGAAAAACACGTCTATTTCGGTTCCGCTGACGGCAATCTTTACTGTCTCGACAAGAACACCGGCGACCTCGTTTGGAGTTTCAAGACCAACGACAGCCTAAAAGCTACGCCGACAATTGTCGGCGATCGGCTAATCGCCAGCGGTCTCGACCATTACATCTACTGCATCGATAAGCGCAACGGAACGTTGCTCTGGAAATACAAGACCGGCTTTGAAGTCGACTGTTCGGCGGCCGTGATCGATGGCCGTGTGTACTTCGGTAGCGAAGACGGGTTCTTCTACGCTCTGAATCTCGAAGACGGCACCCTGATTTACAAAACCGAACGGCTCGGCTCCATGGAAGGAAGTTTTAGCGTCGTTGACGGACGTGCCTACATCGGTACGGAACAGGGCGACTTATTCTGTCTGAACTTGTCAGATGGTTCGACGGTGTGGAAGTCGCGCATCGGCGCTGATTCCGATTCTACGCCTGCGGTGGCGAATGGCTTCGTCTACACGGCCGCGGAGAATGGCGTTGTTTACAGCTACCGGCAAGATAACGGCGAGTTAGTTTGGAAGTACCAAACGCTTGGCGGCATCGGCAAGGAACGAAACGGAATCTGGGCGAGTCCCATCGTCGCGAAGGGCAGAGTTTACATTGGCTCAAACAACGGCTACCTGCACGCGCTGTCCGCCGACAAAGGCGAACTTGTTTGGCGTTACAAGGCGCGCGGGCCGATCTGGGGCACGTCGCCGCTCGTCGATGGACGTCTTGTATTCGGCGACAAGGCGGGTTGGCTACACGCCGTCTCCGCGGAAGACGGGCAGCAGATCAGCGAACTGAAGATCGGTGATAATATCAACGCGACTCCCGCCATACTCGACGGGCGAATTTATATCGGCGCTTTCAATGGGAAGCTGTACTGCTTGAAGTAACCTTGCTGGTTTACCTGGTAGACAACACAATCGACGGTCAGGGTGCGAGCCCGCGCGAGTTGCGCGCGGTGTTGGGTCGTTTAATTCCCGGCCTCGAAATCCTCACGGAACCATTCCACAGCGTATCGCTCGAACGCGTCCGCAGCCTGCGTCCGTCACACATCATTCTGAGCGGACAAAGCCACCCCTGGGACAAGTACTCGCCTGAGTCGCTGGCCGGAGTGTTCGAGGTGATAAAACAGGCGAGTCAGCCGATTCTTGGCGTGTGCGGTGGTCATCAACAGATAGCCATTGCGCACGGCGCTGAAGTGGGACTGATGGGACGAGTCGAACCGGGCGAGGGTTACGACGGCGCTAAACGGGAGCGCGGCTTCGGACCGATAGAAAACACTGGCGACGGCCTTTTTAAAGGTCTTCCGGCTCAACTGACCGTTTGGCACAACCACTGCGACGAGGTTAAGGAGCTGCCCAACGGCTTCCGCGCGACAGCCTCCAACGAAAATTGCAAAATCCAGGCGATGCAGGAGAAAGGGCGCCGGGTCTATGGCGTCCAGTTCCACCCGGAGCTATTCGACGATGAACACCCCGAAGGCCGGCAGATCGTCGAGAATTTCCTTGCCCTCTGAGGTACCTGAACGCGTGCCGGACAGTCACATTGATTAAACCGCGCTAAACCCTGCTATTCCCGCACTTGCGTCGAAACCGTGCGATTTATCTCACAAATATCACGGTTTTACATTTGGACCTCACGAACCCGTGTGCTAGCTTTCTCGTCTGGAACAACGACATTAATGCTCGTTTTTCTTTTTTAGGCCCGACAGGGGCCCAGTTAGATCTTTTCAGCGCACCGCATCAAGGATGCAAGCCCCCAACCTCGGCTGACTTCATTGCAGACTCCTAGAGCCAGGGGACGAGTCATAGGAAAGAACGGACTCGCGCAGGACGCTGAAGAGTTTAAAAACAACCTCGGAACGGAGACCCGAATTGAAAGTCTTTTCTATCTTTAGCGGAAGTGCGCTAATCGGTATTGCACTTCTGAGTAGTTTTTTGATGCTTTCGGCCACAGCTCTCTCGGCGGAAACTCTCAATTCTCAAACCCAAAAACCAACAACCAAAACTCAATCAACTGCTGAAGCCACAGCTCCTGTACCAGTAGCTAGCGAGAATCTTTCGGCAGGTCGTTTAGGCGAAAAGGTCGCGGCTGAAGAAGCCTACATCGTTGGACCGTCGCCTTACGTCGCTACTGCATACAGCTTGCGCGGACGGACCGCGAGCGGACGCATGGTCGCGAAAGGTTTGATCGCGGCTGACCCGAGGCACTTGCCTTTGGGTTCACGTGTTCGAATCGAGGCAGGATCGTGGAGTGGCGAGTATCTCGTTGCCGATACGGGCGCCTTAGTCCGCGGAAAGCGAATCGACATCTGGACACCATCGACGCGAGATGCGATGCGCTTTGGAAGGCGAACGGTGAAGTTGACTGTCTTGA
>DASRPN010000102.1:0-32922 GCA_035646355.1 Pyrinomonadaceae bacterium | reverse complement strand
CGTTCGCGCGCGGCGAAGAAAGCCGCAAAAACCAGAAAAAAATAAATTGTTTCGGGTCTTCATTGCGCCTTCGCGCCTTTGCGGGAGTCAGTTTGCAACCCAGTGCATCTACCTGCGCGAAGTATGTCTCCCGCAAAGGCGGAAACCTGCTAAGAAAGTCTTTCAGTTCGTTGACAGTCTTCGCGGTCGCAAGCTAAGCTGTTATCCCGTGAATCAGACGGGCGACAACACCCAAAAATCCTCCTCGAAAAAGACAGTCGCCATCATCCCTGCTCGTTATGCTTCTACTCGTTTGCCTGGAAAAGCCCTGATAGAAATCAACGGAAAGCCAATGGTTTGCTGGGTCGCGGAACGCGCTCAGGCCGCCCAAAACGTCGATCGTGTGATAGTCGCGACAGACAGCCAGGAGATCCTCGACGCTGTCACATCCCGGGGTATCGAGGCAAGACTAACCGACCCGAATCACACGAGTGGGACGGATCGCGTTGCGGAAGTTGCAGCGACGATTCCGGATGCTGAGATTATCGTAAACGTACAGGGCGATGAACCGATGATCGCTCCCGAGACGATCGAACGAGCCGTTGACACGATGGCTTACGAAATTTCCAAGACCAACGGCGCCGGCATAGTTACGACCTGCGAACCGATTGAATCGCTTGACGAGCTTTTGAATTTCAACCTCGTGAAAGTCGTGATAGACGACGACGGCAATGCGGTCTATTTCTCGCGTTCGCCGATACCGTTTCCCTGGGACGGCACAAAACGGTACGGCGAGCCTGAAGCAGCACTTATGGCGGAACCGGAGTTGTTCAAGTTCTTTCATAAGCATACCGGGTTGTATGTTTACCGCCGCGACGTACTGATGGAATTCACTCGTTGGCCACCCGCGAAGCTCGAGATGATCGAGGCTCTCGAGCAATTGCGTGCGCTGGCACATGGCGTCAAGATAAAAGTCGTCGAGGCGTGTTCGTCTTCGATCGGCGTTGATACCGAGGAAGATCTCGAGTTATTGAAAGTCCAGATGGCCCAGAGCGTATGAGCGACTGGATTGGATTAGCAATAGTTGCATTTCTCGTGCTTTGCGGGTTGGCCGCACTGTCGCGTCTGGGCAAGCCGTATGACGTCTCCGTCGAGGAATTCGAGAAACGTGCGCAGGAAGGCCCAGGCTTGATCAGCGCCGGTCTGGTTGGTTTGCAAAAAGCGCTCGACCCGGCGAAGGAAAAATCCGTCGAGGTGCTGGAAGATCTGAAACAGGGTCGTTACGACAAAGAAGACGATACAGGCGATCCACCGGAGGCGGGCGACGACCGCAGAGAGATTTTGAAATGACTTTTTAGGAATGCGAGATTGCGAGATTGCGAAATTGCGCAATTCCGCAGTCTCGCAATCTCGCAATGCTAAAGACTATGGTGATCCAGGGAGAATGAATGCCTAAATACATCTTCGTTACTGGTGGCGTGGTTTCGAGTCTGGGTAAAGGTCTGGCGGCGTCCTCCATTGGCTGCCTGCTCGAGAGCCGCGGTCTTCAAGTCGCCCTAATCAAGTTGGATCCGTACATCAACGTCGATCCGGGAACGATGTCGCCGTTTCAACACGGCGAGGTCTTCGTCACAGACGATGGCGCCGAAACGGATCTCGATTTGGGTCACTACGAACGTTTCACGCAAGCGCATCTTTCGCGTGCGAACAATTGGACCACCGGCCGGATCTATCTTTCGGTAATCGAAAAGGAACGGCGCGGCGACTATCTCGGCAAGACGATCCAGGTCATCCCGCACATCACGAACGAGATCAAGGAAGCAGTCCGCAGCGTCGCAGAGAAAGACAAACCCGACGTTGTGATCGTGGAGATCGGTGGCACAGTCGGCGACATCGAATCGCTGCCGTTTCTCGAAGCGATCCGCCAAATGGGTAATGAAGAAGGTGCGGGCAATGCGATCTTCGTGCACGTCACACTCGTTCCATACATCGCCGCCGCCGGTGAACTAAAAACAAAACCGACTCAACACTCCGTGCGCGATCTGCGCGAAATCGGCATCGCTCCTGACATTCTCCTGTGTCGTTCCGAAAAACCTTTGTCGCGCGAGTTGCGCGGAAAGATTGCGTTGTTCTGTAACGTAAAAGAGCAGGCGGTGATTAACGCCCAGGACGTCGACACGATCTACGATGTTCCACTCGCGTTTCACGAACAGGGACTCGACGACTTGATCGTCACGCAATTGCGACTTGAATCGCACGCGCAGCAAGTAGATCTTTCAGAATGGCGCAAACTCGTCGCAACGGTTCGCGAGCCTTCGGCTGGCGACACGAAGATCGCGATCGTCGGCAAGTACGTCGAGCTTGAAGACTCATACAAATCGTTGCGCGAAGCGCTGACGCACGGTGGCGTGGCTAACAATCTTCGTGTTGTCGTGAAGTGGATCGAATCGGAAGAACTGATGGACGACGACTACGAGAATCGCCTGCGGGACTTCGATGCGATCCTCGTTCCCGGCGGATTCGGCAAACGCGGCATCGCCGGAATGATTCGCGCGATTCAGTACGCTCGCAAAACGCGTACGCCTTATTTCGGCATCTGTCTCGGCATGCAAACCGCCTGTATCGAGTTTGCGCGTAACTCCTGCGAACTGAAAGACGCAGACTCGACGGAGTTTGATCTCGAAACACCGCATCCAATTATTTTCAAACTGCGCGACCTCGTAGATGTGGAAGAACTCGGCGGCACAATGCGTCTCGGCGCGTGGACTTGCCGGCTGGCGCCGGGCTCGTTGGCCCAGGAAGTTTACGGCGGAGCGGATGAGATCAGTGAGCGTCATCGTCACCGTTACGAGTTCAACCCCGAGTACCGGCAGCGGCTCGAAAAGGAAGGTTTGGTGTTCAGCGGCGTTTCGACCGACGGCAAGTTTATGGAGATGATCGAATTGCCGCGCGAGTCACATCCATGGTTCATCGGATGCCAGTTTCATCCTGAATACAAGTCGAAGCCCCTCAAGGCCCATCCGTTATTTGCGTCATTCGTGCGCGCGGCCTACGAAAATCGTTTGCAATCTGAGACCACGATCGAGAAGAATGGTGACGTCGAACTGGTCGCGCCCGACCGTTTCAGCGCAACCAGTGGCGATTGACGCTAGAACAAGCGGGTCCGCCCAGACTGACCTCACTGCTTGTACAAACGCGAATAACTCTGTCTCCCTTAACAATAGATGACTACTTCCCCCAAGTCAGAAGATTTACTCGTCGGCCAAACGCTTGATGAGAAGTATCGCATCGAGCAGCGACTGAGCGCCGGTGGTATGGGCGCTGTGTATCGCGCGCGCCACTTGTCGATGGATCGTCCGGTGGCGATCAAGGTGCTGCATCAACGCTTGGTCGCGGATGAAGCCGCGCGCCTTCGCTTTCAACGCGAGGCACGGGCCGCGGTCCTTCTGAAACATCAGAACGCCGTAAGCGTGACCGACTTCGGCGAGACTGCCGACGGTTATGTTTACCTCGTGATGGAACTGCTCGAAGGGCCAACGCTGCGAGAGATTCTCGTGAAGGAAGCCCCGATCGAGACTGCGCGGGCCATTTCGATCATGCTGCAAATTTCGGCAGCGGTTGCTGCGGCTCACGAAGCAGGAATCATCCATCGCGATCTCAAGCCGTCGAACATTCTTGTAACGCAGAGTACTGACGTGCCGGCGGTCGTCAAAGTGCTCGACTTCGGTGTTGCGAAACTCGCGGCCCATACACTTGACGACGATGAAGGCACGACGACGTTGCGTCAGGCCGGATCTCTGATCGGGACGCCGCGTTACATGGCGCCGGAACAGTACAACGGACACGGTCTGACGCCCGCGGCGGACGTCTACAGTCTCGGCGTGATCCTGTACGAGATGTTGACCGGCATGGCGCCTTTCACCGGTTCCACGCCTGTTGAGATCGCGGCGAAACAAGTTTCCGATTCACCACAACCCCCGCGAAACATCGTCGCGGCGATTCCTGAAGACGTCGAACGAGTCGTGCTGTACGCGCTCGAGAAGACGCCCGAAGATCGACCAGCTAATGCTGAAGTATTTCATCACGAACTGTTGGAGACCGCGCAGCGCCTTGGCCTCGAGCATCACGCCCTCACGAGCGTGCCGGATATCGAAGCGTTGCGCGGCGAGGGCGTCGTATCGCCTTCGGGCCGACTCGTCGTGGACATCGCGCGGGTACGCGCGTTGAGTTCCGGATCGAATGAGATAAAGATCGTCGGCGGCAACAATCACAAACGCCCAAACACTCCTGAACTCGGCAAGTCGCTTTCATTTCTGGACAAGGTCAAGCGTATACTCGGGCGTTGATGAAGACTGACCTGAAACCCTTCTCGGTAGGAAATGCGACATTTGGTGACGGACGACTTACGATAATTGCCGGACCGTGCGTTATCGAGAGTTACGAGCACGCCTCGATGATGGCGCGCGAGTGTTTGGAGCGGACTCGTGCCGCCGGCCTCGACTACGTTTTCAAAGCATCTTTCGACAAAGCTAATCGATCTTCGATTCAGAGCTTTCGTGGATTGGGAATGAAAGCCGGGCTCGAAACGCTGGAACGCATCCGCGAAGAGGTTGGCGTGCCGGTACTGACTGACGTGCACGATGTTTCGCAGGTCGAGCGTGTCGCAGAAGTCGTCGATGTGTTACAGATCCCGGCATTTCTTTGCCGGCAGACGGACTTGATCCTCGCGGCCGCGACATCGGGCAAAGCCGTAAACGTTAAAAAAGGGCAGTTTCTGGCGCCTCAGGACGCACGGAATATCGTCGACAAGGCGCGCCAGGCCGGATGCGAGAAGCTGTTGCTGACCGAGCGGGGCGCGACGTTCGGTTATAACAACCTCGTCGTGGACATGCGATCGTTCCCGATCATGCGCGATTTTGGGGTCCCGGTGGTGTTCGACGTAACGCATTCCTTGCAACTGCCGGGCGGGTTGGGTTATGCAACTGGCGGACAATCGGAATACATCGAACCTCTCGCACGTGCAGGAGTCGCATGCGGCGTGGACGCGGTGTTCATGGAAGTTCATGATTGTCCGGAGAAAGCTTTGTCGGATGGTCCGAACGCATTGCCGCTGAACCGGCTTCAATCGCTCCTGTTTATGCTGCGCGATATTCATCAGCTTGTTGGACCACGGATCTAAGAAAAATTAAGACGAATTATGAGAATTCTTTTTCTATTGTCGCTTCTTGTGTGCCTGCTCGCGCCGGCGCGGGCGCAAGCTCCTGCGCCGCCGCTCTGGCAAGTCACACTGTTTGATATCAATGCCAACGTTCAACAAACTGAACGAACTATCAGCGTTGTCGCCACGATCAACGCGACAAACATCGGTGGCAGTGCAGGTCGCGTAATGACCGTGCGTCTGAATAACAAAGCGACTGTGAAATCGGTCGCGGCGGGCGGGGCGGCGAGCACATTCCGGCAGGGCACAGAGCCGCGCGGCGATCTAAATCGGTTTGAGATCGCGTTGCCCTCTGCTGTTAATCCCGGTGCGTCGACGACTGTTTCGGTCAATTACACGTTACCGGTTGAGATCAATAGTGGTCTCGCCTCGATCAGTCCGATCGGGACTCAATTCCTGCCGGGTTCTTTCTGGTATCCGATGCCGAACACTCCGTACACGCTACGCGGCACAGATACCGCTCCATTCCGTATGACGGTCAACATCGCGAATGCGATCTCATCGGGTGTCGAGAAAACCGGTTCGGCAGGATCGATCTCTTTCGATCAGTCAATTCATGGCCAACCGTTTTTCCTCCAGGGTGACTGGGACAAAGTGGAAGGCGCAGGTGATGGAAAAAGTGTCGCCGTGCTGCTCGAGAAAGGCGGGTCTGCTGAGGATCGTAAGAGAGCAGAAGCGTTGATCGCATTCGCAGGTGCGGCGCGTTCTTTTTATGCGACGTCCCTTGGTCCAGCTCCGGATGTTCCGGTGCGCATCGTGTCCGTCAGACGAGGCGCGGGCTTTAGCGATAGCGGCACCGTGCTGATCGATGCAGACACGCTGCGCTTGTCAAAGATCGATGCTGCGACAGCATTGTCGGTAGCGGAAACCGTCGCTCGATTGTGGATTGGCGGGCAAACGCCGGTGCGCGGCGAAGGCAATGGCGTATTGCGCGACGCGCTGGTGCGTTACCTGGCAACCCAGTTTCTCGAAAAGCAGTTCGGGCGTGATGCGATCCTGTCGGAGTTATACCGGCAACGACTCGCTTACGCAGCCGTGGCCCAACGCGATGCGCCGCTTGCGCGCTCGACCCAAATCGACAACACCTATTTTGGTTCGGTGCCGAATCGTGGCGCGATGTTTTGGCGTTTGGTCGATCGGAAAATGGGTCGTGAGGCGTTCATGGGCGTCTTGCGCGCGACGCTTGACGCCGGAAAGAAAGATCAGACTGGCACTACGTTGACTGCGCTGCGCGAAGCGCTGGTTGCTCGTGGCGGCGAGGCGCTGAAACCCTTGCTTGACACACAACTCGATCAAGTCGTCGATACTGATCTAATGGTCGGCTTGCCGGCGCAGCGTCAGGGCCAATGGGTGTCCGCCCTGCGTAACATCGGTTCCATTGACATCGCCGTGACGGTTGCGGCGACGACTGATCGGGGCGAGCGTGTGCTGGCGGAAGCCACCGTGCCTGCAAAGGAGTTCGGCGAGGCGGTGTTCAAAACGGCTTCGAAGATCGTCCGCGTGGAAGTTGATCCTGACAAGTTGTACCCGCAGCTCGACTACGGCAACGATGCGATGCCGCGAAATAAAGACTTGCCGGAGGCGCTGAACGAAACGTCACTTCAATTAGGGGCGCAAGACTATGCTAAAGCTGAAGCGACAGCGCGAGCGATGATCGCCGCTGCACCGCGTTTTCAGGACGCGCGATTCTTACTTGCGCGCGCCTTGCTCGGTCAGAATAAACTCGAAGAGGCGGAACAGATTTCTCGCGCATTGTTGGAAGAACCGCTGCCGTTTACGGCGTCGCTGGCGTGGGCCAACATCGTGCTAGGCGAAATCGCTATGAAGCGTAACCAGGCGGCTGAGGCTGCGAAGCGATTCAACGATGCGGTAATTTCGAGTCGTGATTATCCGTCGTCGTTGGCGGCTCGTGCGGCCCGCATTCGCGCCGAAGCCGCAGCCAACGCTGCACCGGCGGTGGACGATGCTGCGCGCACTTTCATCACGCAGTTTTCGCAGGCGGTTGTCAGCAATAAGAAAGCTGAGTTGGAGTCACGCGTTGTGTCCGGCGAGCTTGTGAGGTTTATCAACGCGAGTATCGGAACGGAGCTGTGGGAAACGCGCGTGTTGCGCACCGAACAACTCAATGCGAATCTCATCGCCGCTGACGTCTATATCAAAGCGAACAAACTGGGCAAGGCCGGCGAGGGCACAGCGGTGATGCTGCTGGCGCGCACGCCAGGCGGGCTCAAAATCTCAGGTATCGAACTTTTCGAAGTGCGGTAGGAGTTTCCCGCAAAGGCGCAAGGACGCAAAGTGTTTGTGATTGAGGTTTCTCGTTTTTCTTGGCGCCTTTGCGCCTTTGCGGGAATGAGCTGACACGCAAATGGACCAGTTGGAGCTTCGACAACGAGCAGCCCGCGTCAAGTTGCTATTGATGGATTGTGACGGCGTACTCACCGACGGCCGTATCTGGATTCTTGAAAACGGTGAGGACCAGAAAGCGTTTCACACGCGCGACGGTCTCGGCATCGACTTGTTGCATCGTGCCGGACTTAAGTCAGGCATAATTTCCGGACGAACCTCGAGCGCCCTCGAACGACGCGCTCAATCACTCGGTGTTTCATACTTGTGGCAGGGACGCGACGACAAACGCCAGGCGTTTGCCGACACGTTGGCCCAGGCGGATGTGACTAAAGAGGAAGTTGCCTACGTGGGCGACGACCTTACGGATCTTCCTCTGATGGTCCAATCAGGGTTCGCGATCGCCGTCGGAGATGCAGTCGCAGAAGTTAAGGATCGTGCGCATTACGTGACGGCGGCGACTGGCGGAAATGGCGCAGTTCGCGAAGTTATCGAGTTGATTCTGAAAGCACAAGGCCGGTGGGACGAACTGGTCAAGTGGTATTTAATCTGAAACAGGAAGGAGTTTTGCAAAGTAGTTATGGCGGCACAGGTCGAGACATATCAATTCCAGGCCGAGACGAAGCAGTTGCTGGACATAATGATCCACTCGCTCTACACGACGAAGGAGATCTTCCTGCGCGAGTTGATTTCAAATGCATCTGACGCCCTGGATCGTCTCGGGTTCGAGTCACTCACCAAACCGGAGTTGACCGCGGAAGATTCAACGAAAGAGATCCGGCTCGAAGTCGATCGCGACGCTCGCACGTTGACGATCAGTGACAGCGGGATCGGGATGAGTCGCGATGAAGTGATCGAACACATCGGTACGATCGCGAAGTCCGGAACACGTGAGTTGCGCGAGAAAATGCGCGAGGGCGCATCGACGAGCGTTCTCGAAGAACTTATTGGACAGTTTGGCGTAGGTTTTTATTCTGCTTTCATGGTTGCCGATCGGGTCACGCTGTTGACGCGTCGCGCCGGTGAGGAACGCGCCACTCGCTGGGAATCAACCGGCGACGGGCAGTACACCGTTTCCGACGCGGATAAGCCAACTCGCGGTACGTCGATCACGCTGCAGCTCAAACCCGTCGATCACGAAAGCGGAATCGAAGACTACACAGACAATTGGACGCTCACCCAGATCGTCACGCGCCACTCGGACTTTGTTAACTATCCGATTCGTTTTGAAGATGAAGTGCTGAACTCGATGAAGCCGCTTTGGACGCGGCCCGCGAGCGAAGTTGCCGAGAGCGAGTATGCGGAGTTTTATAAACACATCTCGCACGATTTCAGCGATCCGCTTTACCACTTCACGGCGCGCGCGGAGGGCCTGCTCGAGTACCAGGCGCTGATCTTCTTTCCGTCAAAAGCGCCATTCGATCTGTTTTATCACGATCACCAGTCGGGGCTGCGGCTATACGCGAAGGGCGTGCTGATCATGGAACAGTGCGCGGATCTCCTGCCGCAGTATTTGCGATTTCTAAAAGGCGTGGTTGATTCCGAAAACCTGCCGCTGAACATTTCGCGACAGATGCTGCAGCAGGACCGCCAGATTGCGCAGATTCGAAAGTGGCTGACGAAGAAGTCGCTCGATGCGTTCCAGCACCTATTCGATAAGGAACACGAAAAGTACCTGGAGTTGTGGAAGCAGTTTGGCCGAACGTTGAAAGAAGGAGCAGCGACGGATTTTGAGAACAAGGATCGCATCGTGTCGCTGTTGATGTTTGAGTCGTCGAACGATCCAGACAAGTTGACGACGTTGAAAGACTATGTCGGTCGGATGCCCGCGGAGCAGTCGGATATCTTTTACCTGACTGGCGAGTCACGCACTGTGGTCGAGAACTCGCCGCACCTTGAAGCATTCAAGGCCAAGGGTTACGAGGTGCTTTATCTCGTCGACACGGTGGACGAGTGGTTGGTCCAGGCGGTTAACGAATTTGATGGGAAGAAACTGAAGTCCGTGGGCAAGGGAACTGTGCAACTTGGCGACGAGGCAGAGCGCGCGCAGGTTGAAGAGGAGTTGAAGAAGGAGCAGGAGGAGAGTGCCGGTCTCTTACAGTCGATTCAACAGCACCTCGATGAGTATTTGAAAGAAGTGCGGCTCACGAATCGTTTGACGAACTCTCCGGTGTGTTTGGTCGGCGCGGAGATGGACTTCAGTCCGCAGATGGAGCGTTTGCTGCAAATGGGTGGCGGCGAGCGTCCGAAACAGAAGCGGATCATGGAATTGAATCCGCGACACGAGATCGTCGCGAAGATGCGTCAGCGATATGAGAAGGACAGCGAGAATCAGAAGTTGGGCAAATACGCCGAGTTGTTGTACGGCTATGCACTGCTGGCGGAGGGATCAGATCTTCCTGACCCTCCGCAATTCAATCGCCTGCTGGCGGAACTCATGACCGAGACATTGACCACGGAGTAACGGCTGCGAATCGCTTCGATCCGTGCTAATCTGTGGCTCCTTCAACTGAGCGGGTGTGGCGCAACGGTAGCGCATCAGCTTCCCAAGCTGAGGGTTGCGGGTTCGAATCCCGTCGCCCGCTCCAGATTGCTAGCAGGCGGCACGATCCGTTCCGCAATACCTCTCGATCAATTCTTTCCACCGAAAACATATCCAACGTTGATTGTGGCGCGAACAGTGGGTTCTCGACCTATCCGCAGTTCCGGTGATACGAATAGTTTTTTCGTTATAAATATCTTAATCCCGACCCCACCACTTGCTGTCCATGTATCAAAGGTATTGTCGGTGCCAAAAAAGCTGCCTTCGTGATGAAGCCCGCCGACGCCGGCTATGCCATAAAAAACGGCGCGTTTGGTCGGGTCGGTGAAATCGTACGCAACGCTTAGTTGCCCGGCGTGGTCCTGATCGTTTTCAGTGTTGCGAAAGTACATGTACTCAGGCTCAATACTAAGCCGCTTCGTCACGTAAACACGCAATGCGCCGCCGACCATCTTGTGTTCAATGTCTTCACCAAAAATGGCGCTGCCGAAGATGATTTTGCCTTCAACCTTAGGCGACCTTACTTGCTGGTCCTGTGCGTAGAGAGGAGTAACGAAAGCCACCAAAGTTACACCACCTGCCAACACGTATTTCCTCGCGGTTACCAGCCACTGGTCCAACCGTTTTGAAAAGATCATGGTGTTCGCTCCTACCGAAAGATAAACACGCGCTGACTTTGGCAAACGGCATACCTTCAAAAAGTGGCAGTAAAATGTGAGAACAGACTCGAACTCTGACATTGGGTGGTGGTCGGGGTACTCCAGTAGAAAGAAGAAGCTGGCTATAGCAGGACCAAGGTAGGGGTTCTGGTAAATCCGCGAACACGGAACATCGATCAAAAATTCTGCTTCTCGAAGTCTTTCACGTGGGTGTGGGAACGTGAGCTTATGCTGCGTAGTGTTTTTCCGTCTCTCCAGAAGAGGATGACATAGTACTCATCGTTGCCCTTATGGTAGAAGAGCGCGATTGCGCGCTGTTCTATGAGAACACCCTGTTTATTGACCCTCGGTGAGGAGTCGTAGATGGTCATCGCTCCGCTGAGTTGCTCATCGAAAGCGTCACTCGCGTGTTGTTCGCAGTCATACTCAAAGTAGCTGTCGGAAGTTTGCATGAAATACGAGGATCGATAACTGGTCGATGATCCCCGCAGGCCGCAGGCAATGATTTCGGGATAGAAACGAATAGGCGAGATAGCGACGCCGGCTACAAACGTGAACACTGCGAGAGTCAGATAGCGAAGGTACTTCATAGCTTCTTATACTTCCGCCGCAGCTCTCAGTTCCAGATTCTTCGACTGTATCCATGGCTCAAAGGTACAAATCGTCGACGGTCTGCCATTCGTAGGCCACGTTTCTCGATTACGGCAATGCGACGGCGAATCGTGTCCGTAAGAGGGATGATGCACACGCGGCTGTGTGCCGGATAGAAGTAGCGCGATCCCTCGGCGAGCACCGGCAGCGGACGTTTGTCTTTGAGGTGGAAACATGAATGGGCGGGAGATTCGGTCGGTGTCTCGTCCGGCTGCGCAAGGGATTTGGGAACGCTTTCGATTTCGACCGTCTCGTAATCGCTTGCGTTGTAGACGAAGGGCACCTCGCCTGGTTTTGCCGGTCGTACGTTCTGATCGCGTTGGGCCAGCGTTGCAATACAAGCGGTCATCAAGACCGCGGCACTAAGTATTCGTGTTCTGTTTTTCATGATGTTGTCGGAACGGCGTAGCATATCGTCATTCGCGTTGCCACTCGTACAGAATGTCCGGGCGGTTTTCTTCGTTGGCGGAACCATCGCTGTAAGCTACGGCCCGGAATCCGTGGTGTTCGTAGAACTGTCTAGCGGCGTCGTTGCACTGAAATGTATAGAGTCGGATCGGCGATGGCAGCTCGCGCTTGGCATGGTCCAGAAGGGCGGTGCCGATGCCGCGGCGAGTTTGCGTGGGGAGCAGGTAGAGTTGATCCATCCAACTACACTCATTTCCTCGCGACATGGCGACGAAGCCGATCACAACACCGTCAACGCTTGCAACGGTAACACTTCCGGCGGGGATCAGTTCTTGTCTGACCCACTCGCGGACGCTTTGATCGGAATGAACCAAAGGCGCGCATGCGACGAGTTCCTTGCGCGACCGCAGATAGATTTCCGCGATAGAATCCGCATCGGCGTCGGTGGCGCGCCGCAAATTTGGAATTACGCAGCTCACGATTAGAATACGCATCATATGACCAAACACTCCCAAACAACACTCGCGTTAATCTTGCTGCTCGCAGTCAACTGTGTGGCCCAGAACGGTGTCACGACGAAGGTTGACGAGTACATGCAAGCGGAAATGAAGGCGCAACAGATACCCGGTGTGTCGCTTGCGGTCATCAAGGATGGTCAGATCGTCCTGGCGAAAGGCTACGGTTTGGCGAACGTCGAACACCAGGTGCCAGCGAAGGCCGAAACGATCTTTCAATCAGGCTCGATGGGTAAACAGTTCACCGCCACCGCCGTAATGATGCTGATGGAAGACGGCAAACTCGCTATCGACGATAAGCTCAACAAGTATTTTCCCGACGCCCCGGAAGCGTGGCGCAACGTCACCATCCGGCATCTACTCACGCACACCAGCGGCATGACCGACTATCCTTCGGACTTCGACTTTCGTCGCGATTACACGGAAGACGAACTCTACCAACGAGCGAAAGGGGTTCCTCTCGCATTCCAACCCGGAGAAAAGTGGAGCTACAGCAATCTCGGTTACGTGATGCTCGGCATACTGATTCACAAAGTAAGCGGAAAGTTTTACGGCGACTTCTTACAGGAGCGCGTCTTCAAACCGTTGGACATGTCGACGGCACGCATCATCAGCGAATCAGACATCGTTCCGAATCGCGCAGCCGGCTACCGTATCGACAAAGGCCAACTGAAAAACCAGAACTGGGTTTCGCCATCATTGAACACAACCGCCGACGGCGCGCTCTACATGAATGTCTACGACATGGCGAAGTGGGACGCTGCACTCTACACCGACAAGCTGCTCAAGCGATCGAGTCTCGAACAAATGTGGACGCCGGTAAAACTCAACAACGGTCAGACACAGCCTTACGGGTTCGGATGGGCCCTCGGCGACGTAAAGGGGCATCGGTACGTTCAGCACGGCGGCGCATGGCAGGGATTCAAAGCGCAGATTATTCGTTTCGTCGACGACAAGTTCACGGTGGTCCTATTTGCGAATCAGATCCGGACGAACCAGTCGAAGTTGGCCCAGGGTGTTGTGGCCCTGTATCACCCAGAACTCGCTCCATAGTTTTCTAACTCACGTGCGATCCGCCAGAGGCTCTGCTGAGCCCAGACGAAACGTGAACCGATTGCTGATCCCACCGAACGGTGGCACAATCGGCTTTGCGCCCTCTCCCGAAACTTAAGCTGGTCTCCGTAATGTTCCCGACTGCCAGCGAAATACGATGCACCCGTGCGGTGCAGACATGTAACTATCGCGCGGCAACTTGGGGGTTTCATGAATAACCGGACAATCATGGTCGTCGAAGACTACGACGACACACGAGTGCTCTTAAAGACGGGCCTCGAACGACTGGGTTACACCGTGCTCGAAGCTTGTAATGGACAGGAAGCTGTCGACCTCGCCGATCGCGAACGTCCCGACCTCATATTGATGGATCTCGATCTGCCGATCCTCGACGGTATCGCCGCCACGCAGTGCATCCGTCAAAAACCCGAACTCGAAGGCGTTCCGATCGTCGCAGTTACCGCTTATCCGATGTCTTACTCGCACGTTAAAGCGTTTGCCAAAGGATGCGACGAATACATGCGCAAGCCGATCGACATGGCTGAGCTGGCGGAACTGGTTAACCGTTATCTCCCCGCAACCTGATTCAGAGACAAGGCCAACTGATTCCGGTTATCATTGCGCCACCTCAGTCCTGAAAGGCGTGCTCACTATGGTTTCCTCAACTGTGAAAATCATCGGCTGTCTGTTCGTCGCATGCCTCATGGTCCAGGCCCAGAATCCGGCACAGAAAACGAACCCGAGCACTATCAGCGGCAAGGTCACGTTCAAAGGCAAAGGATTACCGGGGATTACAGTTGGAGCACGCTCACAACAATCGGGACGTTCACGTAATCCACTGATGGTAACGACAGATCAACTGGGCAATTATCGAATACCGAATGTCTCGCCGGGAGAATATGAGGTCATGCCTGCCGCGCCACAGTACCTGGTCGGTGGCCAGGCGCCGATTAAGAAGTTAATTGTGAGCGAGGGTGAGAACCTTGAAAACGTGGACTTTGTTCTGGTTCGTGGCGGCGTCATTACGGGGAAAGTCGTCGATGCTGATGGACGACCATTGATCGAAGAACCGGTTGAAATATTTCCGATGGGAGGTACTGACGCGAAACCACTGGTTCTCATGAACCTACACTCCGATCCGACCGATGACCGCGGTGTTTACCGCATCTGGGGTCTACGACCGGGCAAATACAGAGTCGCCGCCGGAGTATCGCAAGAACGAATGTATGTGCGGGGAACTCCATCGGTTTACAGCCAAACGTATCACCCGTCGACTACCGACCCCTCGGAAGCAACCTTGATCACGGTCACGGAAGGAAGCGAGGCGACGAACGTCGACATCACCCTTCGTCGCACAGTAAACGTCTTCACCGTCTATGCGCGAGTCGTCGACGCTGAGGGTAAACCGCTGCCGAACGCAATGTACGCTCTGCAGAAATTTGAACAAAACTCAAGCATGACGACCAGCGGGTTTACTTCGGACAGCCGTGGAGAAATCAAGATTGATAACGTCACTCCGGGCAAGTATGCACTGTATCTCGAACCGTCAAAGGCGGTTGACGTGTACACCGAACCGGTAAGATTTGAGGTTGTGGACCAGGACGTCAAGGATCTGGTCATCAAAGCCTCGTCTGGAAATAGTGTGTCGGGAGTAGTTGTTCTCGATGGTGTGGACGAGAAGCTTGCTATCAAGCCGAATGAGTTGATGATGCTTGCACGCGCTGAAAACAAGGATCCCAACAACCACATCCGGACGCCAAGCGCAGTCATAAACCCGGATGGTAGTTTCCACGTGGGTGGATTGCGGCCTGGCGTTATTGAACTAGCAGTCTGGGGTCAGCGGCAGGGGGTCGCGTTCGAGGTGACTCAGATTGCACGTGACGGAGTGGTCCAGTCGGCAGTCGAAATAAAACCCGGAGAGCAAATCAAAGGGCTACGTGTGCTTGTAAAGACCCGCACCGGCCGCGTTCGCGGACTGGTGAAGGTGGAGAACGGGCGAATCGGGTTCTCACACGTTTCAGTCAATATAAAAAAGATTGGCGAGAACTCGGGCGTGATGCCGCAAGTAGACGATCGAGGCCGTTTCTTGTCCGACCCTTTGTCGGCAGGTCTTTATGAAGTTGTGGTCACTGTTTACACGGCTCATGGCCGGCCCATATCGACACAACAACAAGTGGCCGTAGCGGACAACCAAGTAGCTGAGGTGATGCTGACACTGGACCTGAAGAGCGACCCCGGTCAGGGTAGACCTTAAAGTCCATCGCGGAATTGGTTGTATACCAAAGATAACTAGCGCATACTCCAGTTAGTGGGGCGTGCGCCCTCATAAGCTGATCAGCGGAGGCGAAGATGAAGATCCTTTTGCTGTTCCTGATTCTGTTTAATCTCCTGGCACTCGTTCAAACGCAAACTCCTGCCAACGACGAAGTCTCACCGATGGGTGTCACGAGTCATAAGTGGTCGCGTGCGCGACAAAAAATCGAGACACCACAGACGTCGGACCCCAGCGGCCCGGCGCGTCAGGTGATCCCGCAAAACAAGAACTTCGCGCGCAACGCACGTATGAATGAGCCCCGGGGTGCGAGAGATCCGAACCAGGACACGCTTGACGGGCGTAGCGCAGCAATGGAAAAGAGTGTTCAGGAAGCTCGCTCCTCGCCTAAGTCTGAGCCTCGCGACGGTTTTGCATACCGCATCAAGGTTAAGAACAGCTCAACGAAAGTAGTTGAGATCATTTTCTGGGAATACCAGTTTCACGAAGTTGAGAACCCGAAAACGATCGCGCGACGACAGTTTCTATGCGGCGTGGACATTCGTCCTGACAAGGAAAAAGATCTCGAAGGTTTTAGTCTCTCCGGACCAAGCGACGTCGTCAGTGTCGGCGCCCTCGCCGATAAATCCCGCTTCAAAGAAAACGTCGTGATTAACCGGATCGAATACTCCGATGGCTCGATCTGGCAGAGAAAAGGTTGGCACCTCGCCGAGGTGAAGGGAAGTTACGATCGCGTCCTGCGCGAGCCGTGGGTCCCGGGTCAGTGCAAGGGTCTGTAATTACGACGGCATCATCTCGCATGTCGCAAAAACCAAAACTCCTTATCATCGACGATGAATTGCAGATCAGGAGTCTGCTTGTCGACCTCCTGGGACCGGTTTACGACTGCTCGGAAGCAAGTTCCGCCGAAGATGCGCTTGCCGCGCTATCCCAGGAAACGTTCGACCTCGTAATCAGCGACATCGACATGGGCGGAATGAGCGGCCTCGAGCTGGTACCGCGGGTTCACTCACTCGCGCCGGATACGGTCGTCGTCATGATCAGTGGTAACCAGGACATCGAGTTCGCGATCAAGGCGTTGCGTGTGGGTGCTTTTGACTACATTTCGAAGCCAATCGATATCCGTCACGTCGAAGCTTCTGTCGAACGCGCGCTGAAACACGGCAGTCTGTTGAAAGAGAAACGCCTCTACAAGGAGCAGATCGAGCATCTGCTTCAACAACGGACAGCGGAAGTCGACTGGCTCGCTTATTACGACACGGTTACACAACTTCCGAATCGCGCGTTGTTCGAAGATCGACTGACGCAAGCGGTCGCGATCGCGCGCGCGAAAGACGAGTCGCTCGCGGTGCTGTTTATTTCACTGGACCAGTTCAAGAAGGTGAATGATTCGCTGGGGCACGGTCCGGGCGATAGTTTGCTGCGCGAGTTTGCAGAACGCTTGAAGAGTTGCATCAGCAAGTCAGACACCGTGGCGCGGTTTGGCGGCGACGAGTTTGCACTCTTGCGAACACACACCGACGGTACCAAAGACATAATCGAAACGATCGGTATGTTGTCGCAGGTGTTGAAGTTTTCGTTCGACCTGCCGGGTCATGAGGTGTATGCCACGGCGAGCGTCGGTGTGAGTTTGTTTCCGTTTGATGGCGACGACAGTCAAACGTTGCTGAAGAACGCGGGCGCCGCTCTTTACAAAGCGAAGAAATCCGGCGGTGCAAACTATCAGTTCTTCACTTCCGATATGCACGAGCTCGCGACTCGTCGTTTGGCGCTCGAGACGAACTTACGTCGGGCCATTCAGAACGAAGAGTTTCTAATCCATTACCAACCGCGCGTCTCCGTCGACTCGCTGGCGATCACGGGTGTTGAAGCGCTGGTGCGATGGCAACATCCGCAGCTTGGTCTCGTGCCGCCGGCCGAGTTTATTCCACTCGCCGAAGACACCGGGCTAATCGTGCCGATCGGTGAATGGGTTTTGCGTAAGGCGTGTTTACAGAGCCGGGAGTGGCAGGAGCGAGGGTTTGCGCCGATTCAGATGTCGGTGAATATTTCAGCGCGGCAGTTTCACGAACGCGACCTGTCGGAGACTGTGATCCGAATACTCGACGAGACCGGTTTGGCGGCAAAGCATCTCGATCTCGAATTGACCGAGAGTTCCATCATGCAGAACTCCGAGTTTGCCGCCGGGGTGCTCGATCGTTTGAAGAGTATGGGAATTAATATCTCGATCGACGATTTCGGTACCGGCTTTTCGTCTCTTGCTTCGTTGAAGCGTTTGCCGATCGATGTGCTGAAGATCGATAAGTCGTTTGTGCGAGACGTTACGACGGATCCCGACGATGCGGCGCTCGTGATGGCCATCATCACGCTGGCCCACAACCTCAGGCTGAAAGTGATCGCCGAAGGCGTAGAAACAGCGGAGCAACTTCGTTTCCTTCAGTTACTCCGCTGTGATGAGATTCAGGGTTATTTCTTCAGCCGTCCCCGTGCGGCCGAGGATCTCGTGGCGCTGTTCGACACGAGCTCCCCGAAAGTTGTTAGCTAACTGTGCTTAGTGCTTTGTTCTTTGTTCCTTGTTCACTTATGAAACGGGGCTAGGATTAGCTGAAGCTTGTTAGTAAAGCGAACAAAGTTCAGAGCACTAAAGTTCAAAGCTCTAGTTAGCGTGAAACTCAAATCGTGCGACATCCGATTCGCCCAGGATCACTGTATCGCCCGCACTCAACGGAGCTTCCTTCACACGCGGTGAACGAGGATCGTTAACGAACGTTCCATTGCGCGAATTCTGGTCTTCGATCACCACGCGCCCGCCTCTGACACCAATCCACACATGACGTTTCGAAATGCGAGGATCTCCGATCACGATTTGTGACGATCCCCCGTCGCGACCGATAAAGTCGCCATCGTGTTTGACCTGAAACTGTTGTCCGGAAAGCGGACCCGAGACAAACATGATCGATCCGTAACTTTGCTTGAACGCATCGCCGTCGGCAGTGATTGCAACTGTGCGCGACAGATCGACTGTCATGCCCTGATCACCAGCCATGACGTGCGGCATTGGCATCGGCGCGGGTGGTGGTGGCGGCGGTGGCGCCGGCGACGCGTGAACCGGTGACGGTTTTGGCGTTGGTGGTGACGGTGAATAAGCCGCCGGTGCGTGCGACGGAGCCGGATGCGCTCTTCCGCCTGGTGCAGGTGCCATTCCGGCCTGTTTCGCCTTCTTACGACGACGCATGAGCATGAAGATGATTATGATGATGATCAGGAGAAACCCGAGGAAGAACAGGAAACCCACGATCCCGCCGACCAACCACATCGAAACCCCCGACTTCTCACGGCCTTCAGCCTTCGCCTGCTGACTACTTTGGACCAGCCGGTCGACTTCGGAGTGCTGCGGAAACAGCCGCTTTACCTCTTCGAACTTCGGAATCGCCGACGAGTACTGGTCGGTCCAGTAATAGTCGAGACCTTCCTTGAAGGCTGTATCAGTCGGACCTTCCTTGTTTTCAGCGCCGGCGGCCTTTACGTACTCCAGTACCGTGTTGGACGGAACGACAAACGCAAACCCGGACACTTCCTGTCCGTTCACTGTGTCGCCGCGGAACGTCAACAACCCGATTACTTCGTGTGCGTCGTTCAAAACCGGCCCGCCGGAGTTGCCGTGGGTCGCGGATGCACTTGTTTGAAGGATCGGCGCTCCGGTGGAGGCAGTCTTTCGTGCTGAAATCTTCCCGTCGGTAATGCTTGCCTCAAAGGCTGACTTCTGGCTTAGCATTCCTGACTGGAACGTGTCGGCCGCGCCGGGATAACCGATGACCGTGACGTGGTCCTGAAGTTGGACGCGATCGGAGTCACCGAGTTTCAGAACCGGAGCGTTCCTGACTTCGATCTTCACCACCGCCACGTCTTTGCCTTGATCGGTGCTTTCACCGACGGGCGCGCCGTATTGCTTGATCTCAAACGGGAAGGCGCTGCCGTCGGGAGTAATGACGTGATGGATCTTCTGAAACGCCACGAACTCGCTGCGCTGGTTGAAGAAATTGACGTCCAGACTTCTGGGATCACGGTTGAGCTGCTGCGCTATCTGCTGAAGCATATGGTAGAAGAGCGCCTGCTTCGCTTTCTCCTCGCCTTCACGCGTGGTTGAAACGACGTGCGCATTGGTGGCGATGTAGCCGTTGGAGCTGATGAAGAACCCTGATCCAAGAGCAACATTTTGCACGTTGTATGTAAACGTCTGACCGTTGGGCGCGTGAAACTGGATTTGGCCCACGGCGCCGTCAACGATACGGACGACTGCGGGTTTGCTGTACATCGCCAGGCGTTCGCCCTCCGATACTGCGTTCACGACGAATTGCGGTTGCATCGGGAGCAACGTAACGGCAAGTAAAAAAGCGCCTATCGCAAGAATAAACAGTCTGCGCATGAAAAGGGCTCCTTGGGAAAGTGATTGTTTCGTTCAAACAGTGAAAGCCTTGAAGAAGTTTACCGGCAGCGTAGAGTGCCTTCTAAAGGAATTCAGCGCGAAAGTCAATGAAAAACCCGCCGCAAAACGGCTTTCGAAGGCCGGGTGGCTGCGTACCGTAACTGAACGCTCTCAGGTTCTTACCGTCTCACTTTGCGATGTCTGCTGCTGGTGCTATCGAGTTGGCGGCGTGACAACAGCCATACACCAAGAATTAAATGGCACGTGGGTTGCCAAAATTGATAGCGGAGCTTTTCCACTTTTAGGAGGAAAGAAGCGTGACGAAGAAGATTTGCTTATTGACATTACTCTTGCTTGTGGCGCTCGCCGCAGGCTGTAACCGAACCGCCGATCAGAACGCGACCAGCGCAACGCCGAATCCAATTACTGTTGAAGGGCCGGACAATTCTGAAATCACCACCTCGGTGGACGGGAGCGGCACCAGGACGGAAACAAGAACATTCCGGAATAATCCCCGCATATCGAAAGTTGTCGTCACGACTCGCGACGGCAGAAGAACGGTCACGGCTACCTCTCGCAGCGGTGAAGAGCGTGTAGTGACGACCACTGAGAACGTGCTGGAAGCGACCGGTGAGACCGTCGCCCGGGCGGCGAACTTCGTCGCCGACAAGGCCGAGGATGTACCGGGTGAGGCCAAGGCCGTAGGAAATGAAGCCGCCGACAAGGCTGAAGACGTAGGCGACAAGGCCAAAGCCGTAGGCGAGAAAACAGTTGATGGCGCCAAGAAAGTTGGTGATAAGACGGTCGAAGGCGCCAAGAAGGCTGGCAGCGCTGTGAAGAAGGCCATCCCGTAACACAGATCGCGACCAATTCATCGACCTTCAGATGTGAAAGGGCAGTCGATAGCGGCTGCCCTTTTGTTATACTAATGACCTCTCAAGGAGGTAAGTTCGATGGCAGACATGTCGCGGTTCACCATTATTTGCCCCTGCTGCGAAACCACGTTAGCAGTCGACGCCGAAACCGGCATCATCATCTCGCATGAAGAAAAGGCGAAGCCGCTCGCCTCGTTTGACGAGATGGTCAAGGGGCTCGACAAACAAAAACAGATGCGTGAACAGATCTTTGCCCAGGAACTCAGTTCCATGAAGAATCGCGATCGCATCCTTGAAGAGAAGTTTCAGGAAGCAATGAAGCGGGCTGAGAAGGAGAAAGACAAGCCGTACCACAACCCGATGGACATTGACTAACACTAACTCCTCAAATCGCGGCACCACTCTCCCATTAACTGGAGCAACTTAATGGTTCGTAATTCTATTCGTTTCCTGACCCATGCTGTGCTTGTCGCCAGTGTGCTTGTTTCCGCGCAGTTGACGGCGCCGGCCCAGACGCGGATGCCGCAGATGAGTTTTAAGGACCGCACGCTCGCCAACGGCATGCGGGTGTTGAGCGTTTCCGACTCGTCCAGCCCGACCGTGGCGATTCAGGTCTGGTACCACGTCGGTTCCAAGGATGATCCGCAGAAACGCAGTGGCTTCGCGCATCTGTTCGAGCACATCATGTTCAAAAGCACTAAGAACATGAAGTCGGAAATGATGGACCGCCTGACTGAAGACCTCGGCGGTTTCAATAACGCGTTCACGGCTGACGACGTGACGGTCTACTTCGAAGTGGTGCCGTCAAACTATCTGGAAACGTTGTTATGGGCTGAAGCTGACCGGCTCTCGGGTCTGAATGTTGATGATTCGAATTTTAAGTCGGAACGAGACGTGGTGAAAGAGGAGTTTCGGCAGGGTGTGTTGGCGCCGCCGTATGGTCGTTTCGAATACCTGCTCCAGGAGAAGTCGTTTAGCGATCATCCGTACAAACGACCGGGGATCGGCAGCATCGAAGATCTCGATGCAGCGTCGTTAAAAGACGTTCAGGAGTTTCACACTACTTATTACCGGCCGGATAACGCGACTCTCGTGGTTGTCGGAGACTTCGATCAAAAACAGTTTGACGCGTGGGTCGACAAGTACTTCGCGCCGATCGCCAAACCCAACCGTCCACTGCCGCGCGTGCAAGTGAAAGAGCCTGATCGAAAAGCGGAGGCCCGCTACACTGAATACGGCCGTAACGATCTTCCCGCGGTGGGTTTGACCTATCTCGCTCCACGTCAGGCCGACGATGATGCCGCGGCGTTGTACGTGGCCGATGCGATTCTCTCGACAGGTGAGTCTTCGCGACTCTACAACTCTTTGATCTACCAGCAGCAGCTTGCGGCCGACGTAGGATCGAATTTTGAGGCGCGTGAGGACGTGAGTCTGTTTGTTCTAACCGCAGTGCTCTCGGAAGGAAAGAAAACAGAAGACGCGGAAAAGTCGTTGCTTGCCGAGATCAAGAAATTGCAGGACGCGCCGGTTTCCGCGGCGGAGTTGGAGAAAGCCAAGAACCAGCTGCTCACAAGCCAACTGCTTCAGCGTCAAACGAGCAACGGCAAAGCGCTCGCGTTAGGCGAAGCGGCGGTGCTGCTGGGAGATCCCGCGCGCGTGAATACGAACCTCGGTCGCTTGCAAGCGGTTACTGCCGCGGACGTGCAGCGCGTGATGAAAAAATACTTCACGGACGCGAATCGAATGGTGCTCTATTACCTTCCTGAAGCTTCGAAGCAACCTTCGAAGGATGCGAAGAAGGAGGGCAATTAAAGTGAAGTTCATTAAACGTCTATCGCTGTTGATTGTCCTGCTTTCGTCGTCGCTCGTCGCCTTCGCGCAAACTCCGCAAGCGACTCCGCCGCCGCCAGCGCCGCCGCGCTCGGGAACGTTTCCCAAACCAGTTGAGGAAACATTGCCAAACGGGTTGCGCGTGATCGTGATTCAACGCAGCGAGTCACCGCTCGTGACGGCCCAGTTGTTGATCAAGAACGGCGGGGAAGTCGATCCCGCTGAGTTGGCTGGACTCGCAGACATGACTGCCAACCTGTTGACGAAGGGCACGCAAAGTCGTGACGCCACGAAAATCGCGCAGGAAATCGAAAGCCTCGGCGGCTCGCTCGACTCGGTTGCGCGCTGGGATTCTTCCTCTGTAAACGTCAGCGTGATGTCGTCGAAGATTGGTCCGGCGATGGAGATTCTCGCCGACGTTGTGCGACGTCCGACGTTCAAGAGTGAAGAAGTTGAACGATTGCGGCAACAATATCTCGACAATGTGACGCTCGCGCTCGGCGATCCGGGAAGCATCGCGCGGTTTGTGGCGGCGCGAGTCGTGTTTGGCGACAGTCCGTACGGGCATCCGATTAGCGGCACCACCGAGTCGCTGACGCGCATCACGGCGGCCGACATTGCGAAGCTGCACGCGCGTTACTATCGTCCCGATAACGCGATCCTCGTGATTGGCGGCGACATCTCGTCGAAGGATGGTCTCGAACTCACCAGGAAATACTTCGGCGACTGGCAAAAACCGAGCACGCCGCTGGCGGCGATCAGTGCGGCGATGGGAGAAGCGGCCGTCACGACCGGACGCGTGGTTGTTATCGATAAACCTGACGCCGGACAAGCTGCTGTCTTTCTCGCGCGGACCGGTATCAATCGAAAAGACACGGATTATTTTCGCGGCATCGTGGCGAACTCGGTGTTGAGCGGATATTCGGGTCGGCTGAACCAGGAGATTCGCATCAAGCGCGGGTTAAGTTACGGCGCGGGATCGGCGCTTGACGCTCGCCGCGACGTTGGACCATTTGTCGCGTCTGCGCAAACGAAAAATGAATCGGGTGCGGTAGTCGCGGATCTGCTGCTCGGTGAAATCGAACGCTTGTCATCAGCGCCGCCTGCGGATCTCGAGTTGACGCCGCGAAAGGCTGTGTTGATCGGAGGCTTCTCGCGCAACCTGGAAACCGCGAGCGGTCTCGTGAGCCAGGTCGGATCGTTGGCCCTTTACGGTATGGGCCTCGACGAGATTAATCGCTACATCAACAACGTCCAGTCGATCACGACGGCTGATATACAGAAGTTTGCGGGCGCGCGGCTCGATGCGAAAACGAGTAATATCATCATCGTCGGTAACGCAAAGGCATTTCTCCCTGAACTGCAAAAGAAGTATCCGAAAGTTGAAGTAATTCCCGTGGCAGAGCTGGACCTGAACACAGCGCTGCTGCGGAAGAAACAGCAGACAGGTCAATGATATGAGAATACTTGGAAGCTTTTTCGTGATTTGCGTCCTGGTTGGGGTGGCACTGGGACAACAACCGATCGACGGCGTTGACGCACGGTCCAACTCAGCTGAGTTTGCCAAACAGCTTGGCAGTACAGACCCGCTGTTGCGGCAGCGCAGTGCCGAAGCACTTGCGCGACTTGCAGCGGGCGAACACCGCAAGCTCGTCGAGGGTTATCAGCTTCAGGAAAAAAACAAGGAAGTGCGACTGGCGCTCGATTGGGCGTTGTATCGCATGGGCCGATCGGAAGCGCTTTATCGAGTTGTTCAGGATCTGGATTCCGGCCGGCAGGATCAGGCGACTGGTTACCTGACGGAGCTTGAAAGTCCCGATCTGCTTTATCCGTTTTTGAACAGAGAGAAGAATCGGCCGCGTATCACGGCCGGCTTGTTGAAAGCTCTTGCAAAACTTGGCGATGCGCACACGCTTGAAGTCGTTAAGCCCTATCGTGAGTCACACGAGCCCTTCGTTGCCGAGGCAGCCGAGATCGCGCACGATGAAATCGAAAAACGTTTGGGTGAACAAGCCACCACGCCGACCCGCGTCAGGCCACGAACGGTGGGCACAACGGGAGACCGGCCTTAGCGGATCTTTGTGCTTAGTGCTTTGTACTTTGTTCGCCTTGTAGCCTGGTCCAACATGATGGCTATTCTGACAACAGGAACAAAGTACAAAGAACAAAGCACAAAGCACTAAGAAGACGAATGCACCCGAACCTGCGCACCTTTCTCGATCTACTCACTAGAGAAAATCAAATCATTACAATCAAGGCCGCGGTCGATCCGTACCTCGAGCTCGCGGAAGTCCATCGTCGCGTTATCGCGGAAGGTGGACCGGCGCTTTTGTTTACGCGCGTGAAGGGAAGCCGTTATCCGGTCGTCACCAATCTTTTCGGCACCGAGCGTCATCTCGATCTCGCGTTTGGTCCAAAGCCCGAGGCGATGGTCCGTGACTTTGTTCACATCGCCGAATCGATACTGCCACCACGCCCAGGCGAGTTGTGGAAGCATCGCTCCGTTGCCTTAGATTTTCTTAGGCTCGGGACACGTAATACTGGTCGCGCGCCTGTGACGCAGGTTGTCGATCGACCAGGGCGGCTTGACGAGCTCCCCGTGATCACAACGTGGCAGGAAGACGGTGGTCCATTCATCACCCTCCCGCTCGTCTACACCGAAAACCCGATCACAAAGAAGCACAACCTCGGTGTTTATCGCATGCAGGTCTACGACGCGCACTCGACCGGCTTGCACTGGCAGATTCAAAAGGGCGGCGGTTTTCATTACAGCGAGGCCGAGCGTTTGAATCAACCGTTGCCCGTGACAGTGTTTCTCGGTGGTCCACCGGCGCTAATGCTCGCGGCAATCGCGCCACTGCCCGAAGACGTTCCGGAACTTGTTCTGGCGTCGTTGCTCGGCGGACAAAAGTTGAAGATGGCGCAAACAACTTCGGGCAATGGCCATCGACTTGCGGCGGAAGCCGAGTTTGCGCTTGTTGGACATGCGCCGCCGCACGAGCGACGACCGGAAGGTCCGTTTGGCGATCATTACGGTTACTACTCGCTGCTGCACGATTATCCGGTGTTTCATGTCGACGCTGTCTTTCATCGACGCGACGCGATCTATCCGGCGACAGTAGTGGGCAAGCCACGGCAGGAAGATTTTTTCATCGGCGACTATTTGCAAAAGCTCTTGTCGCCATTGTTTCCCCTCGTGATGCCTTCGGTGCGCGATCTTTGGACCTACGGCGAGACCGGATTTCATTCCCTCGCGGCGGCGGTGGTGCGCGAGCGATACGGTCGGGAAGCGCTCGTGTCGGGTTTTCGCATTCTCGGCGAAGGCCAACTGTCGTTAACGAAGTTTCTGATCCTGACCGACACACCGCAGGAATTGAAAAACTTTCCGTCGTTGCTCGAACACGTGCTGGCACGGTTTCGTCCAGAGACCGATCTGTTCGTGTTTTCAAACGTCTCGATGGACACACTCGATTACACGAGCGGAAAGGTGAACGAAGGCAGCAAGGCGATCATGCTGGGGTTGGGTAAGGCAGTCCGCGAGTTGCCGCGCGAGTTTCGCGGAACGTTGCCTGGATTTGTTTCGCGTGCGGAGGTGTTCTGCGCGGGATGTCTAGTGTTGCAGGGAGCGTCGTTTGCGGAAGATGAAACGCTGGCGGCGCGAGTGGCTGTTGATCCGGCATTCGCTGAATGGCCTCTGATCGTTTTGCACGATGACGCGGGCGTCGCGCGTTCGTCGCCGGACTTCCTTTGGGCCACGTGGACGAGGTTCGAGCCGGCGGCAGACATTTACAGTGCCCACGTGAGCGTTCAGCGGCATCATTTGGTCTACAAGGCGCCGATCGTTATCGACGCGCGAACGAAACCCGGATTTCCCGATGAACTGATCGTGCGTGATGATATTCGTGATCTGGTTGATCGGCGCTGGCAGGAATATTTTCCGCGCGGAGTTACGCCGGAAGTTTAATCGTGAACACCGCGCCGCCTGTTGGACAGTTTGCCGCGGTGAGCGTGCCGCCATGCTCGGTCACGATCCGGTGGGCCAACGCGAGACCGATACCGTGACCATTCGGCTTCGTCGTGAAGAAGGGAATGAAGATCTTTGGTAAATCGCCCGCTGGAATGCCGGGTCCCTTGTCGCGAACTTCTATTGTGCTGTTTTCGAGTTTTACGAACACATATTCTTCAGATCTGTGGTTAGCTTCGGCAGCATTGCGCAAGAGATTCATCAAGGCTTGACGCAGCATCCGTTCGTCGGCGCGTACGACTATCGGTTCCCCTGAATCGATCACAACATTTGTATTGGCAAGCTCCTTCGCGCAATCCTCAACCAACTCACTAAGTACGACATCCTCCATTTGCAACGGTTGTGGTCGCGCGAAGTTTAAGAACGCCGTCACCATCGACGAAAGGTTTCGCACCTCGTTGAGCAATTCTTCGCTCTCCAGCAACTGCGCATATCCGTGAAGCGTTGCGATCGAGTTTTTAAACTCATGCGCCAGTCCGGCGGACATTTCTCCCAAACTCTCGAGATTCCGTTTCAACGCAACCTGCTCGCGCAGCTCGGTCACCTCTGTTATATCGGTCAACAAGCAAAGCGCTCCGCGCGGGCTACCCTCGGGTGGCAATTCGATCGGCGCGACAGTCGCACCTAGCCGGCGCAATCGTCCATTCGAACTAACCGCTTCAATCTCGGTGCGACGATACAATGTCCCGCGCTTCAAGCAGTCGCCGATCATTGACGCGAGCTCGGCATGCCCGGCAAGCAACTGCTCGTACGATTCGCCCAGGACTTTTTCTTCGACTTCGAGCAACGTGCGTCCCGGCGCATTCACCACCATCGACAGCCCGTTGGCGTCAAACGCGAGCAACCCTGACGGCAGACTCGCCACGATCCGCTCGCTAAATTTCTCGGCTGACGTCGCTCGCTCGCGTGCTTCGGCACTGAGTTTCTCAAGCTCGGTTCGTTGCTCCTGCAACTGGGCGACGACTGACTGAAACGTCTCCAGCACAAACTCCGCTTCGTCCTGCGACTTCAATATCTCGCTGGCGACCGATGCGCGTTGCGCCTCGCCGACAAGTTGATGATACGGACGCAGTAGCCAGCGCACGACGAACAGGATCGCGAGCAGACTCCCAATCAGTATGACTATGAAAGACGCAAGGAGAATTGGACCACGAGCCATGGGCGACTCGGGCGTGAGGACGTAAAGCAGGATTGCAAACAAAGCCGCCAACAGGAATAGTCCCGTCAGCATTGTTAATCCGGATTGGAAACGATTGCGTGCCACTAATGCGTTTTCAATTCTTCTTACCTGAATTGCCCGGCATACCATCCAACAATTTGTGAACCAAACAGCAGCGCGGCAATAGCGCCAAGGCCGAGGAAGATGCCAAATGGCAGCAGCATCTGCATGTTTCGTTCACGCTGTCGCGCCATCAACGCGACGCCGATAATCGATCCCGTCAGCACGCCAACGAAGATTGTGAAAACCGTCAGTCGCCAACCGAGATAAGCGCCGACCATGAACATCATCTTCACGTCACCGAGTCCCATTGCCTCGACGCCTCGCAGCCTTTCCCAGATCCATCCCATTAACCACAGCGAGCCGCCACCGACGAGCGCGCCAATCACCGCCCCGCCCAGTGACGCCGCCCAAATCGGCCAACCTTCGAATGGGCCATTGATAAGCGAAGGCAAGTCGTCGAAATGCGGTATTCGAGTCAGAAACGGAATGACGATTCGAGCGACGACGGCAAACACGATCCCCGGATAAGTGATCACGTTCGGCAGAATCATGTGCTCGGCGTCGATGAACACAAGCGCCAGCAACGCTGAAACAAAAACGAGATCAAAGGGGAGCCTTACGCCTATTCCGTCGTGCCAAGCGACTGCCACAAACAACGCCGCGGTCAGTGCTTCGACTGCCGGATAGCGAATCGAAATGTGTTCCTTGCAACTCCGGCATTTCGCGCCTAGTGCAATGTAACTAAGGATCGGAATGTTGTCGTAGAACGCGATCACTGCACCGCACGAAGGACAGCGCGAGTTGGGAAAAACAACCGACTCCTCGTGCGGTACACGATGAATTACGACGTTGAGAAAGCTGCCGATGATCGCACCAAAAATGCCGGCAAGAACGTAACCTAAGACCGGGGGAACTAGACTGAAATCCATTTTTTATTTTTTCGATCCGTGGTTCTGCATTTCCCAAAGCATCAAGTGTTTCAGAAACGCGTGGTGTCCTGCGAAACTGGCAATCGTAAAACCCGCAAAGCCGTCGCGAAAACCACCTTTTAATAACCAACTGCGAATAAACGCAGCCGGTCCGGCCGTAGCAACACCGAATATCGAAGTCCGGCGACCTTCGTCAAACATCTGTTGCGCGGCCAATGGCGCATAACGCTCGCCGATCATTTTGTGATGATGCGCGGCATTCGGTGAGGTGTAGTGAAGCAGATCGCCCGCAAGCTCTCCTACACGCGCGCCCGAATCCATGACTACCGACTCGTGGACCTGCCGCAGCTTCCAGTGACCTTTAGTTCGATTGAACAACCGCAACTGGTAATCGGGATACCAGCCGCCACCGCGAATCCAGCGTCCCTGGTAATAGGTGCGACGGGGCACGACGAAGCCATCGGCATCATTCGTTCTTCGTTGCTTCTTAAGCGTGTCGATCGAGGTGCGGAGCTGGTCCGAAACTTGTTCGTCCGCATCGAGACTGAAGATCCAATCGTGTTCGGCACGATTAACTGCAAATTGCTTTTGCGCGCCGAAGCCAGGCCACTCGTTGGTTACCACTCGCGCCCCGCACGCGGCCGCGATGTCGCGCGTCCTGTCAGTCGAGTTTGAGTCGACGACGACGATCTCGTCAGCCCAGGCGACTGACTCACAGGCGGATTTGATATTCGACTCCTCGTTGTAAGTGATGATCGTGGCAGTGATCTGCATGAAAAAATCCGTGTTTCCCTGGCGGTAAAACCACGGGAAACACGGATTATATACCTTTGAGAGGAGTTATGGGCTTCGAGTTATGGTCCGTTCGGCGTATCGATAACCACGTTATTCGCACGCAAAGTCGTCGAAGTCGCCCGTTGCAAGTCGGCAAGTGCCTTGTTGTAGTCGGTCTCCGCGCGTAACTCCGCGGCACGCGCATTTGCCAACGTGTTTTCACGCTGGAACAAAAGGAACGTTGTAGATCGACCCACCTGGTACAGACGCTGCTCGCCTTCGAGCTGCATCTCTGCGTTCGTGCGAGCTTCGCGAGCCGAAAGCACTCGCTGGCGTGATGACTCAACCGCCTGCGCGGAATTGCGAACGTCGACTTCAATGGTCTGTTGCTGCGAACGCGTTGAAGCTTCGAGTTGCTCTTTAGTAATTCGGGCGCCGGCTAGGTTCGCTTCGGCGGTTTTGTTCTTGAATGGAAACGAGATCGCCACGCCCACTGTGACGTTGCGGGTCTCGCCGCTGATCAGGTTCCGAAGGTCTTGTCCGAAGCCGCCGATGAGCCTCGTGGTTGGTCCACCCTGCGCGTTCACCAAAGGTGACTCGGCTAGCGGCAAACCCTGCGCAAGTTGAATGGCGCGGATCTGGTCCAACAGGAATGCGGTTGAGCTGGTTGCCGGGTTTCCGAAGATCAGCGGCACCTGCGTACCCGGCGGCAATGCACCCGACACGTCTTTTCCGGCGAGACCGGTTAGCGCCACGACACCCGTCAAATCGATCTGCGGGCGCGTTTGGTTTTTGAAGTACTGAATGTCGATATCAGTAATCTCGTTTTGAAGACGCAACCGCCGCAACTCCGGGCGGTTCTCGCGCGCTGCGGTCAACGCTTCGGTCAGATTCACCGCCGCCGTGTCAAACTTCGGCGTGTCGGTCGGCGTAACTTGCGACGACCATTCCGGAGTTGCAGGATTCTTAAAGATCAAAACCTTGAGATTGTTTTCTGCGACGGCCACCTGTTGGACCGCGGTGAGCAGCGCTGTTTCGCGGTTTGCAAGTTCCGTCAGCACTTCCGCTCTTTCGAGTGGCGCCTTCGCGCCCGCAGCGATCTGCGCTTCGATGTTTCGCAAACTCTCGCGCGAGAGGTTCAGGTTTGACAACTGGTTCTGCTGATCGCGCAAGGCGAAGACCAGTTCCCAGTAAGCCTGTTGCACGCGCGTGATGATTTCAATCGTGCGCTGACGAAAATCGGCGTCGGATTGATCGACCCGCTTGCGTTGAATGCGAATCTGGCGACGGTTGTTGTCGATCGCGCGATTGCGCAGCAAGGGCTGGTTAAATGTGAGCGACAGGTTCGACGACCAAAACGGATTCAGCAAGCTGAAACTGTTGCTGGTGTTCGTGTGTGAATTGTCGAATTGAAGGAAGTAGCTGCCGCCGCCGCGTCCGAACTGTTTGTTGATTCCCGGATTAAACGAATAAGTTGTGGTGCTGGTGGTACCGGTGTCAGTACCACCACCCAACGAACTCTGTTGCGGCGAAATGCGCTTGTCGTACCGCGGGTTGATCGAAAATACCGGATCGAAGATGCCTTCGAGCGCTCTTAATTGAGTTTCGGCAAAGCGAACGTCATCGCGCGCGACTTCGATGTCATTGTTGTTTTCAAGCGCGCGCTTTATAGAGTCGTTCAGCGAGAGTGGGAGCGTCTCAGTTCCTACACCCAAACGCTGAAGACTCGGAACCGGCGGCAACGGACGTGGCTGAAAAGCAGGAATCACTGGCTCGCGCACTGGTCCCGTAGCTTCGCCGCTCGGTGGAGTTGGCGCTGGCGTCTGGGCCGGTCGCACTGTTCCTGGCGGTGTAGTCGGACTTGTTTGCTGCGTCCCCGGAGGTGCTTGCGGATTGGTCGCCGGCGTGGTTCCGGGGACTGGGTCCTGTCCCGGGGGCCGCGTTGGGTCGCCCGGAGCGGGACTGGGTCGGGGCGTGGATGTTGGTACCTGCGCGAGTGCCGCGCTTGTTCCTGCAAACAAGACACTCGACAGAATCACTGCCCTGACTAAAGTACGAGACGTAAAAGTTAACATCAGACGAAGAGCTCCTTAAAAAGTGATTCCTTCATTTCCCAGTGCAAAGGAGAAGGGAACTGAAACGAAGACATTCTGGCAAACGACAGTCCGCCGCTTCAAGCGTTTACTACGTTACCAGCAAAAGTGCAGTTTCATAAAATCGCTTGGATTTCCAATGGATTCCGCGTGATCTCTAAGCAAACTTGGGTCTCGCTTGACACTGCCAACAGCGAAAGGCGAGACTCTGTCCCACAATTGCAACAGTTCTAATCCCAAAAACGGCACAACCGCCGCATTTATTAGCATCAGCAGGAGGATTTTTAGAAATGGCAGTTAAGGTTGGTATCAATGGTTTCGGACGCATCGGACGAAATATTTATCGCACCGCCATCGGTGATCCGGACATCGATTTCGTCGCCGTCAACGATCTCACGGACACGAAAACGCTCGCACACCTGCTGAAGTACGATTCTGTGCTTGGCAATCTCGACCACGACATCAGCACCACTGAAAACGGAATCAAGGTCGGGAACGACGAGTTCCGCGTTTTCTCGCAACGCGATCCGGCCGCGATTGATTGGGAGTCGGTCGGCGCTGAGATCGTCGTGGAATCGACCGGTATTTTTACTAAGGCGGAAGACGCGAAGAAGCACATGCGCGGTAGTGTCAAGAAAGTGATCATCTCAGCGCCGGCCAAGAACGAAGACATCACGATCGTGCTGGGAGTGAATGAAGAGAACTATGATCCCGCCTCTCATCATGTGATCTCGAATGCGTCGTGCACGACCAACTGCCTGGCGCCGGTGGCGAAAGTGATCCATGAGAAGTTTGGTATTCGTTCGGCGCAGATGACGACGATCCACTCGTACACCAACGATCAGCAGCTACTTGATCTGCCGCATAAGGATCTGAGACGTGCGCGGGCAGCCGCGTTGTCGATGATTCCGACTTCCACGGGAGCGGCGAAGGCGGTGGCGCTGGTGTTGCCGGAACTGAAAGGCAAGTTTGACGGCATCTCGGTGCGCGTGCCGACGCCGAACGTTTCGCTGGTGGACGTCGTGATGGACCTCGAGACTGAAACGACCGCGGAAGATGTGAATCGCGCGTTCAAGGATGCGGCAAACGAGGAGCTGCGTGGAATTCTC
>DASRPN010000101.1:0-52208 GCA_035646355.1 Pyrinomonadaceae bacterium | reverse complement strand
CGCCGTGGGACGTTCCCAGATACCCATCGTTCGATCGCCCTGCACGTTGCTGTGACCACGTACGGGACAGAACCCGGCTCCCGGTTGGCCCACCTGTCCGCGCAACAACATCAGGTTAACAATCTCCTGGATGTTCGCGACGGCGTTGCGGTGCTGCGTCAGGCCCATGGCCCAACAGAAAATCGTTCGCTTCGATTCTATGAAGATCTGTGCGGCCTGCTCGATCTGTTCCTGCGAGACTCCACTCTGTTCGACAATGTCATTCCACGACACAGCACGCACCGAATCGGCAAATGCGTCAAACCCAATCGTGTACGCTGCGATGAATTCCTGGTCGAGCGCTCCTTCATGCGCCAACACTGCTTTCGAGATGCCCTTGAGCAACGCGACATCACCGTTGATGCGTACCTGCAAAAACAAGTCTGCCAGTTCCGTTCCAGATCCAAACATCGCCAACACATGCTGCGGATGCTTGAATCGCGTCATGCCAACTTCCGGCAAAGGATTGATATGTACCAACTTGCAACCGTTTCGCTTTGCGTGTTCGAGCGCGCTCAACATGCGCGGATGGTTCGTACCAGGGTTCTGACCGATCACGAAGATCGCTTCCGCGCGATCGAAATCCTCGAGCGTCACCGTTCCCTTGCCAACGCCAATCGTCTCGCTCAACGCTGAACCACTCGACTCGTGACACATGTTCGAGCAATCGGGAAGATTGTTAGTGCCAAACTGCCGCACGAAGAGTTGATAAAGGAACGCGGCTTCGTTACTGGTGCGGCCGGAAGTGTAGAAGATGGCCTGGTCGGGATAGTTCAGCGAATTAAGTTCATCCGCGACTAGTTCGAAAGCACCATCCCAACTAATCTGTTCGTAATGCGTCGCACCGCGCGCCAGCAACATCGGATGCGTGATTCTTCCCTGCGCGCCGAGCCATTGATCCGATTGCTGCTCGAGACCCGCAACACTCCACTGCTGAAAGAACTCTGGCGTGACTCGTTTCGTCGTCGCTTCGTCTGCGATATGCTTCGCGCCGTTCTCGCAAAACTCGAAATGCGATCGCTCCCGATCCGGCTCCGGCCAGGCGCAACCAGGACAGTCAATGCCGTTGAACTGATTGACTTTCAGCATCGTTCGCGCACCGCGAATAAGCCCTGTCTCCGCAGAAAGCGTTTTCACAGTTGCAACGATCGCAGGCAAGCCGCCGGCACTCTTCGATTCCTTCGACATCGCCTCACAGATTATGTTAAAAGCCAGCGGAGGACAAAACTATATGACCCATTCGCGCCCCGTTCGGTCGCTTCTACTCCTGCTATCTCTAACAACATTTGTAACAGTCACTAATGCTCAGGTTCAGATCAAACCGGCCCGCGATCCGAATCAACCAATCGATCAGGAATACACAAACAAGATCCGCGAATACACGACCGCGCCATACTTCAACTCGCCGCTAACCGATTACCTTCCCGCGTCGTCGGACGTGCCGACACCGAAAGCAGTACTCGGCGATGTTGCAGGCGCGCCCGGAAAGCTGCCCTACGCGGAAGACGTCTACAAGTACATGCGCATGCTGGAGCGCGCGAGCCCGCGCGTGAAGGTGTATTCGATCGGCACGACCGAGGAAGGTCGCGAAATGATCGCAGTGGCCGTTGCTTCCGAACAGTTACTCTCGAAACTGGAAGAAAACCGCGCGCGACTGCACAAACTGGCCGATCCACGCACGATCAAGATGGACGAGGCTGAGGCCGATCGACTCGTCGGCGCTTCGTTCCCGGTTTACTACATAACCGGCGCAATTCACGCGAACGAAACCGGCTCGCCAACCGCGCTGATGGAACTGGCATATCGACTCGTAGTCGATAACAGTCCTTACGTAAAAGCGATCCGGGATCAAATGGTGACGTTGATCACTCCCGTCGTCGAAGTTGATGGCCGCAATCGCGCGGTCGACATTTACAACTGGCACCTCGCAAACCCGAACAGCAACTGGCCATCGCTGATCTACTGGGGAAAATACGTTGCGCACGACAACAATCGCGACGCGATCGGATTGTCGTTGAAACTCACGCGCAACGTCCTCAACACGTACATTTCATGGAAGCCGCAGGTGCTGCACGACCTGCACGAATCGGTGCCCTATCTCTACGACAACACCGTCGGCGATGGTCCATACAACGCGTGGGTCGATCCGATTCTGACCGACGAATGGCAGATGATCGGATGGCACAACGTTTCCGAAATGACGAAGTTTGGCATGCCCGGCGTTTTCGCACATGGCAACTTCGATACATGGTCGCCGGGCTACCTGATGTTCATCGCGGCGACACACAACGGCATCAGCCGTCTGTACGAGACTTTCGGCAACGCGGGCGCCGACACGCTCGAACGAACACTTTCGCCGAGCGATTACCAGCGCACCTGGTATCGTCAAAACCCGCCGCTGCCCAAAGCGAAATGGTCGCAGCGCAACAACAACAACTACCAGCAGACTGCGTTGTTGACGACGATGCATTACTTCGCCAACAACGGAAAACTGTTCCTCAAAAACTTCTACCTGAAGAGCAAGCGATCAATCGACAAGCCGAAGAACGAAGGCCCCGCCGCATACGTTTTTCCGGGCAACGAACTGCGCGCCGGCAATCAGGCCGAACTCCTTCGCACGTTGCAAGCGCAGGGCGTTGAGATCAGCAAAGCGACAGCGCCATTCACCGTTGCAACCAAGCGGAAAGCGGGCGCGGAAGCGCCACGACCAGCGGCAGGTGCGAGTCCGTCTGCTTCGCCGTCTCCCGCACCAAAAACGGAAGACCGAACATTCCCGGCGGGCACTTACATCGTCCGAATGGACCAACCTTACAGCCGTATCGCCGACGCTCTTCTAGATTACCAGTATTGGGCGCCTAACGATCCGCAACAAGACATTTATGACGACACCGCCTGGACCATGGGTGAACTCGCAAACGTCGAAGTCGTCCGCGTCACAGACGTCAAAGTGTTAACGGCGCCGATGGAGCGTATCACCACTGAGATCAAGTCGCCGGGCGGCGTCACCGGCAGCGCGAGCACCGTCTATCTCGTCAATCACAATGCCGACAACGCGCTCGTCACGTTCCGTTATCGTTTGAAAGACGTCGAGATGGAAGCGGCGGAAGAACCGTTTGACGCCGCGGGACGGAAGTTCAATCGCGGCTCGTTCATTATTCGTCGCGCGTCCGAAGCAGACGTGCGCCGCGTCGCCAACGAACTCGGCGTTCAGGTCTACGCCGTCAACGATGCGCCGTCGGTCAAGACACACCCGGTGCGCGCCGCCCGCGTCGCGATCATGCACACGTGGCTCAACACGCAGGACGAAGGCTGGTTCCGGCTCGGGTTCGATCACCTGCAAGTCCCTTTCACTTACATCAGCACGCAGGATGCATCGCGAGATTCAAACCTGAAAGCGAAGTACGACGTCATCTTGTTTGGTCCGGTCGGAAGCGGAGCGCAGGCGATCATCAACGGCAGGCCGATGTACGGTAATCCACTGCCGTGGCGAAAGACGGCGTTGACGCCAAACCTTGGGGGCATCGACGAAACCGACGATATGCGTCCCGGACTCGGTTGGACCGGATTGCAGAACCTGCAAAAGTTCATCAAAGACGGCGGACTCTTTATCACCATCGACGATACTTCGGATTTTGCGATCAACGTCGGCTTCACGGCGGGCGTTACGACGAGTCGTTCCTCACGCTTAAAAGCAGTTGGCGCAATCCTTCGCACCAAAATGGTCGATGGCGACAGTCCGATCGCGTACGGATACGGCGACACCCTCGCGATGTACTGCATGAATGGTGCGATCTACAGTCTCAACAACGGCGTTGGCGGGCGTCCGTCACGCCAGGCGCCGCGCGCAACCGGTCGTGGCACACCCGACGATCCGGATCAACCGCAGGGACGTCCACCGGTCGACATTCCGGAGCCGCCACCAAGAGTGGAAGTGTGGCAGGCGCCACCCGTGATGGACGAACAACGACGCAACGCGGTCGGATTGATCCCGCCGAATCAGCGTCCGCGCGTGGTGATGCGCTATGCCGACAGTCGCGATCTGTTTGTTTCCGGATTGCTGGACAACGGCGATGAGATCGCGCAGCGCGCGGCCATCATTGACGTGCCTTCCGGTAACGGTCACGTACTCCTGTTTTCAACCAATCCATTCTGGCGTGGGCAAACGAAAGGCAGTTACTTCCTGATTTTCAACGCCATCATGAATTGGGACCATCTGAACGCCGGCCGAAAACTCGACCCTAAATAATTACCTCACACTCCGAAAAATCACGGACCGCGCAACTTGTGCGGTCCGTGGTCCATGGACCATTTTGACCGATCTGTAAAAACATGTTGCGTAATGTTTGGCTTGTTTGTATTTTACTTTGGGCTTCCCAATTCGCCCTCTCCTTCACCGCCGATAACTAGAAGAATATGGACCAATACACTCGAATACTCGTGCGGCAACGGATAACTTTGCTTATTGCAATCCTAATTTTCGGTTCTTTTACAGCAAGTGCCCAGACAAACGTCTTCAATCTCCCTGATTTCGATCCGGCCGGTGACGGCGTAAGCGATGATGGTCCAGCTTTGCAAAGGGCCCTCGACGCAGTCGCCGCCGCTGGAGGCGGCACGCTCAACATTCCGGCTGGTCTATACCTGATTCGGACGCCGGTGGTGAGAGACTTCGCCGGCGCGAACGTAATCATTCAAGGTGTACCGTCCGACACGATGCCTGCTCCGCCAACAGCGGGCGGTAACGATCTCGCGAAAAGTCTGGATCTCGTTTCGGAATTCATTCCCGCCACAGGCGCGACGCAAAGCGCGATCACGCTGCGCAACGCTAACAACTTAACGGTCGAACACCTCGCCTTCACCGGCATCGAATCAAGCAGCAGCGATGCCTTCATCACGCTGTTTTTGATCGACATCAAACACGCCACAGTTCGTCACTCCGAGTTCTACGGCATCGCCACTTTTGGCGCTGTGCCGGGACTCGGCGGCGGAAACATCATTCGCGCTGTGCGGTGCGAGCTGTCCGTCGAGAGCAGTATGGTTCTTGGCAGCGCCGCGAACAGCGGTGCTTACGCGCCAATCATCGAGAACATCGAGTGGAAGAGGTTCAGCATCTCGAATTCGATCTTCATCGATTACGGTCTGAGATCCTATTTCGGCAGGATGGGACTCGGATCGCCGCTCTCATGGATCAACCTCGCGGGCGTCGCGCCAAGAACTCATGACTCCCCGCGCCGTGAAGCTGTGATACGCGACACTTTCTTCGACGAGGGTGGTTGGATCGGTATTACTGCGTTTCCTCATCTGTGGGGCTTTCCCATTGACCCAATCGACCTGGTTTATATCTCGGGTCTCAAAATGAATGTTTCGAATCTCGGTACGGCGGGTCACCAGTTCTTCGACGTGCGCAACGTGCTGGTCGAGAATTCACATTATGGTTGGAGCCAGAACACAGGCGCGGCGATCGATTTCATTCGAACCTCCCACGCCATACTCGATCGCCTGACGTGCATCGAGAAAGCAGATCGAATACGCGCCGACGACAGCACCGAGCGGCTGACGGTAATCAATTCGATTTACGGCGGGCTTGATTCGAAGGCCCAAACGACCACCGAGATGCAAACGGAGCCTGAAAATGATCCGGTGCAGTACGTACGCCAGCGGTTTGTTTCCGTGTTGGGCAGACAACCCGAGCCGGCGGCTCACTTCTACTGGTCCGACTTGCTGATCAGATGCGGAACCGACAACGCTTGTCTGACCGAACAGCGCAACGCATTGAGTGATTATCTCGAAAGCGACCCGCAGCAGAACTTTTCAATCTCGGGCAATATTGAGGATGAAGTTGGAAACCCGCTTAGCGGTGCGACGATCACGTTGAGCGGTTCGCAATCGGCCGCCGGGCTTACAGATGCGCTGGGCAACTTCCGCATTACTAATTTGCCAACAACCGGCACTTACACTGTCACGGTCAGCAAGCGTCATTACGAGTTCACAAACGCGAGCCACACCGTGGTGCGTCCGTCGCGAGACGTAGCTGGAATCGACTTCAGCGGCACTCTTAACCGCCACACGATTTTAGGACGACTGACGAAACCGAACGGCGCCGGCATCCCTGGCGTAAATGTTCATCTGGTCCAGTCGCAGATTAGCTCAGTCATGACTGACAAGGATGGTAATTATTCGTTTACCAACCTTCCTGCGGGCCAGCATTACACCATCGCTCCTGTGGCGCAGGGTTTCTTAGTTGTTGCTCCGCTGAACCATGAGGTTAACGACCTGGCCGCGGATGTAAGAATCGATTTCACGGGCCGGCTGCGTCCTCAAATCGTGACGATCCAAAATACTGACGTCGCACTGCTACTCGATTCAGTAAGTTTCATTGGGCCACCCTTCTCGATTTTTCATCCGATGGAATTTGCAGATGATGGAATGGCGCGAGTGGTGATCTTCGCGAGGAACCTCGAGGACGTGAAGAATCCGTCTCAAACGATACTGACAGCGGAAGATCCGAATCATCTCGTGTATCCGCTGCCAGTCGAATTCGTTGGCGATGTTCCGGGACAGTTCTGGTTGAAACAGCTCAATATCAGGTTGTTGCCGAGTATCGGCCATAAATGTTTCAGACTCAGGCTGCACGTCGATAACCTCCAGAGCGATCCGGCCCGAGTTTGTTTTGCGCCATGAGTTCTGGTTCGTAATCGCGATATACGCATCGCGTCATCGATCGAGTTCTGTTCTAATAATCGTCGATGAAAAGACGACGCGTCGCAGTCAACGACTTGATGCAATCGAGCTACGTCTACTTCTGCACCGAGCCTGCGGGGCGAAACTTCCATCCTGATTTCAAACCCGAGTTGACACCGCGCGAGATGCTTGAACTGGGCGTCTTCGGCGGTAAATACATGACCGATTGCATCGCTGAGTTTCCATCCTCATGGTTTCGCCGCGCAAAACTCTGCGCAGAGCGACACGATCCGAAGTTGAACTACTTCGGCGTTAATGCTTCAAAACCGCTTTCATACTGGAAGAAAAAGGGCTGGATCTATCACGAAGATCCGCGCGGTTGGTTTCAGTGGTATTGCCGTTACTACATGGGCCGTCGTTGTCCTGACGACGAAAGGCAGATCAAACGCTGGCGCGCTATACGGCGGCATATCGCCCAGGTGAGGAAGAACTGTCCGAAGGGTGATATCGAATGCCGGCCCAAACAACGACAAGCGCTGCTCCACTGGGCCTACGACTCACGCCGCATCTAGGTATTTTTCTTTCGCCTCTTTTCTTTCGTGAGCCAAAGCAACTTAAATCGCGCCCGCTGAATCTCTGTTTCCCAAAGGGATTAGTTCTACCGGGCTCCCCGCTCTCAACTTGTAAGTTCCAAGACAAATAGGAGAAAGGCGATGAAGGTCTATCGTTTCTTCGAGAAGGTCCTCGCGTTAGCACTGCTCTGTTCATGTTCCTCCACCTTTGTTTTGGCGCAGTCGAACACATCGGCCGCTTCCGTTTCCCGCGCCCGCGCGGGTGTTAGCTCTAGCCCGTATACACCGCCGCCCGCCACTTCACAGTATCCATCGTCGTCAGGGTCGTACACCGTTTACAGCGCGCCCGCTCCCGTTTTCAGAGTACCCGATGAAATAGTTGTCGATGAATTCATTAACTATCACAAACACCGTCTGCCTCTGCCGAAGGCGGGCCAGTCCGTGGCAATGGACACGCGTTGGGGCAGCGGAGAGATCTCGCGTTGGCAACGCGAAGCCGTGTTGCAGATCGGGTTTACCACCGCGGAAGTTAACGAGCGTACTGACCTGCGTCCGCTGAATCTCGTGCTTGTGATCGATAAAAGCGGTTCGATGGCGGGCGACAAGATGGCGCGCGTGAAGAGTGGTTTGCACGCGATGATCGGCCGGCTGCGTGGTAATGACATCATCTCGATCGTTGCATTCGATTCCCTGGCGGAAATTTTGTACCCGGCCCGCACAATCGGCGATGGTTATGCGTTGAGACGCGCGATCGATTGTTTCGAGCCGAACGGCTCGACGAATCTGCACGGCGGATTGATGTTGGGTTACGCGGAAGCGAAGAAGCATCTCCGCTCCGGTGCGACCAACCGCGTCATCTTGCTCACTGATGGCATAGCGAATGAGGGCGTTGTCGATCCTGGGCGCATCGCTGCTGAATCGTCAGAGTTCAACGAGCAGGGCGTCGATCTTTCAACCATCGGTGTTGGAAACGATCTAAACAACGATCTGCTGCGCACTCTCGCGCGATCCGGACGCGGGCTTTATCACTTCATTTCCGATTACAAAGACATCGATAAGGTTTTTGTGAACGAAGTGCAGAGTCTGATCTCGTCAATCGCGAAACGAGTTGAAGTGAGGATCGACTACGGCGCGGGTTTGCAATTGGAGAAAATCTATGGCTACGAGCCGCGTCATGGAAATGGAAGTGTCTCGATCAAGTTGGATGACATGAACAACGGCCTGACGCAGGTGGTGATGGCGAAGTTTCGCGCCGATTCCGTGAAGAGCACGACCTCGGTGAAGGTGCGGCTGTCGTACTACGACGTGAGACGCAAGTGCATGGTGGAAGAAGTGAAGGAGGCGCGACTGGTCCCGGCTGAAAACGAATCGTGCGAGCTGCTGACCGATGTTGAGGTGAAGAAGAACTATACGATCGCGCAGCTTGCCGATTCGCTGCTCGAAATGACCGGGCTCGCACGGCGTGGCCGCTACTCGCAGGCACTGAACGCGCTCGACACCTCGGCGGCGTTAGCGTATCGCCGTTATCCGAACATGGAAGACGGCGACATTCGCTTCATTCTCGACATCGTCGAGGGCTACCGTCGCGACTTGCGCGTTTTCAACCAGCACTCACGACAAAGTGACTGCGGCGGCTGTCGACAGTAATTGACGCGTCACCGGTAAAAGTCTCCCACCGGCTTCGCGAGTGCCGATCTTACTACCGCGGCTTCGCCGCCTGATGTGAGGCGGTCTTAAGCTTTACGGCGGATCGAGTAGAGCCGGCGTTCTGTTCGGATCAGCAGACGTTCACCAACAAGCGCCGGCGACGCTTGAACAAAATCATCCAGTTCGTTCACGTGCAATAACTTGAACTGTTCACCAGTCTCGACGACAAACGTCTGCCCTTCTTCACTCAGGCAGAACAGCTTACCGTTGTAAGCCCACGGCGAGGTGGTAAAGTTCGTCGCCGCCGTATCGATTCGCGTCTTATACGATTGCGCTCCGGTCTTCGCGTCGAAACGATTAAGGATGCCCGTTTCTGTCAGCGTATACACCGCTCCCTGGTAAGCGACCGACGACGGCAGATACGTTCCGCCGCGCGGCTGCGACCAAACGACATAGTCATTTGAAGTCTGACCTTCTTTCAACGTGATGTCACCCGTAGCACCAGGCTTCAGCGCAAACAACGAACGGCCACGCCCGCCGTTAATGAAAAGCAAACCTTCGTAAGCGAACGGCGTGGGCACGGGTGTCATCGACATCCCTGACAACCGCCACAACTCTTTCCCGGAAAGGTCGTAACTAATGGCCGTCAGTGGTCCAACGGTAATGATCTCGGTACGCTGCCCATTCCGCCAGACAAACGGTGTGGACCATCCGGAACGTTGTACGGGAGGTTGCCGGCCACCGAGATCGCGATCGGTGCGCCACATCTGCTTACCGGTTTTCTTGTCGTAAGCGGCGACGTATTGCTGTTTCTGGTTGTCGCACAAAACGACGAGGAGGTCTCCCGCCAACGCGGGCGAGGCGCCGCTTCCCAGCTCGAGATAGATCGGGTTTAACTCCATCGGGGTAGTCCAAACCTGGTTACCTTTCAGGTCGAATGCCCACAGTCCAAGATTCGCGACGTACAGGTAGATAAACTTGCCGTCGGTTACCGGGGTCTCTGACGTGAAACTGTTTTTGCGATGGCGGCCGCCGGGCGGGCGACCGGTGAAAAATTCCTTGGCCCATTCAACCTTACCGCTCTTCAGGTTGAGACAATAAAGAAAGTAATGCAGGTTGACCTCGTTCGGGAGCTCGATGTCGCGCTCGTTGAGGCGTTTCATTATTTCCGCACCCGAGAGACCTTGTTTTTGTAACTCCGCGGCGTACTCGTTGCTGTATTCGGTGCCGACTTGCGGGGCTTTCGACTTGCCGTCGGTTGTTACCGTCGTTAGGTACACCTTGCCGCCGGTGACGATTGGCGACGACCAGCCGCGGCCCGGCACTTCCAGAGACCACTCGACGTTATCCGTCTTGGACCAACGATCCGCCAGCTTCGCGTGAGTGCCCACCGGGTTGGATTGCGGGCCAAGAAATTGCGGCCAAACCATGTCCTGGGCGTGAACTGAAGGCGCGGCGAATAACAGCGCACCTGCGAGAGCGACGTAAAAGTAAATTTTATTCATTGTTTTGTAAGCTCACTGGGTTCGACTTTCAGCGGTTGAGTATACGATAGATCCGCATGGCAGGGTTTCAGCACGCATTGAGAACACCGCAGACGGACGAAGAATGGCGAGCGTTTCACGCTATTCGCCGCAAGGTGCTGTTTGAAAATCGCGGCAAGGCGGAAGCGTACATCGAGAACCATCCGGACGATACGAAGCCGGGTAATCATCCGCTAATTCTGGTTTATGGAGACGCTGTTCTCGGCGTTCTTCGTCTGGACATCGTTGCGCGTGTCGCGTGGTTGCGGCGCGTCGCTATTCGCGAAGATCTACAGCGACTGGGCCACGGACGTGTCTTACTTCGTCTGGCGGAAGCGTTTGCGACAGCGCAAGGTTGCGATGAAATGCGATCGAACGCAGCAATCGAGGCAGTTGAGTTTTATGAGCGTTGTGGCTACGCGCGCGATCTCTCGCGGCCGGCACCGCTAAACGCCGTGTCGGTGCGGAAGTCATTGCACCATATGATAGATTCCGTGCGCCATGAAGATCCTGATACTGAATCACGATGAGGTTGTAGAACTTCTGCCGATGAAGGAGTGCATCGCGCTGATGCGTGAGGCGCTTATCAAGCTTGCGTCAGGGGAGGTGCATCAGCCGTTGCGCACGATCGTTCGGCCGCCGAATGCAGCGGGTGTGATGGGATTGATGCCATCGTACGTTGGCGGTGATGACGCGGCTTATGGTTTGAAGACCGTTTGTGTGTTCCCCGGGAATCCGGCGAAGGGTAAAGATGCGCATCAGGGTGCGGTGCTGCTCTTCAGCGCTGAGACGGGCGAGTTGCTGGCGTTGATGAATGCGTCGGCGATCACTGCTATTCGCACTGCTGCTGTTTCCGGAGTCGCGACAGACCTGCTCGCGCGAGAAGACGCTTCCGATCTCGCAATAATCGGAGCGGGAGTCCAGGCACGTACGCATTTGAAAGCGATGGCGGAAGTTAGACCGATCAAACGTTGCCGCGTCGCGAGTAGGAGTATTGAACATGCTGGACAATTGGCGAAAGAGATGAGCGGGAATGTTCCGTTTGCGATTGAGCCGGTTGATTCTGTTGCTAAGGCTTTAGACGGCGCAGATTTGGTTGCGACTGTCACAAACTCTAAAGAACCGGTCGTTCAACGCGAGTGGATCTCAGCGGGCGTTCATTTGAATGTCGTAGGTTCGAGCACGCCACTCGCCCGTGAGGTCGATACTGCGACGATCGCCGAGTCGGCATTGTTTGTCGATCGTCGGGAGTCGACATTGAACGAAGCTGGTGACTACCTGTTTGCAATGCGTGAAAGCGCGATTGGACCAGAACACATTCGCGCTGAACTCGGTGAGGTTCTTACAGGACAGAAACCGGGTCGCACATCGCCCGAGGAAATCACGTTATTCAAATCGTTAGGCCTGGCAGTTGAGGACCTTGCCGCCGCTAATTATTTGTATCGGCAAGCACAAGAAGCCAATGCCGGTACGTGGATCGACTTCGGTTAATGCTCCCATCTCTTTCCGAAATTAACGACGCTCGAAACATGATCGCGAACGCCGCGATCCGCACCCCGCTCGTCCGCCTGAACGTCACCGACGCGCCCGCCGAGATTTATCTCAAGCTCGAGAATCTTCAACCGATAGGCTCGTTTAAGATTCGCGGCGCCGCGAATGCGATGGGCCATTCGACGCCGGAAATGCTGTCGCGCGGGGTGTTGACGGCGTCGGCAGGCAACATGGCTCAGGGCGTTGCGTGGCGCGCTCGCGAGCTTGGCATTCCCTGCACGGTCGTCGCGCCCGAGACCGCGCCGGACACGAAGGTTCGCGCAATAGAACGGCTTGGCGGTCGAGTTATTAAAGTGCCGTTTGAAGAATGGTGGCGAGCGTTTGAAGAACGCGCCTTCCCGGGGGTTGAAGCAACATTCATTCATGCATTCGACGATTTAAACGTGATGGCCGGCAACGGCACGATTGCGCTCGAGATCGTGGAAGATCTGCCGGAGTTTGATGCGGTTGTAATTCCGTGGGGTGGTGGCGGACTTACTTGCGGTATCGCCACCGCGCTGCGTGCCTTAAACATAAACTGCAAGATCTACGCAGCGGAAGTCGCAACAGCGGCGCCGCTGACTGCTTCGCTCGCCGCCGGTTCACCGCAATCTGTCGATTACAAACCATCGTTCGTCGACGGCATTGGCGCTCGTCTCGTCTTCCCGCAGATGCTCGATCGCGCTCAGGGTCTGATCGACGGCTCACTCGTCGCCGATCTGGACTCCGTCGCCTCCGCCCTCCGCCTAATGGCCGAACGCAATCACGTCATCGCCGAAGGCGCCGGCGCCTGCCCCGTCGCATGTGCGTTAGCTGGTCAGGCAGGTAACGGTAGAGTCGTCTGCATCGTCTCCGGCGGGAACATCGATCCACGAACTTTGTGCGGGATACTTACAGCTGAATCTTAGCCAATCTCATTTACCCGATTTCTCTCGCAACTCTCTGTACCACTGCTGCATGACAAAAAATGCCTTCTTCTTCTCGCCGCGATTTGAGATGAGGCCTTTGCGGTTCCAGTAGTCCTGGATGCCGGGTAGGGGGCGGCGGGGGGAGCGAAAGTCCATCAGGATCCAGGGAGAGGTGCCGCGAAGGAACGAGATCTTGCGCAGCATACCGATTTGCCGGCGGTAGAGATCCTCCTGGTATTCTTCAGTCCAACGCGTCAAGGTGTCGCCGTGGTGACCGTACAACGCGTCGGCGCCGAATTCACTCATGATCAACGGCTTGTCATACTTCGACTTCCATTCGACTCGATCGGCTTTTTCAGGCAGACCGTCGTACCAGCCGACATATTCATTACAACCAAGCACATCCAGAAACTCGCCAAGCGGGTCGTCGATCATCTGCGTCGTCGGATTGATGTAGTGACGCTCCATCGCAGCGGAGAGCAGTCGCGTCGAATCAAGACTGCGAGCGTGCGACACCAGGTTTTTAAGAAACGAGAGACGCGCGTCGCTAAGCGGAGTTTCGTTAGCGACCGACCAGATCACAACAGCAGCACGATTCTTGTCCCGCTGGATCATCTCGCTCAACTGATTGCGCGCGTTCTCTAGCGTTGCGGGGTTTTCCCACTGAATGGTCCAGTAGACCGGAATCTCCGACCAGAGCAGGATTCCCATCTTGTCTGCTTCACGAATGATGACCTCGTTATGCGGATAATGGGCCAACCGAACGAAGTTGGCGCCCAACTCGCGCGCCCAACCAAGCAGCGTTAACGCATCCTCACGACTGTAAGCGCGTCCACCACGAAGCGGCGCCTCTTCATGCGCGCAAATCCCGCGCAGAAAGATCGGCCGTCCATTCAACAGAATCTCCGTGCCCCGCACCTCAATACTGCGAAACCCAATTCGGTCGCGCACTTGATCCGCGTCCGTCTCCACGAGCACGTCGTAGAGTTTCGGATCCTCTGGAGACCACAACTTCAAATCCGCACGAAAGTCGATCGCCGCGAAGCCATTCGCATCGGTCGTAAACGCTCGATTGACTCCCGCCTCGGGAATGCGGATCGTCACATGCTGAACAAGCCGCGAACCGTTTAATCGAACCCAACCTCGGACCCGATCCAAACTACCCCTCTCAAGCTGGATCAAATAATCGTGCACGAGCGTCAACGGCGTTTCGACGAGCGCAACCTGACGAGTTAACCCGCCATAGTTCCACCAATCCGTCATCAACGTCGGTACCGCATCACGACGTCGCTTGTTATCAACTTTGACGACGAGAAAGTTTCCCTTCTCGCGCACGACCTTCGTTATCTCAAAATTGAACGGCGTAAACCCACCTTCATGCTGCCCGATTTTCTCTCCGTTCAGATAAACGTCCGCGACATAATTCGCCGCACCGAAATAAACAAACAGCCGCTTGCCCGATTGAAGCTGATAATCAAATGATTTCTTGTACCAGACCGTCCCTTCATAAAAGAACAACTGGTCCGACTGCGTATTCCAATCACCGGGAACTTTCAACGTCCCCGACTTGTCGAAGTCGTACTCGATCAGGTCGCTCTTTGTCTTAGGCTTGGCGTTCTTGAAATAACCATTCGCGCTCGGCTGGTACCGGTAGTCGTAAAACCCGGATTCGTAAGGATCGATAATCGCTTGCCACGGCCCGTCAAGGCTAACAGTCTTGCGACCGTCAACATTCTGGATCAAACCAAGCTGCTGTGCCTGGACCGAGGGAATAACGATAGCAAGAGAAACAAGAAGCAGGAGTTTTATCATCGAGGACGGAATTTACCACGGATTTCAATCTTATCGTTCCCACTCTTTCAGTCCTTCAACTACACGCATGACTTCACTGCGTTTCTTCTCAAACAACGCAAACATGAAGATGATCGTCGCGCCCGTGACGATCCCGGCCACGTACCACAGCCACGTCCAACCGAGGTTCACCGACGCGTACCAGATCATCGTGATGATCGACAGCAACAAGAACACAGATCCGAGCAGCAACAGCCCGCGAATGCGAAAGATGATTCCGGCGAACACACCGGCGAGAGAGAACGAACCGAGAATAAGCGGCAGCCACGGGGAATTCGCGACGCCGTTGATAAAGATGTCAGCAGTCGACGACACATAGATCGTAACGAGTGCGAGATACCTGATTCCCGCCATCTGGTCCTCGCTCAAGTTTTTCTCGTTCAAGTAAGCCGCCAGCAACACCGAAAGCGCGACCGGAATCAGCCACAACTGGGGATGTTGCAGGAACTGATAATCAGCAGTGCGGTGCAGGATGTACCAAAGCCCCACATTTCCCGCGACTGCCGCCAACACGCCAAAACCAAACGAACGTCGCAGCACGGACAAGAGTCCGTACAATCCGCCAACCACGAACAGCAACAACGAAAAGTCGACTTCTGAAGAGGCGAGCCAGAAACCAAGCACCGGCAAGAGCGGTAGAAACACGCCGGTTCGTTCCAGCGGTTGTGCGAGCACAAGCACTCTGCGTCGTCGCAACGATTCGCTCGTGACTACGCCGAAGTACGCAATTACCATCACGGCAAGCGGCCAGTAGCGTTCAATGAACCCCGTGAACAACCACGGCATCGTGAGCCGCACGTGCAGGAACAGCAACGCCAACATGACCTCGGCGACGTAGACATAGCGCATGCGGCCGCGCTCGGAAAGCACCAGCGGATCGTGGGCGGGCGACAGTGCAAACAGCACGCAGATCACGACGGCGGCAGCGAGCGTCAGACCGATGGTGACGAGTGAAAACGGATTGATACGCACAGCGCCGAACGTCATCTGATAGAAGACTTCGGTTCCGAGACAGAAGAACAACGCGAGCACGCCGCCGCCGAGTAGCCACGGCACACTGAAACGCACTGCATTGGACCAGTCGGGCCAATGGTTTCGTACTCGTTCGAGGAACAACGCGTAAAGGGCGGTTAAGCCGAAGCCGGCGACCATCAGAATCACACTGCGATTCAGCCACGTGCCGTTAATGCCTGGCGTGAGCCACGACCAGCCGAACAACACCAAACCGATCACCAGCACGGCGAGTGACATGCGGCGCCAGTCTTCTGCGTTGTTTCCTTCCGCAAACTGGGCGATCGTAAAGAACTGCGCGACTACGGCGAGCGCCGCCGTCACACGGAATGCAAACCGGAGCAATTCGAGGTCGATCCAGAAGGCCAAAACGCCGACTGTGAAAACGGCGAGGGTCGTAAACGCCGCAAGCCACGGAAGATCGGTTGTTCCAGGCGCTATGCGGCGAGGAATGCCGGCGCGGGCGGCGTATTCGATCACTCGTTCGCGATATCGCCAGAGTAGTCCGACGAGCAGTGAATATAACGCGAGGAAGATCGTTATGGTCCACTGGAGACGATCTGCTTTCGGCTCCACTTGATGAAAGGCGATCGCGGCAGCGAACAGTCCCAAGACGTAGAGTCCGGCGACCGAGTATTTCGCGCGCTTGTCCCATAACGTTGCCGCCATTAACGCAACGACAGAAGCAAACGAAACCCACGTCAGGCTGGGAAGCTCGAGCAGAAAGGAGTCAGATCGCAGCGCGCCAATACTGACCACGATGATGCACAGCAGCATTGCGCTCGTAGCAATCGCCACGACGTTGTGAAACGAGAGAGCGGCGTATCCTTCCTTCACGCGCAGTTGCCGCGCGCGCAGCTCGAGCGCCAACCAGAGCATGCCCCCCACGCTCGCGACCATTACATTCGTCAGCAGGAAATTCCCAAGACCCTTCTCGCCGGTGAGTATGAACGTCCACCACAGCGTGACCGACGTGTTGAGCAGAATCCCGGCGACATACAGGTAACGCCGGCGCAGTGTTTGCCAATGCAGGATCGCGGCCAGTGCCGTCAGCACCAGCAATGGCCCGATGGACCACCAGCGCGTTGCACTTGAATCCGTGACAGTTCGTAGACTAAGGAAGACGGCGATGCCGCCGCTGGCCACCGCGAGTTGACGGCATTGCGATTCCCAGAACCCGCCGATATGAAATAGCTTGCGAACTGCCCGAGCAAGCGCAGCCGAAGACACAGTGGATGCTGCAATCATCGCGCCGGTAACGACGGTCGCGCCGACCGTCAGCACATGTAATCCGAGCCAGCCGCTCCTGTCCGCTATGCGGAAGGCAACCAGACATGCAACACCCCATAGCACACCCGCGAACGTGATCGGCGACAGACGTTGTTCGCGCGTTCTTGCAAACCATACCGCCGTCACAAGTGTGACCGCGAACGACAGCCAACCGAGAAAACCACCGGCTGCAATCGTTCCATTTGCTACAAATCCCGGCGCCATGACGAGTGCGTAGGCTGCCGGTACGATCACCAGCACGTTCAGCGCAAGCGCCAAACCGGTTTGTAGCATCAGTAAGTTGTTTGCCAGCGTCTCAGTTGCGGGCTTCAACGCCGGAAGCCAGCGACCTCGCGTGCTCAACCAAGGCAATGCATAAACCGCAAACGTGATCGCGTTGAGTTGCGCAAGCCGGACCAATACCGCCTGGTCCATCAAGCCTTTCGCGGCCACGACAGTCAGCAGAAACGCGAGCGTGACCGTCATATTAAAAAGAACTCCGCCGAAGAAGGCGAAATCAGGCAGGCGCTCGCGCAACGCGTAGCCGATCATCGCGAAAGCAACGAGCACGAGGGGTATGCCGTAGGAGAAGTCGTCGTCAAACCACGAGAAGAAACCGCTAACCGGTCCCTGCACCGGCATGTAGTAGATCGCTCGCAGGGCTGGATAGAACGTGAGAACGAGCAGCGGCACAACCGTGAGAATGATTAAGAGCGACCGCAGATGAGGCTGTGGTGGTCTGTAGTACCACAACGGGATCGATCCGGCGATTAGGAACAACGCTGCAAACCAACGCCATGCTGTTGCCGTCGCGATCTGTGGTTCGAACAATCCTGCAAGCAACGGAATCGCCGCCGAAAGGACCACGAGCGCCCCGAGTAGATACACGCCGCTACGTCGTTCGAAGTAGTCCGCCAGCATCGCGATGGTCAAAAGACCGAGCACGATCCATGATCCGAGACCTAATGCTTCCTGATGAGGAAAGCCGGCTACGTCGTAACCTGGATAGCCACTGCCCCACGCAGCCAGCTCCTGCGTCACACCGGCGAGCGATCCATAAACTGCCAACAGCAGGAACGCCCCAACCAGCGCCCACGAAACGAGCCGATCGAACGCAATACCGTCGTCGAGTAGCTGCCATGCATCGTTAAGCCAGTGGCCTTGAGCACCTACCGGGCTAACCGACATTCGTCGCCTAACAATCATCCGAACCGCGATCCACGCGAGCACGAACAGCGTGAGCACAGTTCCCTGAATCTGTAACGCGGTCGGATGGAGCCAAGCGTGTGGTAGATACGAGTACCAGTCGTACTGTTGCAGTGTCGCTTTCACCGTAAGCACAAGCGCGCACGTCAACGCGATCTGAAAAAGGTTGAGCAGCAGTCGATTGCGATTGAGCCACATCGAGATAAGCAGAATGCCGGCGATCCAAAACACTCGTTGCGCCTGCATCCAGGTCTCTTCCCAGTGATTCGCCTGGAACAGACTGATCACGCTTAACACAACCGAGATCAGTGCGCTGTAATTCAGCGCTTCGGAAAGAATCGCCGTCATCCGATTACGTGAACACACAATCGCCGCAATCGCACAGATCGTTGCGTGCACCAGCAAAGCCGTCTGCCACGGGAACGAAAGCGCCAGCGGATGTGTAAACCCGTCGGCGAGAGCGACCACCAGCAACGCCGATCCGACCCACGCCAGCGGCACCAATCTTCGCCGCCAGGCAATCCAGAAACCGCCAAGCGCATAAAGCCCGTAAACCATCCAGAGCGTGTAAACCTCGCCTGACAACTTGCCAAACAACGTCACGAGCACGAGGCTCAGCGCAGCGATTAGACCCGCAGCAATCAGGTAGTACTCAGCATCACGTCCTCGCTTGCGATGAAACAGCCATTCAGACGCAACGACGAAAAGCACAAACGCACCAACCCACGCCTGTCCGCTTGCAACCGTCAGACTAACCTCGAGCAAAGACATCACGCGCAGGTTTTCCCAGGGGATGTTTCCGACTGCGACGTGATACGTGACTAGATAGGCCAACCCCAGACAGCTCGCCGCGAGTAAATGCGCGACCGGCAATTCGAGAAACACTGCGAGCGCAGTGAAGATCGCGAAGTTAAGCAACGCAGCGGGCACGATGCTCGCCGGATTGGGCCAGGCCAGGACCATGCCCGCCAAAACGATCATCACGCCGACAATGCCGAGCGCTGTTCCCGTTGTTCTCGCAAAAACAAGCTCCTTGTTGTTGATGCGTCGCCAGAGGATCGTCCCCGTCGCCAGCATCGGTAAGCCCCACAGCGTGACAAGCGGCGCGAGATACATCATCGTCAGGCCAATTGGTCCACCCTTGTAGAGCAACAATCCGAACGGCAGCAGCGCTGCGAAGCTCATCGCCCCTAGCACGGTGAACACCGTTGTCGTTTCGGTTTCGTCGATCGCGCGATCGGACAGGACCACACGCAACGCGAGTCCGACAGTTACGAGATAAAACGTGACCGGAAAAGCGCCGAGAAACACGAGCAGCATTGGGCCAGACTCGGGCGACGCAAAGTGACGAACGAGCAGTTGTCCGATCGATGACCCCAACACTCCCGCCGACAAGACGTGCGCGCAACCGGGCGTGATCACACGTCCGGCAAAGTAGACGAGACAGAGAAAGATCGCGGGCGCTGCAAGCTCGCTGATGATAACGAGCGCGCCCGACGTGTTACTGGCGGACACTGCTGCGATCGCGAGAAAATTTAACGGCACGAGCAGCGTTGCGATGGTAAGGATGCCGCGACTTGTCGTCGGCAGTTTCCAACGATGCTCGGTGTACAAGCCGATGCCGAACAGGACCGCGGTTACAGTGGTAAAGATCAGAAACCGGAATACCGGGATCTCCGAGATCTGAGCCCACAGGCTGACGACGAGCGCCGTCGAGCAACCGATGATCAGTAGTCCGCCGACGATCTCGCCCCAACGAATGTTGCTCTCTTCCATAAAGGAATTGAGCACTTCGGAGAAAGGCCTGCGTGGTGGCGGTGGTGGTTGGACCGGCGGGGGTGGCAGTGGTCCAAATCGCGGAGGAGGCGGTGCTGTTACCGCAGGTTCCGGGCGAACAATCGGGGGGGCCGGTTGTGGTTGTGGTGTTGGTTCTGGTCTGGGTGTTGGTTTTGGCTGCGGAGAATAAGTCAGACTCTCACGTTCTTCACGTATCCGAGCCAATAATTTTTCATAGACTTCATCGTTGATTTTTCCATCCGTGTAGAACTTAATGATCTGGCGTTCAGTAGCCGCGAGATCTTTGAACGTCTCAGTGCGCGGATTCGACGGCGGCGGCCGTGGAGCTGTGTAAGCAATATTCGGCGGCTTATCGTCGCTGGTGCTAGTGTCAAAAAGCCAACGGAGGATCGCGCTGATCACCACCCAGATTACGTGGCCGACCACCGTCATGATGGCCAGCAGAATGAACAGCAAAAAGAGGATGATGATCAGGTCCATGCGTCTTCAGTCCCTGGGTCGAGCCGGTGACACAGACGGCCGTTCTGATATACAAACTACGCCGAACAAGCGCAAACAACAATGAATCTTTTCGAAGCCATCTTTGCTCATAATTCAGCGGCGCCCGCGATTCACTTTCAGGGGTGCGAACTCACGTATGGCGAACTCCGCGCCAGAACCTTGCGCATGGCCCAGGTCATCACGTCGCTCGGAACGGCGCCCGGCGACCGCGTCGCATTATTGCTAAACGATTCGCCGGACTTTATCGAGGCGTTCATCGCCATCTGTTCACTTGGTGCGGTTGCGGTACCGATTAACATGTCGCTCCGGCTCGATGAACAGTGTTCGATACTTCACAACTCTGGTGCGCGGCTGGCGCTGATGGAAGACGACATCCGCAATACCCTCCTGACAGATGCTCGGGAAAAACTGCGCTGTTTGGAAAACATAGTGATTGTGGACCGTAAAGCCGAAGAAGAGTTTTCCGACGAACAAAGCGGATCCTCTTTTTCCGTAACGGAATTCGTACTACGTGACCCACCCCTCAGGCTCGACTGGTTGACCTCGCTACTTGAACGATCGACCGACACACCGGCGCCTGAATTTCCAACGCCCGGAGAAAATGATCCGGCGTTTATCCTTTACACGTCAGGCAGCACGGGTGAACCGAAAGGCGCGATGCATCGTCAAGCCGACCTCTTCTACACGAACCAAACCTTCTGCCGCGAAGTGCTCGGAGTCACCAAAGACGATCGCCTGTTTTCATCATCGCGCCTGCCGTTTGCTTACGGACTCGGAAACAGTTTCACCTTTCCGCTTTTGAACGGCGCAACCACGATCCTGTGTAGGGAAAAACCAACACCGGACATCATCGCGCAAACCCTCGCGACTGCACGGCCAACGATCTTCTTCGCCGTACCTGTGGTTTACAACTTGTTGCTGGATCACCATCGCAGCGGCCGCCAACTGGATTGCTCGAGTTTGCGTCTATGTGTATCAGCGGGTGAAGCATTGCCGGCGCATCTCGGCGAGGAGTGGGAACGCGAATTCGGCGTGCAATTGCTCGACGGTATCGGTTCGACAGAGATGCTGCACATGTTCATGTCAAACCACGAGAACGACGTGCGCTACGGCAGCAGCGGACGGATGCTCGACGGTTACGAAGCACGCCTCCTCGATGAGAATGGCGAACCAACGCCGGATGGCGTCGAAGGTAACTTGTGGATCAAAGGCGAGAGCGCGTCACGATATTACTGGGAACGGCCGGAAGAAAGTGCACGCACATTTGTCGACGGCTGGGTGCGGACCGGCGACCTCTATCGCCGCGACAGCGACGGTTACTGGTTTCACATGGGTCGCAGCGACGACTGTTTCAAATCGAGCGGGCAGTGGGTTTCACCGGTTGAAGTCGAGGGCGTGTTATTGCGCCACGCGGACGTCAGCCGGGCGGCGGTGGTGGAAGACTTCGACGAGCATCAGCTCCCGTGTGCGTGTGCGTTCGTGGTCAGGCAGGATGTAGAATCCGACCCTGGCTCAGTTGAACAAGGGCTGCGCGAGTTGGCCGCAGCGTCGTTGGCGCGATTCAAGCAACCGCGCAAGTACGTGTTTGTAAACGAGTTACCGTACACCGCGACGGGAAAGATTCAGCGATTCAAACTACGCCAAAGTCTGAGGAACAAAGAGCCTGAGGAACAATCACGGATGAGCAAAAGCATCCAGGAAACCTTCGCACCGAATCTTGCCTGTTTTGGTTGTGGCCCCGCGAATCCGAAGGGGCTGCACATCGGCAGCTTTCCGGTAGGCGATGAAGTGGTTGCTGAGTGGCAGCCGAGCACGGAGTACGAGGCTTTTCCCGGCGTATTGAGCGGCGGCATCATCGGCACATTGCTCGATTGTCACTGCAACTGGACTGCCGCCTGGTACTTGATGCAGAAAGCCGGCGCCGACAAACCGCCGTGTACCGTCACCGCCGATTACGCCATCACACTAAAGCGCCCAACGCCAACCGATCAGCCGATACGAATGCGGGCGCGCGTCGTCGAGTCGACGGAAGATCGTGCCGTTGTCGAAGGCGAACTGATCTCGCACGACAAAGTTTGCGCCACGTGTCGTGGCACTTTTGTAGCTGTCAAACCGGGCCACCCGGCCTATCACCGCTGGTGATTTATAGTGCTTAGTGCTTGGTGCTTTGTACTTGGTTCTTAACAAAGCACAAAGCACTAAGTTCAAAGTTCAAAGCACATGATTTACCGTCCCCGTCGTCTTCGACGAACTGATGCGCTCCGCTCGATGGTGCGCGAAACACGTCTCACGCGTGACGACTTCGTGCTGCCGTTGTTCGTCTGTCCCGGCAGCGGCGTGCGTCGTGAGATCTCGTCCATGCCGGGCGTCTTCAACCTCTCGATCGACGAAACGACGAAGGAAGTCGCAGCCGCGTACGACGCAGGTGTGCGCAGCATCATCCTGTTCGGGCTGCCTGAGTCGAAAGACGAACTAGCTTCCGGTGCTTACGCGGAAGACGGAATTGTGCAGCGCGCGATTCGCGCTATCCGGCAGTCGTCGCCGGATGTTTTGATCATGGCGGACACGTGTTTGTGCGAATACACGTCGCACGGTCATTGCGGAGTGGTGCGCGGTCACGAAGTGTTGAACGACGAGTCGCTGGATCTCCTCGCTCGCACGGCCGTGAGTCAGGCAGCCGCTGGGGCGGATCTGGTTGGACCTTCGGCAATGATGGACGGACAGGTCGGTGCAATCCGTGAAGCTCTCGACGAGTCGGGATTTGAAAACGTCGCCATAATGTCTTACGCGGTTAAATACGCGTCCGGTCTTTACGGCCCGTTTCGCGAAGCAGCGCAGAGCGCGCCGGAGTTTGGCGACCGCCGAGCGTACCAGATGGATCCTCCAAACGTGCGCGAGGCCATGCGGGAAGCGGAACTCGACGCGGCTGAGGGCGCTGACATCCTGATGGTCAAACCGGCAACGATTTACCTCGACGTGCTGAGGATGGTGCGCGAGCGGTTCGATCTCCCGACCGCCGCTTATCACGTCTCCGGCGAGTACGCCTTAATCAAGGCGGCGGCGCAAAAAGGCTGGATCGACGAGCAGCGCGTAATGTTGGAAACACTCACAAGCATCAAACGCGCGGGCGCAGACATCATACTGACCTATTACGCTCGCGAAGCAATCAGAGCGCTGGAGCAAATCAAATGACGACTAACCACAGATTCCCGAGATCTGTGTTTGTGGTTTCGGGCTTGCTTGTGTTGCTCGCAACGGAGGCACTGGGCCAGTCTGGCCGGCGCGCTCCCAAACCGCCTCAGATTCCCGTCACTACACCCCAAACTGAGCCCGATGCGAAACCAAAGGCCGACGGGCATCAGTTGAAACACAAAGTTTCCCTCGTCGTGGCGCGCGAAGTGAGTTCGTACGCGTTGTTGAGCGAGGAGGCGATCTTCGCGGCGTTTGTCGCGCGACTGAAGGAATTCGCAAACGTTTCGGTTACTACGGAGGTTGGTAGTCTGAAACGCGACCACGCGGAGAAGCGAGCCAAGAAGGAAACCGAGGCAACCGTGGTCCTGATCCAATACGACATCGACGAGTTTCAGGCCGGATCGATCATGGTTAATCCGCAGGACATGGATGTGAAGATATTCGTCTTCGCGCCGAAGAGCGGGCAGAAAAAGTTTGAAGGCAAGGTCTACTACAAATCCGCGGGTGGACCGATGCTGAGAAGAGACAATTGGCCTTCAGGCACGCCAGTTAGAATGACCACGGAAGCGGTCGGCATCGAAGCCGCGGAACAGGTGCGCGACTGGTTGATAGTCGAAGAACAGAAAAAGAAGAAGCCCTGATCCGTGTTAGCTCTTGAGCTCGTCGAGCGCGCGACCTAATCGTTCCAGTCCACCTTCCAACACATCCGTATCGCCGGCGATACCTATGCGAAAGTGCGTGGCGCGCTCAAAGAACCTGCCGGGCACGATCGTCGTGTCATACTTCTCACGCAACAAGCGACAGAGTCTTGTTACCGTCTCGCCACTGCGCAGACGTGGAAACATCACCGTCCCAAACTGCGGCCGCACAACTTCAAGATCGTCACGCGTATCGAGAAACGTATTCAGCAAAGCACGATTCCGATCCAACAACGCTTTCGCGCGCGCAGCGATCTCGTCGATCTGATTTAACGCGACGATACTCAGACGTTCAGCGGTGTGAGCCTGCGTAGCGCTGAAGAGATCGTTCAGCAACCACATGTCCTTTGCCAGGCTTGTTTCTGCGAGGATCCAACCCGATCGCAGGCCGCTTAGTCCGAACGCCTTCGTCAAGCTACTCGTGACTACAAAGTGTTCGCCGAGGTGAAAGGACGTCCGCGGCGGCTCTTCAAACATCGTCTCCAGGTAAACCTCATTCACAAGCACGCGAGCGCCAACACGCTGCGCGATGTCGCCGACTTGCTTCAGCGTCGATTCATCAGTAAACACGCCGCTCGGATTGTGTAGGTTCGTTATCACAATCAACCGAGTCCGCTCGGTGACGAGAGCGCCGATCTCGTCAGGGTTGACACGAAAACCGTCTTCAAACTTGCGCTGGTAACGTTTCACATCCGCGCCGAGATAAAGCGCAGTCGCGAGCATCGGTTCGTACGCAGGCTCTTCAAACAGTATTTCATCACCCGGCTCGAACAGCGCAGCCATTGCCAGATGGTTCGCGAAACTCGCTCCCGCCGTAGTTACGATCGAACTCGGCTGGACTCCATACCTCGTGGCGAGCATTCGCAACAGCGGTGGATAGCCATAACCTCCATACGTCAACTCAAGATCGTCGAGGGACACGCGTAGATCACGAATGCTTAGGTTACCTAATCCGCTCGTCGCCAGATTGAACTGAGACTCCGACTGCGTCTTGGCCCAATACATGTAAGACGAGCTGTAAGCTCCGCGCGCCGCTGTCATTTGCTGCCTCTCCCTCGCCAAAACCAGTACACCGGTATGCCTGCCAACATGATCGTGACGCCGATTAGCGTGTTCCGCGGATTCTGGTACACGGTATTGATCGCCACCAGCCAACAGATCGCGATAAACACAATCGTCGTAATCGGATGACCAGGAACACGCGTCGCGCCTTCCGGTTTTTCTAAACGCCGGCGAAAGATGAAGACGCAGCACGCTGTCAGACCAAAGAAGATCACATCGACGGAGACGACGTAATCCAATATTGCTCCATAGTCGCCTTGCAAAGCGAGGACGATCGCTAGTACACCCTGCAACGCGATCGCGACGATCGGCGCGCGCGTCCGTGGATGAACAGTGCCGACACTTTTGAAGAAGAGCCCATCATTCGCCATCGCGAAGTAAACACGCGGCGCTGTCAACATGCTTTGACTCAGAAAGCCAACAGTCGAGATCGCGATGGCCGCCGCTATCGCGCGCGCGCCAAAGTCGCCGAGCACACTGGCCATCGCGTCCGACGCGGGCGCTGTCGATCCAGCCAATCCGGAAACTCCAAGCACACGCAGGTAAACGAGGTTCGCCGCCAGATACAGCACGACAACGCCGATCACGCCGAGTATCAATCCACGCGGCAGGTTCTTACGCGGCTCCTTGATCTCGCCGGCAACGAAAGTCGCTGTCTGCCATCCACCGTAAGAAAAGATGACGGGAACGAGGGCAACGCCGAACGCTGTCAGTAAACCAAGCGACGCTGGTCTGTCGAGTATGCCTTCAGGTGATGCCGCAGTGTTTCCGAGAAACAGTCCGCACACAACGAGCGCGACCAATGCGACGATCTTCAGGACCATCAAGACGTTCTGCACGGTCCCGCCTGCACGAACGCCGAGACAGTTGATGAGCGTGAGTGTGGCCAGTACGATCGCCGCCATTGCCGGATAACCGATCGGCAGACCCGTCAACTGCACGAAGTACCTGGAGAAGGTGACCGCAACCGCCGCCATCCCACCGGTTTGAATCACCAGCAACAACACCCAGCCGTAAACAAACGCGACGAGGGGATGAAACGCTTCGCGCAAATACGCGTATTGCCCGCCGACATCCGGGCGTACAGACGCAAGCTCGGCCCAGATGAAGGCAGCCGCGAGCGCAAAAAGACCGCCAAGCAGCCACGCGCCCAAAACCAAAAACGGCGTGTGGACCTGCCGCGCCACAAAAGACGGATTCATGAAAATCCCGGAGCCGATGATGCCGCCCATGACGATCATGGTGGCGTCGAAGAGTCCGAGACGACGAGCGAGTTGTGGTTGAGACATCCGTGTTCTGTCGGAATTAGAGCTTCGTACTTTGTATTTTGTACTTTGTTTTAAACTAAGTACCAAGCACTAAGTTCAAAGCACTAACAAGATCGGGGTTCGAGAACACCAGATTATCATTAGTGGACCACCTCGTTATTGTTCATTGCTGCTTCTTCTGTGAGCCGTGTCAGCCACGACGGAGACCAGCTCGACGTGCTTTCTCGTCCTTTCGCCGACCCTTCGCCGATACCGCCGGCTTCCGGTAACACTCGATTCACGAGTGCCATCAACTCCGCGGACGCCTCCGGAAACAGCGCATCAAACATCACCGCCATCTTCGCCTGAATCGTAATAACCAGCTCGGCCCGACCTTGCTTGCACGCGTCAACAATCTGCCGCGCCGCTCGTTCCGCCTTGATCGACGTCACCGGCAACGAGTCGCTGATGCTGAACCACGCATACTCGTCGCGATGCTTCCCTTTGAAGTTGGCATTGCGCGGGCTGCCAGTGCGCATCAAGCCGGGACAAACCGTTGTCACGACGATTCCGTCTTTACGCAATTCCGCGTTAAGACCTTTCGACAAGCCAACGAGGGCAAACTTGCTCGCGCTGTACGGCACGAGATGCGGCACGGCGATCTTCCCGCCGATCGATGAGATGTTGACGATGCGGCCATCACGACGTTCGCGCATCTCCGGCAGGACGGCAAGGATCGTGTTGAGTGGACCCCAGAAGTGCGTGCGCATCGTGTGTTCGAAATCTTCGTGCTTCATTACTTCAAGTGGTCCCACCTGAATCGTGCCTGCGTTGTTGACGAGCACGTCGATCTTTCCGAATCTCTGGCGAACGCGACTCACCATGCTTTCGACTTCCGCCATGTTTGTCACGTCGCATTTGATCGCCAGCACGTCAGCGCCGCGGCTCAGTAGATCGTCACTCGCCTGGTCCAACTCCTGCTCGTCGCGCGCGCAGATGGCCACGCGCGCGCCGTTCGCGGCAAACTCACGAGCAAGGACAAGTCCGAGTCCTCTCGATCCGCCGGTGACGAGTACAGTCTTGCCCCGCAGGTCGTATTCATTCATCTTGCGCCACAGAAACTTTCCGAGCGCAACGGCGCCGAGCGCGATAGCGGCCGTCTTTACGGTATTGCTTTGATTGCCGTTAGCCATACAAATCCCCCCTGAAAAACTGGTTCGCTTTCCGTACGAAGTGTTAAGTTAACGAACAGAAGACGCAATCAGGGTGCCGCCTACAGACGACGACAAACGTAACCGTGGATACGACGCAATCGTGATTGGCGCCGGTCCGAACGGATTGGCCGCTGCGATCGAGATCGCGCGCGCCGGACGGCGTGTTTGTCTTTACGAAGGCCATTCGACTGTCGGCGGTGGTACCCGATCGGCAGAACTCACGCTGCCCGGTTTTATTCACGACGTCTGCTCCGCGGTTCATCCGCTTGCGGCAAGCTCGCCGTTCTTTACGCAGTTACCTCTCGAAAAGTACGGACTCGAGTTCGTTTATCCACCATCGTCACTCGCTCATCCCTTCGACGACGGCACGGCGCTCTTTGTCGAACGTTCGCTCGACGCGACAACGGCACGCCTCGGAAAAGACGGCGCGTCGTATCGCAGCGTGTTTTCGCCGTTGGTTAACGCATGGGACGAGATAGCGGGCGATATTCTCGGGCCTGTCGGCATACCACGACATCCGTTCGCGATGGCGCGCTTCGGACTAAAGGGAATCAGGCCCGCGAAAGGTTTTGCGGAAGCGAAGTTTCAGGAAGACAAAACGCGCACCCTCTTCGCTGGAATGGCCGCGCATTCTTTCCTCGCACTGGATTGGGCGGGCACCACGGCGTTCGGCCTTGTCCTTGGGGTACTGGCGCACACTGCTGGATGGCCGATCATTCGCGGTGGCTCGCAGAATCTGGCGAATGCGCTTGCGGCGCATTTCACAGAGCTGGGCGGCGAGATCGTTGTGAATCATCGCGTCGAGTCGTTGACGGATCTTCCCGCCGCGCGAGCGGTTCTTTGCGACGTGACGCCGCGACAACTGGTGATCGTCGCCGGCGACGCACTGTCAGCAAGCTTTCGCCGCCGACTCGAACGTTACCGCTATGGTCCAGCCGCATTCAAAATGGACTGGGCATTGAACGCGCCCGTGCCATGGAAAGCGGCGGAGTGTAGAACGGCCGCGACAGTCCACCTCGGCGGTACGTTCGCCGAGATTCTCAGTTCGGAATGGAACGCGACACACGGACAACATTCGGAAAAACCATTCGTCCTCATCGCGCAACCGTCGCTATTTGACTCGACGCGAGCCCCTGCGGGTCAACATACGCTGTGGGCGTATTGTCATGTGCCTAACGGTTCGACCGTTGACATGAGCGACGCCATCGAAAACCAGATCGAACGCTTCGCGCCGGGGTTTCGCGACTGCATCCTCGCGCGCAGTGTGATGAACCCTGCGGATTACGAACGTTACAACCCAAACCTCATCGGCGGCGACATCAACGGTGGCATTCAGGATCTCGCGCAAATGTTCCTGCGGCCCACTGCGCGCCTGTACTCAACCTCCAAAGAAGGCCTGTATCTCTGCTCCTCATCGACGCCTCCGGGCGGCGGCGTACACGGATTGTGCGGTTTTCATGCCGCGCGCCTCGCGCTTCGAAAAAATCTCCGCTGAATTCTGTGGACCCCGAAATGCTTTTACGTTAAGGACTACTAAGTAGACGTACGCATTTCAGACGGAAGTGTCGGAGAAACAGAAATGAAAACACCAGATATCGATGTTGATGAGCGAACCATAGCCCCGAAGGAAGCGACAACACCACAGCAGTTAATGGACAGTCTTTTGACGTTTGGCGCCATTCCCGCGCCCGTGATCAGTCTTTACCTCGACGCGCGAGTCAACGAACACGGCAAGCGCAATTTCATGCCGTTCGTGCGTAAACAACTTTCGGAACGCGTCAAGTCATACCCCACGCAGAGTGAGGAACGCGCAAGTGTCGAGGAAGACTTCGTGCGCATCATGCGCTATCTCGAAGACGGCGTGCGCGATTCGACGCAAGGCCTCGCATTGTTCGCCTGTTCGGCGTTGGATGATTACTTCCAGGTCGGACAATTCGAAGCGCACTTCGAACGCAATCGCCTCGTCGTTTCGGAGCGACCTCATGTCTATCCACTGGCCCGGTTGATCGATCAGTATCGACGCTATGCGGTTGTGCTGGCCGATACGAATCGCGCGCAGATTTTTGTGTTCGCGGCTGGAAAGGCAGTTGAGCAAAATGATATCGAGAATGTGAAGACGAAACATACGAGCGTCGGCGGTTGGTCGCAGTCGCGATATCAGCGACACGAAGAAAACTATCACCTGCATCATGCGAAGGAAGTCGTCGACGCGCTGGAGCGCACTGTGCGCGAGGAGCAGATCGAACATGTGATTCTTGCGGGTGATGAAGCCGTGGTGATTCCTCTCTTGAAGGAACAGATGTCGAAGGAACTGCTGGAGAAAGTCATCGACACCATCAGTCTCGGCATTGACACGCCTGAGCATGAGCTGCTGGAAGAAACGCTCACGGCGTTCAGCCGTCACGACAGTTTGACGGACATGCAGCAGGTCGAGCGGCTGTTGGGTGAGTTTCGCGGAGACAATCTTGCAGTCGCGGGTGTGCCCGATACGCTGGCGGCGCTTTCTAATGGTCAAGTCGAGGAAATGTTGATCGTCGCCGCGGTCGATAGTTTGAAGTTTGACGAAGAGGAAGTACGAAAAGTGCTCAAGGTCTATGGTGCGGACGACATTCCGGAAACGCTCGATGCGCGTGCTGTCGCCGATGAGTTGATTCGTCGTGCGAACCAGATGTCAGCGGCGCGAACGACGTTTGTTGAAGATGCAACTCGGCTCGAGCAACTCGGCGGCGTTGGTGCGCTGTTGCGCTATCGCGTCTCCGAAGAAAATGCGGCGCCGTACGAACAGAGCGATGCAGTGCCTCGCTCGCGAGCCATTTCCAAATCAACTGCATAGGGGGGACAGATGTCAGAAAAGGATCGACAAAAGAAGGACCACGAACGGACGGACAAGAAGAACAAGCGACGGCGCGAAAGTGAAAACCCGCGCCTGCAAACCGCGCAACCCCGTCACCAGGCGAAGGACGAGTCGAACCTGACCGACACGCAGCCGGCGGCGGCGGACAGCGGAAGGAGATAGTGGAATGCCAAACGAGAACCGCAACAAGTTGAACCAGCCGCCGACGGGTGAAGGTAAAAAGCAGAGTCCTCATCCGGGCGCGGAAAACAAGATCGACAAGCGCTCCGAGGTGTTGCAGGCCACGGACAGACGGCAAAACATCGCGACCAATGAAGACGAGGAAGCGGCACGGTCGTTTTCAACGGATAATCCGAAGCGTCCAAAAGCAGGACGTTGATTATTATCCGTGTTGATCTGTGGTTCGGATTCCGATAACCTCGCGGGATTGTGTCAGCACGAGCTGAATCGATCGTCACTGCTGGTTTAAGACCTGATCTTTTTGCCGGCCGTGGTGTCGTCACCAACAACCGCACGCTCGTTGTCATCACCCTAGCTATTTTGGTTTTGACCGGCTTTGGCTTTCGCTTTGCCGGTCTGAGCGCGGAGGGACTCAGCGAAGACGAACTCAACAAGCTCAACGCCGTCGCCGACTACCGCGCCAACGGCCTCACAGGCGCGAACGGCGAGCATCCGATGTTGATGAAGGCGTTTCAAGCCACGTCGATCATCCTTACCGAAAAGTGGAACAGTTTTGTCGGTCCTGAAAACCGGATCGCGCCCGAGACTGCGCTCAGATTGCCGGGCGCGATCGCCGGTGCGTTGGGTGCGATCCTGATCTTCCTGATCGCCGCGGAGTTGTTTGGCGTCGAAGTCGCACTGATCGCAGCGGCGTTGTGGTCGTTCGATCCGAGTGGTATCGGATTCAATCGCGTCGCCAAGGAAGATACGTTTCTGCTTTTCTTCTTTCTGCTCGCGAACGTGTTTTGGTTGCGTGGGCAACGGGTCGCGGAAAGCACGGATAAAAGTCCAAATCGATACTATTGGGCGACTGCGGCGAGTTATGGCGCGATGGTGGCTTCGAAGTACGTGCCGCATTTTCTTGCGATCAGTTGGTGTTACTACTGGATGTTTCAACAGCTTCCGGAGACTCGCTGGCGGCTCGGTAAGAAACGACTGTTGATCGTTTTCGCGATCATGGGAATCGTCTTTCTGATCTTGAGTCCGACGGTTCTGCTGCCCGAGACGTGGCGCCAGATGGGTTTGTTCGCCGGCGGGAAACGTATCAGTCATGATGGTTATGAATTTATGGGGCAGCTATACACGCAGCGTTTTGACGATTGGTTGAACGGCATTCCGGTTTACTTCTATTTCGTGTTTACGGCGGTGAAGTTGCCGCTGCTGACTGTGGTTGGTTTCGTGATTGGGCTGCCGCTGTTGTTTCGTCGCAAGCTGGGAGACGGGCGATACTTTCTGCTCTTCTGGTTTTTGTTGTGGGTGGTGGCGTTCTGTTTTCCGGGTGGGAAGTTCACGCGCTATTACACGACCGTGCTGCCGGCAGTGCTGATCACTTGCGCGCTGGGGATTCAGTTTGCCGGACGCTGGATCGCGAATCGTATCGCGTCGTTAGGCTCTTTATCGGCTTTGAAGCATTACATTCCCGCTGCACTCGCGGTGATCGTCATCACCGGCTCCGTCATTAGTTCGATCCGGGCTGCGCCGCACTTCCGGTTGTTCACGAACACTCTTGGCGGCGGGATGCAGTGGGCTGGTTACTACTTCCCGCATGACGAGTTTTACGATGCGAGTATGCGCGACACGATTGCCGAAATAGCTCTTCGCGCCCGGCCTGGTGCACGCGTAGCGAGTGAGAGCCCGTCACTGGCTTCTTATTACGCCGAACGCTCCCAACGACCCGATCTCATAAACGTCTCACTCTCCGATCCCGAGGCCGTCGGCCAACTGCAGCCCAGCGACTTCATCATCGTCGCCCGCGGCCGTCGTTACTTCAGCAACGACACCCTCATCACCACCCTGCGCACCCAATCGACACCGATAGCCGAGCTCAAACTCAAAACGCTCCCATCGGTGAAGATTTATCAGTTGGACGAGAAGTCGGTGGCCGCCTTGAGCGGAGCATCTCTTTGAACTGTGGTATATTTTCAACAGATGACAGCGGAAGAGCTAAAAGGAATTATTCATTCTGATCCGGAGATCATGGGTGGTACACCCGTTTTCGTTGGTACTCGCGTGCCCTTGCAAAACCTCATTGATGCTTTGGAGGGCGGCGAATCTGTCGAAGACTTCCTGGAGGCGTTTCCCACTGTTACGAGGGAACAAGCAATTGCGGTAATTGAAGCAGGTAAACTCAAGCTGCTCGAAACCGTCTGATCCTCACACAACGTGCGAATTCTGATTGACGAGTGCCTCGACTGGCGTCTTTGTCGCGCCCTGATCAACCATCACTGTAGTTCTGTTCGCGCCGAGGGTTGGACCGGGCTGACGAACGGAAAGCTACTGGAAAACGCTCAGCATCAGTTTGATGTTTTCTTAACGGCGGACCGGAATCTCCGCTTCCAACAAAACCTCGAAACTTTTGATATCGCTGTTGTTGTCTTGGAAGCCGTAAGCAATCGTTTGATCGACACTCTGCAACTAATGCCTCAAGCTCAGACTATCGTTGAGATGATCCAACCTGGTCAGGTCGTATGCATTCGGCATTCATCATAACCTTGACCGCTCGATTTGCGAGGATCGTCTATCGCCGGTATATTTCGCGGCGATGGGCAATCGCTGTGATGGTTACCGTTCGCTGCCTGTCATCGATCAGGAACAGAATTCGATATTCGCTAACTCTCAAGCGCCATTCTTCGCGATTCACTAGTTTTCGAGCACTCGGAGGACGGGGATTCTCAGCGAGCGACATGATTCCCGTCACGATGTCTTCGCTCTTCTTATGATGGGTATTTTGGAATTGACGTAACTGCCTGCGGGCGGATGGCAGTATAAGAAGGTTATAGCGTGCTGGCTCGTGAGGAGTTGCCATGAGAATGCGTGACTAGAGTGAGGGGTCACTTTAGGGAGTAAACTGTTCTGGACCTCCCTCCGTAACAGCTCGTTCACAACTCAACTGATCCTCTAGTTCTTCCACAAACGCCTCGAGCGTTCGTTCATTAAGCACTGCATTCGCCAAGCTTCGCTGGTCTTCTTGCGAGAGTTGGCCCATCTCAGCTATGAGATCCTTAACACTTGGTGTGGTCTTGACGCTCGACATATTCAGTTCTACTACTTCCGAAATACCACTTGCGAGAATACACCTTTTCAAGTTGCCGGACTAGTGCCGTAACTCCACTTCGACGGGGCGGGCGTCGTGGGAGTCGTAGCCTTCGGGCCAGGTGGAGATGTTTATGCCGTAGGGCCAGTCGGAGTCGGGGGTGACGGCGAAGCGAACCGAGAGTGGGAGGCCGCGCATGGCGCGCAGCCGAAGAAGCCAGCCAGTGAGACGCCATTCCAGAACATTAGCTTCAGAAGGAGTCGAGGGGAGGGGGACCAGGCGTGAGCCGGCATTCCAGCCTTCAACAAACAACGTTACGTTCGTCTTACCAAAACCAGCGGGCGCATCGATCGGCAACACCGGTTGAATATGAGCGCGCACGATGATCTCACTTACGCGCCGCCGATCGGATCGTTCCGGCACCAAAAACTCAAGAAACCCCGACCCATAACCCCAGATGTAACCCGGACCACCACCAATCTTTTCAAAACGCTGCGCCACCGCCATCTGCGGTTTAAACTGATAAAGAATCGACCGGTCTTCCCTGACGATCATCTGCGGCTGCAAACCCGGCTCACCGGGCGAACGATTCCACGCGAACTGACGCGGGACCAAATGCCGCGACGGCTCCTGCAAATGTGCCGGCAAGTCCGCTGCCTGCAACGCCGAAAACACCTGCGACGATCGCGACACCTCCCGCATCAGCGCTTCATCACGCGGTGTCGAATACGCGACACCGTACCCGCGTCGAGGATCCGGCGTCAGGATCCAAAACATCGCTCCACCAGCACCAGCCGCCGCACTTCCATCAAAAAACGCCTTGTACCAATCAGCCTGCGACACTCCCTGGTGCCCGTCAACACTCATCCCAAACTCACCCATCACCAACGGCTTACCCAACGAAAAAGCGGCCGCCGCCCGATTCTTGATAAAGTCCTTCAACGCCGCAGGCGAGTCGATAAAACTGTCGTGATCGTCGCGCGGATAATTATGAACGTCGCAATAGTCGATCGACGGCAGCGCATGGTCCGCCAACCACTCGCGGCGTTCAGACGACGAACGATAACCCCACGCACCCGGCGTGATCATGTGATTCGGATCGAGCGACTTAAGATACGCACTCATCTCCGCAAACCAAGTACGCCGCTCCGCCCAGCGTCCCGTGATCACCTGCGACTCGTTCATCAATTCCCACGCAAAGATCGTCGAATCGTCGCGATACAAAACCCCGGTCACTGTATTTCGACGCGTCGCCAGTTTCTCGACATGCTCACGGTAGAGCCGCCTCGTTTCCGGATTCGTATAAAAGAGAAACGCCTTTTCGTTGTTGATACCAAACTTGTAACTATCATCCGCAGCATCAGCAACTCCGGCCCAACGCAAGTACTGCGTCACGCCCCCCGTATCGCGCCACCAGTTCGTCAAACAAAGCTGCACGTAAATCCCGTTCTTCGCAGCCTCCGCGATCACTTTGTCAAGATGCACAAACGCTTCTTCATTCCATCGCCCAGGCGCGAAACGGAACGGATGATGCCGCGGCCAATCCTCGAAATCTCCGCCAACCGGTTTGACGTCATTTGGACCACCCTCGCCAAACGCCCAAACACGCACCACCTTGATGCCTGCCTGCGCCGCCCGACGAATCGTCTCCGGCATACGCTCTCGATCTTCGTCGCGATACATCACCGCAACGTTCGCGCCCACAAATCGAAACGGTTTATTGTCGACAAAGAAACGCCCGCCACGCTGCCGAGCAAACTCCGACCGCATCTGCCCGCCGCCGCCATTCGCAGACGGCGAAGCGCCCAAAAGGAGAACCGCCGCGCTTCCCACCAGGATCAGCGCGGCGACAAAAAGCAGTTTCTTCTTCATCAACAACGTCAGTTTAGCGCGGGCTCGTCATCCGGACAAAACCCATGATCGCGCAAATCGACCCCAGTACCACAAACAGATTAAAGAAAGCGCCGATACCCAGCGCCGCCGACAGATCAACTGAGTTCTGCGACATTCCCAAAAACACAAATACGCCAAACAGCAAAAACTGAAGATGATAAATAATCAAGCAAACCGCCGCATACGAAAACCAGCGCGCTGACGGACCGAACGCGGGCGACCGCGCGAAACCAAGTACCGCCGCGATCAACCAGCCTACACCTCCGGCAATCAACAACAGCAAAACGACCAGGAAAAAGTATCCGGGCTGCGTGGCGCGGAGTTGTTGCAGCATCAACAGGAGTGGGAAGAACATTTGATTGAGGTCTCTCCTTCGCGGATTAGTGCGTCAAACAAAAAGCAAGCGCCGCCTGCGCACGTGAGCCGCTCTGTTCGTGCACAAACGGCGTCGAAATCTGCGTCGGGTTCGAGTGCAAATCTCTACATGGGAAGTCAACCACAATGACTTCCAACAATCGGGATCGCTCAGGCCCCGCCTATTGAGTTATGTGGATCTCCTCTTCTTTGTTTACGTGGCCAAGGAAGTAGATCAGACCACAAATAAACGCCACTGCTGCCAATCCGAGCGCGATCCAACCCGAGGTGTGTCCACCCGCGGGATTCGGATCGGTCACGAATCTGTAAAAGTAGTAGATCGCACCGACGGCTGCGGCTATGCCGACAATTACCGCCAGAATGTCTTTCAGGCTTTTCATTTTGAACCTCCGACCCGGAAAAAGAATATGAAGGTTAAGGAAAAAGCCGCGTTTTTACGCTTTATAATGCGAGCATGTTAACGCCGCGCCGCGAGGGATTGCAAGTCTGTTAATTCTTTCAAATTCGTGGCTTTAAAATGACCCGTTTGTCCCCAGTGCGGCGGGTCACTTGCTCCCGATCGAAGTATTCCAGGAGAGGGATTGCGTACTTACGCGAGACTCCGGCGAGTTCTTTGAAGGCGGGAACGTCGATGAGACGTTGCGGCTCGTGTTGCGAAGCGTAGTCGTGCAGCTTCTGTTTCAAAACTTCGATGACGTCGCCGTGCATAAACATCTCGTTCTGAATCCGCACCAGCTTTTTGCCGTCGACCAGCAGTTGCAGGATCTTCCTGGCCTGAGTTCGTTGGGGAATCGTGACGCCGGCTCGCTTCAGGACGTCGTCGATTGAAGGTGCCTCAACGCCAGCGTCTCGATAGACCTGCTCGATTCGTGAGCTTATCTGCGCATCGTGTTCCGACAGTCCCACTGAATGACCGCCCGCGCGAATGATGTCCTTTTCCGAAACTACTGCGCCGGTCGCCTCAAGCCTCGCGATCACGGCGTTGAACAGTTCCGGCGACGAATGCGCGAACACCTTCTCGCGTAACGTCTCGCGTAACATTCCGCGGGCCAGCGGTTCGCGTTTGTGATGACGTTCGAGTTCATCGAGGACGGAACTGCTGAGTCGATCGAAACTCTCGCGCGCAAGATAAACACCACCCGCGTCAATCACCTTCTCCCCAGCCTGCGCGTTTGACGCGACGCTCGCGAGCACATCGTTGTTCCAGCCAGTCGCCGCGCCGATATCTGCCAGCCGCAATCCACGCTCGGCGGAACCACTGACAAACCCGCGAAACTTTGCGACTCGGTCTTCATTCACCAAACCTCGCAGCAGTCGACGCGTTTGCGCGAGATCTTTGCCGCGATGCTTGACGGCAAATGGATCGATGATCGCGCCACCGGCAATGGTCCGCGTGGGCGAATAAGTGCGGAGGATGAAGCGATCGCCGTGTAACGCAACGACCGGCGCTTCGAGCCGTAGTTGCGCCAGACCGCTACTACCGATCGGAATCTCGGCAGGTTCGTCGAGCACGCGAACGCGGCCCAACACTTCAGTTGCGCCAACGTGCAAACGCATGCGCGATCGCGAACGCACGCCACGCGGCGCATCCGGCAAAACGTCGATCCATGCGTCAACGATCTGCGTCGGGCTCAAACGTCCGGGCGGCGCGAGGACCATGCCACGTTCGATCTGTGCCGTGTCTACACCGCCGAGATTCACCGCGGTCCTTTGACCAGCATGCGCTTCTGCCACGGAGGAGCCATGAACCTGCAACCCACGCACACGAACCTTGATCGCCGGTGGCAGCAGTTCGAGATCCTCACCCTCCTTGATCGTTCCCGAGATCAACGTGCCTGTTACCACAGCGCCGAATCCCTTCATCGAGAACGCGCGATCGATCGGCAATCGCGTGATGAAATCCGCCGAACGGGCGGGAGCGCGTTTTCCAATCTCGGTTAACTGAGACTTCAGTTCGTCAAGACCAGCACCCGTCTTCGAGCTCACCGCGAGGATCGGCGCGTTCTCAAGAAACGATCCCGCAACCATTTCGCGCGCTTCAGCCTCAACCAGCGAAAGCATCTCGTTTTCGACGAGATCGCTTTTCGTGATCACGATTAACCCGCTGCCAACGCCGAGCAAACGACAGATATCAAAATGCTCTCTCGTCTGCGGCATAACACCTTCGTCTGCCGCTATGATCAGTGCGAGCACGTCGATGCCATGCGCCCCGGCCAGCATGTTTTTGACGAAACGCTCGTGACCGGGAACGTCGACAAAACCGATTCGAAGGTTATCGAGTTGAAGATCGGCGAAGCCGAGATCGATGGTGATTCCGCGGCGTTTTTCTTCCGGCAGGCGGTCAGGATCTGTACCGGTGAGCGCGCGCACGAGCGCACTTTTTCCGTGATCGATATGGCCGGCTGTCCCGACGATGAGAGACGTCATTTCAGCACATAACCTATTTCGCTAAGACTTGTTCGTAGAATTCAATGTACTGCGGAATAACAACATCAGTGCGATAGCGAGAGATCGCCGATTCGCGCGCACGTTGGCCCATCTCGCGTCGCAACTTGTGATCGACAACCAAACGCGCGGCATCCGCCGCCATCTTGTCGAGGTCGCCCACCGGACTTAAGTATCCAGTCTCGCCATCGGTAACTACTTCCGGAAGGCCACCCACGCGTGACGCAATCACCGGCACTTCGCAGGCCATCGCTTCCAGCGCAGCCAGACCAAACGACTCCTGGTCCGACGGCAACAACAGCACATCACTCGCGGAAAGGTAATCGACAATGCGAGGCTGTTTGCCGACGAACGAGCATTGTTCATAGATACCGAGACAACGCGCACGGTGCTCGGCGTTCCGGCGCTCACTGCCGTCGCCAACCATCACCAGCCGCGTCTTCACGCCCTTCTCCCATACACGCGCGAGAATCTCGACGCAGTCAACCGGGCGCTTCACTGGACGAAAGTTTGAAACATGGACCAGCAGCGGTTCTCCATGCGGCGACAACGACTCACGCAACGAGGGAACATCAAGTCGTTTGTAATCGTGCTGGCAAACGAAGTTTGGAATTACCTTGATATCGTCGAAGTGAAAGATCTCTCTTGTCGCATCTTTCAGATAATTCGAGATCGCAGTCACGCCGTCTGATTGGACGATGCCGTAGCGCGTGATGGGCAGATACGAGCGATCCGCGCCGACGAGCGTGATGTCGGTGCCGTGCAAGGTGGTGACAACCGGCAGACGCCGCCTCGGCTTCAACGATTCGCGCGCGAGAATAGCGCTGATCGAGTGCGGGATCGCGTAGTGTACGTGAAGTAGATCGAGGTTTTCTTCCTCGGCGACGGTGGACATCTTCGTCGCGAGCGCGAGTGTGTAAGGCTGGTGCTCAAACAACGGGTACGACATCATTTCCACTTCGTGAAAACGTACTCGTTCGTTCAGCTCGGTTAATCGCGTCGGAAGCGCGGAAGAAATGAAATGGACCGTGTGCCCGCGCGCAGCCAGTTCTTTGCCGAGTTCTGATCCCACGATGCCGCTGCCGCCGTAAGTGGGATATACCGTTATGCCGATGTTCATTGAAAATCGTGCTGGGTCTTTTTCATTTGTCTGGGAGGATCCAAGTTTAAGCCTCAGATTTTCGTATTCCAAGTGGGGAAGGGCCGCGTTGCGTTTTATCGCCAAAAAAGAGGAGGCAGGCGACCCTCGCTATCGCCTACCTCTATCTCAACTTGACTCACCTTCTGAGAGGGGGGGCAAGTGAGGGCGGGAGTATAGAACTGGTTTGGGAATTTAGCAATGATTCTTGCAACGACTTCTGAAACCAGTTCTGCCAACCTGCGAATGCGCGCCAAAGCCGCTATAATGAGTGCACAAACAAGGAGTTTTGCGATGCCGAAGATTAGCGATATTGAAGAGACGCCAAATCCGAACGCAGTTAAGTTTATTCTCCGCGAACCGGTGAGTAGCGGCGTCGCCAGACAGTATGGTTCCGCGGACCAGGCGGAAAACGATCCGTTGGCCAAGTCGTTGTTCGACGTGGGTCATGTCGTGTCGGTCTTTTACATGGACCGGATGATCACTGTCGAAAAAGATGAAGAGGGCGACTGGGACGAACTCCTGCCGGCGTTGGCAGTTCCGATCCGCGCCGCTGAAGCCGTGAGCGGTTCACCTGCCGCTGCTGCGGCCGCCGCAGTGGGAGGATCGATTGCCGCCGTCACGAGCGACGACCCAAGACTTTTGAAGATCAACGAAATATTGGATGAGAGAGTACGACCGGCGCTGATGGGCGACGGAGGTTATCTTGAAGTGCTTGGACTCAACGATCACACGTTGAGCATTCGCTACCAGGGCGCCTGCGGCAGTTGCCCAAGCTCTCTGACCGGCACTTTGATGGCGATCGAGGGAATGCTGAAACAGGAAGTCGATCCGGACCTCGAAGTAATCGCTGTCTGACGCGCACGACCTCAACCGATCTCCGGAACTAGATCGTTGACCGGGCGTGTAAGGCGTCCGGCTTGCCATCCCGCATTCAACTCTTAACAGGAGTGCCCCATGTTCAAAAGGCTACTTGTCGTCCTTCTTGTGCTCAGTCTCACGTTAACGCCAGCAATAGCTCAACAAGATCAGCAAGAGAAACCTGCGAAGCCGGCGAAGGTGAAGGCGGAGGATGTTGACGCTGAAGCCGAGCAGCGGCAGGAAGTAGCGATGGCCCTGGTCGTCACGCTCGCCGATGAGGCGCGCAGTTTCAAAGATCAAACGCGACGTGCGCGCGTTCAGGCGCGAGCGGCGGACATTCTTTGGGAGAGGGATCAGGAGCGAGCGCGCGAGTTGTTCAGACGCGCATGGGAATCTGCCGAAACGGCTGATACCGACGCGGCACGTCAAAGAGCAGAAGACATCAAAAGAATGCAAGCGGCCGGCGAACCAGTCGTGCTGCGTGGTGGGCCAGAGTTGCGCAACGAAGTGCTGCGTATGGTGGCGAAGCGTGATCAGGGTCTCGCTGAGGGGTTTCTGAAAGCCTTCGACGAAGCCAAAGCGAAGGCCAGCGAAGAGACGGCGGCGCAAGCGCATCGAAACCGGCCTTTTGAACAACTCGGCTCGGCGAGACGACTGCAACTGGCCCAACGTCTAGTCGAAGAAGGCGAGGTCGAACGCGGCTGGCAAATCGCACTGCCGGCACTCGACAAAGTAAGCGTGGACTCGATCTTCTTCCTTTCCGCGCTACGTGAGAAGAACGCGAGCATGGCGGATAAGGGTTTCGATAATCTACTGGCGCGCGTGGCACGCGATCCGATGTCGGACGCGAACACAGTTTCCGGTCTGTCGTCGTATGTGTTCACACCATTCTTCTACATCACGTTTGAAGGCAACGGAGCAAACCAAAACCAATCTCGACGAACTACGCAGTCGCCGGACGTCCCTCCGAACCTGCGCAGCGCTTTTATGAAAGTTGCTTTTGACATCCTGATGCGGCCAATGCCGGCGCCCGATCAGGACCGGACGACGTCGGGCCACCGGGGAAAATACCTCGTCATCAAGCGACTGTTACCGCTCTTTGAACAGTATGCGCCCGATCTGGAACCAGGGTTGCGCACGCAAATGACCGCACTCGCTTCGTACGTGGCACCGGACGCTCAGGAGGGTGGGAATCGCGACCTCACTGCCGGACTCAGACCTGACGACGAGGTGGAATCAGATCCGTGGCAGCGAATGCAACAGCGACTGGATAGAGCAGCGAAGTCAGACGATCGCGACTCGATCTACGCCGACTTCGCCGTTGCTCTCACCGAGAAAGGCGATCCACGAGCGCGCGATCTGGTCGACAAGATTGAAAACACTGAGATGCGTAAGAGCGTCAAGGCCTACATCGATTTCGAGTGGGCCCAACTCTTTATTCAAAAGAAAGATGCGACCGAAGCAGCGCGTCTGGCGAAGAACGGCGACTTGACCAGCATCCAACGCGTTTGGACGTACACCAAGGCCGCGAAACTCGCGCTCACGTCCGAACGCTCCTACGCCATCGATCTGTTGGAAGCAGCGCTCGCCGAGGCCCGACTTATTGGCAACAGCGATCCGGACCGCGCTCGCGCACTCACTGCCGTTGCCACGACAATGGCCGACGTCGACCTCGTGCGCGCGTGGGAAACGCTCTCGGAAGTGATCAAGGCCGCAAACGCAGCCGACGCATTCACCGGCGAAGACAGTCGTATCTTTTCGCGCATTCAAACGAAAGAGATGACTGTAATTAACCAAAGCACCGCTGAAGACTTTGATCTCCTCGGCTTGTTCCGCCATCTCGCGCGCGCCGATCTGCTGCGCGCGGTCCAACTAACAAAGTCGTTTACAGGCTACGTTCCGCGCGCCGTCGCTACTCTAGCCATCGCACAATCTGTTCTCGAGAAACGGAAGGATCGAGTATGAAGTTTCTGCAAATCGGTTTTCTGTTGGTGTTCGTGACTATACCTGCCTTTGCGCAAGCGCCAACTAAACCCGCAGCCAACAAAGCACCGGACGACAAAGCTGCAACCGACAAAGGCGCGGCAGATAGAGTCCGGCGCCAGCAGGCACGTTCACTCCTGATTGCACTTTCGACAGACGCGCGCGCCTTTCACGATCAGACACTCCGTGCGCGATCGCTGGCACGTATCGCCGACGCACTGTGGACCGTCGACGGCGAACAGGCCCGGCTGTTGTTCCGCAAAGCGTGGGAAGCTGCGGAAGTCGCGGATAAGGACAACGACCAAAAACTCCAGGAAGAGATCAAGCAGCAACAAGCCAAAACCGGGCGGAAGGGGTACGCGGTAACGATGCCACCAAGCCTTCGTCGCGAAGTGTTGCGTTTGGCGGCGAGGAAGGATCGTGTTCTCGGTGAAGAGATGCTCGAGAGGTTGAAGGCGGAGAAGGCCGAAGCCGCGACGAATGCAAAGCTAGACCCGGGAAGATTGAACGATTCGCTAAGCCAGCGATTAGGTGTCGCGAGAGAGTTATTGGAAACAGGCGACGTCGAGCGGTCGCTGCAATTCGCCGATCCAGTATTGACGACCGTCTCAATGGAGACGATGAATTTCCTCGTGGATCTGCGTACAAAAGATCCGGCTGGACCTCTCAACGCTGACAAGCGTTATGCAGCATTGCTGTCCTCGTCGATGAATAATCCGCAAGCCGACGCTAACAGCGCGTCGCTGCTTTCGTCGTACATCTTTACGCCCGGTCTATACATGGTTTTCACCGGTAGTGGGATGTCGACTTCGCAGATGTCTTCGACAATCAAACCAGTAGAAGTCTCGCCTGAATTGCGCATGGCGTTTTTCCAAACGGCTGCCGCCATTCTGCTTCGTCCGTTGCCGCCACCCGGACAAGACGCCGGCCCGGCAGGTATCGACGGCAAGTATCTCGTAATCAAACGGCTGCTTCCCTTCTTCGAACAGTCAGCGCCGCCGGAAATGGTTGAGTCACTTCGCGGTCAGTTGAACGCGCTGAACACAGTCGCCTCCGAAGGCGCGCGCCGCCGCGATGATGAATGGCTTAACCGCGGCGTTCGTCCTGAAAAGCCGATTGCTGATCGTGAACGAGAATTGATGGAACGACTTGATCGTGCCAAGACCTCCACCGAACGCGATTCGATCTACATCTCGCTCTCCAACATCGTCGCAAGAAATGGAGACGTGCGCGCGCGCGAGTTTGCGAGCAAGATCGAAGACCCTGAAGTACGCAAAGAGTTCGGGGCGTACATGGACGGCCAGTTGCTGAATTACCACGTCGGTAAAAAGCAGACGGACGAGGCTTTGGAACTGATTCGTAAAGGTGAGATCAAGCTCCTGCATCGCGTTTGGGCGTTAACTCAGATCGTGAAAGAACTCGTGAAGACAGATCGCGACGCGGCGCTGCAACTAGTTGAAGAAGCCGCCACCGAGGCGCGTCGCATCGAGGTCTCGGATGCTGGACGCCCGCAGGCATTGGTTGCAGTCGCAAACGCGCTGAAGGTTGTGGATGCGTCGCGCGTCTGGGACGCAACGTTTGACGCCGTGAAGGCCGCAAACTCGGCGGAAGGATTCACGGGCGAGGACGGCGGACTGATACTTCAGTTTCAAAGTAAACATCAGTCGTCAGTGAACACGAACGATGCTCCTGATTTCGATCTCGAGGGGATCTTTAAAGAGTTGGCAAACCAGGATTACGACCGCGCTGTTGAATTGGCCCGCGGATTCGAACGAGAAGGACCACGTGCTGTCGCGACTATTGCGATTGCTCGAGCAATACTGGAGCCAAAGAAGAAGTAGTCCGTTGTCAGTGGTCCGTTGTCAGTGGTCCGTTGTCAGTAATTCTGACTACTGACTACTGACTACTGACAAACTATGAGTAGATGTTCATTGGCCGCGTGAGAAGGGCAAGCGGATCGTCGACGTTGAGAGCCTCGCGGACGTAGAAAGGTTCGCCCGCGCTGACGCCGATCAAACTACCGAAGTAACGCATTCGCAACTCAATCTCTTCAACAAAACCGCGCGCGCTGATTCGCGTCGCGGGCTCTTTCGACTCCGCATCATAAAACTGCGACTTGTAAGCGCGAATCGCATTCATCTTTTCGTCTACAAACCCTGAGACGTCTACAACAAACGAAGGCACGATCCGGCGCGAGAAAAGCGAATGCATGATCGCCGGCATTGGCACGGGCGAGAGTCCCGACTCTTCGTCGTAACGGCGCATTGTCGCCAGCCGCGCAGCTTGTCGCACGATGATCGACGTGTTTGCGTGATCCGGGTGTGGATCGTCTTCGTGTGTAGTCAGCAACACCTTCGGTTTGTGAATTCGCAACAGCCGCACCATGGCGATGCGCGAGACCTCGGTAGGCCAAACATGGCCGTCGGGTTGTTCAAGGTTGAGCCGCGCATCGAGTTTCATGAGACGCGCCGCGTCGGCAGCCTCACGAGCGCGAATTTCCGGGGTGCCGCGAGTGCCCATCTCGCCGCGCGTCAGGTCGCAAACGCCCGTCCGATAGCCGAATGACTTCAATTTCAAAAGCGTTCCGGCAACTGACAACTCGGCATCGTCCGGATGCGAAAAAACGGCAAGAACGTCGAGCTGCGTCTCGGTTGAATTCATATCGCCGCTTTAGATTAACAGATTTGTGTAATCTCTGGCGTACACTGCAACGCGCATGAAACTGATCGTACTCGGCTCCGGCACTTCCGTCCCGCATCCAGATCGCGCATCGTCCGCGCACTGGGTCGAAACGTCCGCCGGATCGGTCCTGCTCGACATCAGCGCCGACGCAGCGCACCGCATGGCCCAGGAACAACTCGACTGGCCCAACCTCGACGCCATCTGGATTTCGCACTTTCATCTCGATCACCTCGGCGGGCTGCCGACGTTTTTGTTCGGCTCGAAGTGGGCGCCGCAAACCCAAAACCGGACGAAGCCGCTGCGAATCTTTGGTCCAGCCGGCCTCGAACGCATCATGCGCGCGATAAACGAATCCAACCAGTATCCACTGTTTGATCAGCCGTTTCCGATGCAGATCATCGAGGTGCCGCCCGCATCGCGATTCGACATACTGCCCGGTGTGATTGCCGATACTTTTTCTACGCCACACACCGACGAAAGCCTGGCACTACGTGTGACAGATCAAGGATCGAAGACACTCGTTTATACTTCCGACACGGGTTTTTCCGAGAATCTGGCGGCGTTCGCGAATGGCGTCGATCTGCTGTTGATGGAATGTTCCTTCAGAAGAAACAAACCTGTCGAAAAACATCTCGAACTGGCCGATGCGATGAAACTGGCCCAAATGTCCAGCCCTCGCAAAGTAGTGCTGGCGCATCTTTATCCGGAGTGGGACGGAATCGATCTCGACACGGAAGCCCGGCAATTGTGGGCCGGGGAAACGATTGCCGCGGTTGATGGATTAAGATTGGAGTTTTAGGGGGAACGATGGCGAACCTGTTACTGATTCTGTTTTTGTTATTTCAACTTCCTGCTCATCACAACAACGATCCGCTGCTACTCGAGTCAGGCAAAGCCGCGACAGTAAAAACAGCAACCACTCCGCCGGCGGAGTTCAAGATCGTCTCGTACAACATTCGCTGGCGCAGCGGCGACGAGCTCAAAAAACTTACAAAACTACTTCAGGACGATCCGGAAATCGGCGACGCAGCGATTCTTGCTTTGCAGGAAGTCGACCGGCGGAAGAAACGCACCGGGAACAGTAATGTCGCGAAGCTAATGGCCGACGAATTGGGAATGCATTACGCGTGGGCGGCACCGCCGGCGGCGAAACCTGATGACGAAGAAGAGACCGGCGTCGCGATTCTTAGTCCCTATCAGCTATCCGAGGTGCGCCGGATCGTTTTGCCGCATCCTGGTCCAAACAAGCGGCGCCGTGTCGGCATCGGCGCGACGGTGGAGATTCACGATCAAAAGTGGCGCGTGTATTCCATTCACGCGGAAACGCGCATTCCTTTCGACAAGAAGCTGGAGCAGTTCAAAGCCGTACTCGAAGACCTGGCCCAGTTTCCATCAACCATGCCCGCAATCGTGATGGGCGACTTTAACACATGGGAAGCAAGCTCCGAACGCAAGACCATCAAACTATTCACTGCAGCCGGTATGCGAACGCCGTTTGGCGGTCAATCTACGTTCAAACGACGCATCCTCGTCGTGCCGATCCAGTTCAGACTTGATTGGGTATGGTTGCGCGGACTGGAACCTGCCAGTTATGGTATTGATCGCAAGGTTGAAGTTTCGGACCATTGGCCGCTCTGGGCGAACGTGCGCCCTTCATCAACTGGTGTGAAAGTCTCCCCGACTAAACAGTAACGAATGATCTGTCCTAACTGCGAGCGGAAGGCAAGTTGGACCAGGCACCGGTGCGCCGCGTGCCGGACCAAGCTACCTGCGTGGTATGTCACCGCGACGGTCGTTACGATTGTCGCGGTGTACGCGGCTTTTCTTGTGGTCGAAAACGTTTTCTAGCTTATTTAACCGAGACGACGATACTGTGCACGCTCAACGCATTTCCTGTCGCTCGTTGTAAATCTGCAATCGCCTTGTTCAGATCGGTCTGCGCTTTCAGCTCCAGTCCACGCGCGGTAGTCAAAGCCGTCTGCCGCTCCAGCACGAGAAACGTGGTCGACTGACCCGCGTCCAGCTTTCTTTGTTCACTCGCAAACTGCTGTTCGTTAGCTTCGCGCGTAGCGACCGCTGCCCGCAGTCGCGCCTCAGCGCTGCGCATCGACTGCAAAGCATTGCGCACGTCAACCTGAATGGACTGTTCGAGTTGCTCGCGCTGGGTCGCAATCCGCTCGCCTTCTACGAGCGAACGTCCGAGCTGCGCCTCCGCTGTGCGGTTCCGCAACGGCAGACCGATCTGAATACCGACTCGGAAGTTGCTGTAACGGTTCGCAAGCAGGTTCTGTAACGACTGTCCGTAACCCCCAAGCAAGTCCGGCGAGAGCGTCTGCGGCGGGACAACCGGCAACGGCCCAAGGCCGGCGATTGCCGACAATTCATCCACGCGCTGTCGCACTTGCAAGCTCGATGCTGTAAAAGGATTAACTCCCTCAGTACTGACGGCGCCTGCAAGACCATTGATGCCGTAAGCGCCGACCAGATCCACCGCCGGCTTTGTCTGGTTCTTGTAGAAGCGCTGGTCTATCTCGTTGATCTCTTTAACAACCGTCGCTTGCTGAAGCTCCGGCCGGTTCGCCATCGCGGTTTGCAACGCATCCGGAAGCGAGATGGCGGGAACCTGAAGATCAACCGGATCACTGGGAACAATCGACTCGATCCAAATCGGCGACGATTTGTTTTCAGCGATCAGGTTTTTCAAATTGTTTTCGGAACGCGACACTTCTTCCAACGCACTGAACACACCCTGTTCGTAGGTAGAAATCTGCGCTTCCGCCGCAACGATGTCGATCGGCGCGAGTTGTCCTTCCTGGACCAGGCGCTTGTTGTGTGTGAGTTGCGTCTGGGCCACGGTCACTGCGTCGCGCTGCACTTGCAAGCTGCGCAGAGCAAACACGAGGTCCCAGTAAGCGCGCTGAACGTTTGTGATCGTATCGATCGCGCGTTGACGAAACTGAGCGTCAGTTAACGACAGGTTCTTGCGCGCGATCGCTATCTGGCGACGGTTATTGTCGATCTTCAACCCGCGCCACAGCGGTTGCGAGTAGGTGAAGGACGTCGACGTCGGATACTGCGGGTTCAAAGCCACAAACTGGTTATTCGTCGTGAGCCTTGTAGACGAGAAATCGAGTCGATAATTGCCGCCGAGTGCTGGGGTTTGTCCTTCAAGCCGAACGTTCCCGACGTAGTCGCTCTGAATCGTCGATCCGTTCTGACCACCGCTCAGAAAACTCGCGATCGGATTTTCTATTCGCTCGTAAAACGACGAGAAATTCAAACGAGGATCGTAAACACCGCGTGCTCCGAGCAGATCAAACTCCGCGATGCGCACGTTCTCCCGCGCCACTTCGATGTCTTTGTTGTTGGCGAGCGCCATCGATAATGCGTCGCGCAACCCAAGGGGTCGCTGGCGATTCATGTCGACCCCGACGCGATTGAGATCCGGCATCGGTTTCTGCGGCGCGCGGAAGTCAGGCGCAATCGGAGGTACTGGGAGTTGCTGAATCGGTTCTTGAGCGACGACCCAACCTGAACCACAAATCAAGATCAATAGAGCAAAGAATCTGTTTCCCATATCTCTTCCTTAATGCTTTTGAATCAGTGAAGCCGCCGTGCTGGCAACTTTGCGGCGCGCGCGTCCGAACACCGCGTCACTCGTTCGTCTAATTCGGCCCCAGACATGGCTGCGCGCCAGATCGTCAAACAGCGAATAGAAAACCGGCACCGCCAACAGCGTCAGCAACAAACAGAGCGTCTGTCCGCCAACGACCAGCACTCCGATCGAGCGGTTCGTGCCTGATCCAGGACCAGTTGAGATCGTTAGCGGCATCATGCCGGCGACGAGGGCAATCGTGGTCATCAAAATCGGACGCAGCCGATCGCGATTCGCGCGCACGATCGCCTCGAGCCGTTCCATACCGCGTGCCCGTAGTTGGTTCGTGTGATCTATTTGCAGGATCGCGTTCTTCTTGACGACGCCGAATAACAACAACAACCCGAGTCCGGAAAAGATGTTCACTGTCTGTCCGGTCATCAGCAGCGAGACGATGCCGAACGGAATCGCGAGGGGCAGCGTCAACAGAATCGTCACCGGGTGAATAAACGATTCAAACTGTGCCGCCAACACCATGTACATGAAGACAAACGAGAGCAGGAACGCGAGGCCGAAGTAGTATCCGGCGCGCCCAAGCTCTTTCGAACGGCCCGCGAGTCCGGTGCTGTACGCCGGATCGATCTTTGTCTCCTCCGCAAACTGGTTCATCTTTTCAATTATCGCCGCTTGCGACCCACCGGGCTTCACGTTGCCAAGCAACATCACCTGCCGCTGCCGGTTGAGACGATCGATGGCGGCCGGTCCAGTTCCCTCTTCGAAGGTGACCAGATTGTCGAGACTCACCCAGCCGATCTTCGCCGACGAAACGATCATCCGGCTCAAGCCTTCAACGCTCGTGCGAAACTCACCAATCGCTCGCACACGCACGTCGTATTGATCCGTCCCCGCATTGAACGTCGAGACTTTCTGACCCGCGACAAGCGTGTTCAAAGCCTGTGCGATGTCGCCGACTCTTACGCCCAAGTCAGCCGCACGCGCACGATTGATGACAACTCGCACTTCCGGCTTGCCGCTGATCAACGTCGAGTCGGCGTCGACCACATCCGGAATCGTTTTCATTTTTGCGAGCAGCGCTTCCGAATACTGCGTCAACTTCTGCAAATCCGGTCCACCGATGACGTACTGAATATCAGCGTTGCGGAAACCGCCTCCGGAAATCGCCGCGACCTGCTGCACGCTCGTACGCAGTTGGTTCGGATACTGCTGTAGAAACTTCGGCAGCACTTCCGAACGCGCGCGGACCATCAGGTCTTGTTGCGAGATGGGCCGCTCTTCGATCGGCTTCAGCTTCACGTAGATCGAGGCGTTGTTGACCAGCTCCTGCTGCCCACCCCCAATCGTTGTCAACGTGTCAGTGACACCTGGTAGATTGCGAACATCTGTTGCAATTCGTTCGGCGAGCGCCGAGGTCGCCGCCAGGGTCGAGCCTTCCGGCGCGCGTACGTTGATTTCAAACTGGGACTGATCGTCAACCGGCAGAAAGTTCTTTCCGACGAACATGAACAACGGAACGATGCTCGCGATTACCACGACACACGCCAGCACGATGGCCCAGCGATGCGACATGGACCAGCTCAACATCTTCGTGTACGTGCGATCGACCGGGCGATAGAAGCGCGAGTCCTTCGAACCGTGATCCCTTGGCTCAGTATGCCGTTCCAACGGACGTTCCTTGGTGTCATCGCTACGCCGGATCAAACGGGCCGCGAGCATCGGCGTGAGGGTGAACGACACGAGCAACGAAACCGCAATCGCGAATGCCGACGTCAAACCAAATGACGACATGAACCGGCCGACAATACCGCCCATGAAACCAACCGGCAGAAACACGGCCAGCAGCGAGAGGGTCGTCGCCATGACTGCCAGACCAATCTCTTTCGTGCCTTCAATCGCGGCTTGAAACGGCGGCATACCTTTCTCTTCGACAAAACGAAAGATGTTCTCCAAAACGACGATCGCGTCGTCGATCACGATACCCACCATCAGCGTGAGGGCTAACATCGTGATGTTGTTTAGCGTGAACCCCATCGCCGCCATCAGACCAAACGTCGCAATGATCGATGTCGGAATCGCAAGCCCTGCAATTAACGTCGAGCGGAAACTCCACAGGAAGATGAACACGACGATGGCCGCGAGAATGCTGCCTTCGATCAGGTGCGTTTGAATCGCTTCAATTGAGTTCTTGATGAAGATTGACTGGTCGCCGACGACTTCCGTTTTGAACCCTGGCGGCAACGTCTTGCCGATCTCTTGCAAACGCGCCTTCACCGCATCGGCAACCGCAACTGTGTTCTGACCTGACTGCTTCGAAACGATCAGCGTTACCGCGGGTTGACCGTTCAAACGGGCTTCGGTCCGTGGCTCTTCAGCGCCGTCTTCTGCATACCCGACGTCACTGAGTTTGACCGCGTAAGTTCCCTGGGTCGAGACAACCAGATTGTTGAACTCGGAAGGTTCGACGATGCGGCCCATCGTGCGGACGGTCAGTTCACGCGCGCCTTCCTCGACGCGGCCACCCGGCACTTCCATGTTCTGGGCGCGCACTGCATCGGCAACCTGCGCGACGGTCACGTTGAATGCGCGCAGTTTGTCAGGATCGACCCAGATCTGGATCTCGCGGCGGCGTCCGCCAATGATCTGCACGTCGCCGACGCCGTTGATCGACTCGATCTGCTGCTTGATCCTGTTGTCGGCCACGTCGGTGACTTCACGAAGCGAGCGCGGCGCGGAGACAGCGATGCGAACAACGGGCGCTGCATCTGTGTCGAGTTTCTGAACGATGGGTTGTTCGGCCGTCAGGGGCAGATCGTTGAGAATCAGATCGATCTTGTTTCTGACTTCCTGTGCGGCGATGTCCGGATTCTTCTCTAGCAGGAACGTGATGAAGACCTGTGATACGCCTTCAACTGACGTCGAACGCAGCTCGTCGATACCGGAAATCGTGTTGACCGCGCCTTCGACTTTATCGGTGATCTCGGTCTCGATTTCCTGCGGCGACGCGCCGGGGTTCACGACCGTAACGGTGATCGTTGGCAGATCGATCTTTGGAAAGAGATCCACGCCGAGCGATCTGTAGGAGAACAACCCGACGACGGTGAGACTCAGTATGAGCATCGTCGCAAAAACCGGGCGGCGAACGCATATCTCAGCTAGTTTTTGCATT
>DASRPN010000100.1:0-36185 GCA_035646355.1 Pyrinomonadaceae bacterium | reverse complement strand
TGGGAGTGCGTCGCGCCCATCCATATTCGTGGTTACTGTCCTCACCCCAGCAACCACTTGAGACGGAGGATCCACCAACCGTCTCTCTTGCCCCGCAATATACACCGCAACGGCTGTGCCGTGCAAGAGCCTTTTTTCCGGTCTGCGAACTAACTAAGGTTTCTTAACAAAAGCTGTGCATCACCCAAAAACCCAGCGGATCTGTCGCTCGCCGAGGGTGCAGATCGTGTAGATATTGCTCGCCCCGGGATGTAGAAATTTCACGCGAAGACCTTTTATTGCGCGCCGATTTCCTGCTTGATGGCTGAGGCGATTTCTTGTGCGTACGACTCGATCTGCCGCTGGTTTTCGCCTTCAATCATCACCCGCGCCAGCCGCTCAGTGCCGGAGTAGCGGAGGAGCAGTCTTCCTTTATTGGCGAGCTGCTTTTCGACCTCGCGAACGGCCGCCTGGACAGACGGTAGATCCGAAAAGGGACGCTTCTCGCGAACGCGCACGTTCAAGAGCGTTTGAGGGTAAGTTTGGAACCCCGTAGTAGCCTGCGCCAGCGATCTTCCGGAGTCGCGCAATGCCCGCAACAGTGAGAGGGCAGTGATCATGCCATCGCCGGCGAGACTCAACTCCGGAAGAATGACGTGACCCGATTGCTCGCCACCTAGACTTGCCCCCAACTTCAATAGCTCATCGAGCACGTATTTGTCCCCGACGTCAGTGCGGACGAGTTTGATATCGGCAGCCCGAAACGCGATCTCCAAACCGATGTTGCTCATCACGGTGGCGACGACGGTGTCGTCTTTCAAACGACCATGCGCTTTCATGTGATTCGCGAGTACCCACAGCGTCGCGTCGCCATCAACGAACGTTCCGTTTTCGTCGACGAAGAGCGACCGATCAGCGTCACCATCGAAAGCCACGCCGAGATCGGCTTTGTGTTGTACGACTTGTTCGCGGAGGGCATCGATGTGCAACGATCCACAGTTGAGGTTGATGTTGTGTCCGTCAGGATTCGCGTTGATGGCAATCGTTTCGGCGCCGAGACGTTCGAATAGCCGTGGCGCGAGGTTACAACTCGCGCCGTTCGCACAATCGATGACAACCTTCAGACCACCCAGGTCCAGTCCTTTGCCGATTTGATCGGATAGAAAGGCGAGGTATTGCTGCTGAAGTTTGTGTTCCTGTTCCGGCGACGGTGGTTTGGCGTCCGAAGAAGGATGCTCCTGCGAAACGCCTGCGTGGATGTCGGCTTCAATCACGCGCTCGACTGAATCGTCTATCTTCTCACCCGAAGAAGCGAAGATCTTGATCCCGTTGTCCTGATACGGATTGTGCGACGCGCTGATCACGACACCGGCATCGGCGTTTAGTTGTCGCGTCAGAAAAGCGACACCGGGCGTTGTGATCACTCCGGCGGACAGCGACTTTGCGCCGGCTCGGGTCGCGCCGTCGATCAGCGCGCATTCCAGCCACTCGCCAGACTCGCGCGTGTCTCGGCCGATCACGATTTCAGGTGCATCGATTGTTTTTGAAAGATACCGCGCCAGTGAATAACCGATTGCGCTGACTGTGGGTGCGTCCAGTGGAAATTGTCCGGCTTCGCCTCGAATGCCGTCCGTGCCAAAAAGAGGTTTCAATACCTATCGCTCCAACTGTTCCTTGACCGATTTCAATGTGACTTTTCCTTCGAATTCGGGTGCGACTCGCAGCTTGCGTTCCATTTGCGAGCCGCTACCACTGGGCGAGGATTCGATCTGCAAATCTTCCGCCCTTAACTTGTCGAGAATACTCGGAGGACCCGAAACGGTTATCGTCATCGGCGGACCTGAGCCATTTGGCACACCTGAAAAGGCACGCTCGACCGCCTGTTCCGCAATCTCAACTTGCACGTCCACCACCGGGTCGACCAGATCCACTTTCGGATCGGGAACGTCTATTCCAAGATTCTCCGCCGTGAACGATTGCTTGTGGCCCGACAGCCAGATCGATTCTGTTTCCAATTTCTGCAATGCGTTTACGCGACTTTCCGGTCCGCGCACCGTCACCGCGGCTTTGCTCGGCCGAACTCCATAGACCTGATAACCTTCTGCCGGTTTCCCTTCGAGCTTGGGCTCGACCGCGATCTGCCGTTCGATAATCTGTTCCAGCCGTATGGGGATCGCGCTTGGTTGAAAGCCGTCCACTTTCACGCCCTGCGGCAATGAGATCTTCGCCTTGTCAGCCAAACGCAGAACTCGTTCGCCCGGTTGTTGATCGCTAATGTCGACCGTGGCTACGAGGTCAAGCGCAGTCAAGTCATCTAATTTATTCCTGCTCCCTGTGAGCGTGACGTCAACAGTACGCGGTGGGTCATTACTGATCTCCAACGTTTGTGGTCGGATGTAGTTGAGCTGGACGTTGACGTGCGCCGTCACGGGTTCGTTCTGCCCGGTGACGACTAACCAGAGAACAAGCGCAATCGCCAGCGAGAGTAGTTTTACTCCCCAGTCTTCCAAAAAGATCTTGCGCACGAGTTTCGCTACCCGGCTGGGTGCGCGCGGATCTGGAGTCTCAACTTCATCTACGTCCTGAAACGGCATAGTTGGTACATGTCAGACGGAGGCGATCTCCTCGGTTTCATTGTTTGCCTCCGCAGCCTTCGGTTCTTTCTCTTTCTCTTTTCGAACAACGCCAAGCGCTTCGAAGATCGCGGCGCGGAGTTTCGGCGGATCAAGACCGCGTTTGATCTCGCCTTTTTGTACGAACGAGAGCAGGCCAGTTTCTTCCGAGACCACGACAGCAACAGCGTCAGTGTCTTCGGTCACGCCGATCGCGGCGCGATGACGTGTGCCCAGGTCGCGCGAGAGCCGCGGATTAAGTGTCAACGGTAGAAAGCACGAAGCAGCTGCGATGCGATGACGTCGAATGACGACTGCGCCGTCGTGAAGCGGACTCGAAGTGTTGAAAATGCTGACGAGCAGATCGTAACTGAGCTCTGCATCGAGTTGGACGCCGCCATCCGTCACGTTCTTCAACCCGACAGTTCGCTCGATAACGATCAGCGCGCCGGTCTTCATCGAAGCAAGCGTGCTCGCGGCGAGAATGACTTCGTCGTAAACACCCTCGCCAAATTGTCCACGATGTCGCGAAAACGGCACCCGGAACCGGTTTCCAAACGTGATCAGCGCCTGACGAATCTCCGACTGGAACAACACGATAATGGCGATACCGATGTACAGCAGCCCATTACTTAAGACGAACTCCAGCGTTGCCAGATCTTGTTTGATTGAAAGCCAGTAGAGGAAAACGAGGGCGGCGATTCCGGCGGCCATTGGCGCGGCGCGTGTGCCGCGCAGGAGTTTCAAAACTGCATACACGAGCAAAAAGACGAAGATGATGTCCGCGACGTTGCGCGGCTCAATCATTCGCCTTAAATACTCAGTGTATGGCAGTAGTAGTAACATCTCGAGTTATCAAATCTGTACGTCCACGATGCTCGGCTATCCAGCGGCAACTTAGTTTCTCCGGATACACTCTGACGCGAAAAACACCGTCTCTTAGAGTGTATGAAAGTGAAGCTCCGTTCGGATTATATCTGTGTTCTGGTTTGAAAGAAACTATGAGGCGGCGCCCTTTACACGCTGCTTTTTGCGCTTAAATTTGCCACTTTGCAGGAAGCCGACCAGTTCGCCGTTCTTCCCCACCACGGCGAGCGACCCGATCCCGTTTCGTTTCATGAGTTCGCGAGCGTGGTCGAGCGTGGCGTTTGGTTCGACAAAGAACCGCGGGGCGATCGGACGCATCACGTCGCGCGCCTTAGTGAGGTGCCAGCGTTCTCGCGGCAGCGTTTTCAGGTCCTCGAGCGAGACAATCCCGTGCAGGCGGTTGTTGAGCGCGACCGGAAACGCGACCTGACGGTGCATCGGTAGAATTGAATCGATCAAATGGCTAATCAGCAGGTCGGGTTCGACTGCAAACGGCGCGGACATCGCTTCCTTCACGATGTTCTGCACGCGCCCGCGAACATGTTTCACCACGCTGTACGCCGCGTCGAACAGGAACAATCCGACAAGCACTGACCAAAAGCCCATGAAGTACGAGCGGAAACTCGGCGCGATCGCCATGTAGACGCCGAAGATGATCAGTATCGCGGCGATCAGCATGCCGCAAATGCCGGCGAGGCGCGTCGCTTCTTTTATGTCTTTAGTTCGTTTCCAAAGGATCGCGCGTAATACGCGGCCACCGTCTAGTGGATAACCAGGAAAGAGGTTGAAAACTGCCAGCAACAGGTTGCCGGCGCAGAGAAGTAGCAATACTCCGGCGATGGTCGGGTAGTCAGACATCATTGCCGGAAGCATTAAGAGGAAGCTGATCAGTGCAAAAAGAAAACTGGCGGCTGGTCCGGCAACCGCGATTCTGAATTCCGCTCCCGGATTTTCAGGTTCGTTGCGCAGTCGTGCAAGCCCGCCGAAAGGATGCAACACTATCTCCTCGATCTCGATTCCTTCAGCACGTGCCATCAGCGCGTGAGACAACTCGTGGCCTAACACTGACAGGAACAGTCCGAGAGTTGTAACTATAGCGAGCCCCCAGGCAGTGGGGACGTCCAGCGGGACCATTTTGTAACTGCCGACCCACATTCCTCCGCGCCCCAGGTTCGCCGCAATCAGCCAAACGCTCAGTATGAAAACTACGAACCAGCGGTAGTCAAAGCGCACCGGTATCCCAAAGATTCGCGCCACCGTGATCGTCTTTTTGTAGATATCAGTGAACTTCATTTACTCAAGAACTCGTCATCAACGCCACGGCTATGCCGTCGGATGTGCGGCGAAGCCGCTTCTTCACACTTCATTAATAGCGGCATCGATCACGTGATGTGCTTCGGTGCGGGCGACGCGTCGCAGCAATAACGGTTCTTCATAAAGTTGCTGTAGACCACGCACGATCGCAAATCGCGGTTCGTCCGCGACGCGCACGGCGAGCCCCAGTTCTCTCTGCAAATACTCCGACAACCCCTCCATCAACGCACCGCCGCCAGTCAGGATCACACCTCGCGTATAAACATCACCCGCAACTTCCGGCGCCAACTCAGTCAACATCGAGCGCACTTCCATCGCGATGCGCCGAATAATCGGCAACAAAATCGAATGCACTTCCGCAGCCGTAATATCCACCGCTCCGGGACTCCCAGTCTGCACATCGCGACCACGCACGGTGAAACTCTTCCCCGGATCGGCGGGTTCAATAGCCGAGCTCAGTTCCAGTTTTATTCGCTCAGCCGTCTGCACACCAATCGTCAGACCTCGATGCCGTCGCAACCGGTCCATGATCGCGAGATCGATATCAGCACTGCCCAGCCGTTCAGCACGCGAGGCGATGATCGATCCACTAATGATCGCCGCGACATTCGTCGTACCGCCACCAATGTCCACGACCGCCGCCGCATGTTCATCGTTCAAAGGAACTCCAGCTCCAATTGCCGCCGCAAGTCCTTCTTCAATCATGTAGACCGTGCTGATACGCGCCTCTTCCGCAGCAGCCAGCAACGCACGCTGCTCGACCTGCGTCACTTCCGACAGCACACTCATCACGGCGCGTCTGCTGAAGTGCGACAACCCGCTTCTCGCTTCGCGCACAAAGTGGTCCAACATCGTGCGCGTGCGTTCGAAGTCGGCGACTACGCCATCCACCAACGGCGCGATGACAGTGACGTCGCGCGCCTCGCGACCCTGCATCTTGTGCGCTTCGTTCCCAACCGCAATGACTTCGCCATTAATCTTGTTGACCGCAACCACCGATGGCTCGTCGACAACGACACCACGACCCCGCACGGCGATGATCGTGCTCGCGGATCCCATGTCGATCGCCATTGAGTCGGAGACGAGTTTGCGCAGGCCACTAAGGCTGAGGAGAGTTCTGGTCCTGCCTATAAATGACATAAAAACCTATCCATGAAAACCCTTGTTCGTTGATCCCTGCGTGCTACAGCAAATCTGCCGGATCTGTCTTCGGCTTTGAATCCGTGTTACTAAAACGATCCGCTGGCTTTTTGCCAGTCAACTTCCCAAAGCTTCACCGGTTGCTCGCGGTTCTTCACCATAATCGCATCGCGCGGCTGCAACTTGTAACGACTGTGAGCAGCCTGCGCAGTTGCATCACTAATCAGAATCTCTCCACCACGCGCATTCGACTCCAACCGCGACGAAGTATTCACGGTATCGCCAATTGCGGTGTACTCAGAGCGCCGATCCGAACCGATGTAACCGACAATTGCTTCCCCTGTGTGCAACCCCATGCCGACACCAATCTCCGGCAAGCCTTCATCATGCAATTCGCGATTGATACCGAGCAGGCGACGCTGCATCGCGACCGCCGCGTTCAGGGCATTGGATGCGTCGTCGGGCGTTGCGGTCGGCGCTCCGAACAGGGCCATTAGACCATCGCCCAAATATTTATCCAGCGTGCCGCCGTGCGCAAAGATAATGTCGGTCATCGCAGAGAAATACCGGTTCAGCAGGTTGACGATCTTTTCCGGCGGCGCATGTTCGGAGATGCGCGTAAAACCGCGAATATCGGCAAACAGGATCGTGATCGTTTGACTGACGCCTCCGAGCTTGAACGACTCCGGATTATCAAGCATCTGCTTCACGACGTATTCAGGTAAGAACCGGCTGTAGTTCGCGCGGGCAACTTCTTCTCGCGCTAGTCGCTCGTGAGCACGAGCATTCTCGACAGCAACCGCGGCTTGCGCTGCGACCGCGCTGATCAGTTCCAGATCGTCAGGCTTGAACGCTGCGAACGGATCGAGTCGATCCGCATACAACGCTCCGTGCACACGTGACTCGGTCACGAGTGGTGCACAGATCGTCGAGCGCACGCCTTGAGACACGATCGAATCCACACCTGCGAACTGTTCGTCCGACGCGGCATCCTGCGAAAGCAGTGCGACGCGATCCTTCATCACTTTTCGTGTGATGGTCCGTCCGATAGAAAGTCTTCGCGCGTGCGCCTCGAGTTTGTTATCGCGCGCGCGCATCGCGATGGGGGTGAGATTCGCGTCTTCCAGTTCACCGGTGGTTGATTCCGCGAGCAACGCTACGACGCGGTCCGCAGGCGTCGAGCGAAAGATTATGTCGGTCGCCTTTTCGAAAATCGCATGGAGGTCGAAGACCGAGCCGAGCGTTTTACTCATCTCGTACAGCGCGGTCAGGATGTTCGCCTTGCGTTGCAGCGCTTCGAGCACTTTGTCGCGCTGCGGCGACGCCGCAACCTCATCTTTCGAACGCAACACAGTCGACATCACGTCGGTGGCCGAGATCAATAACTGTGTGTGACCGAGCGGCTTGTCGTCGTAACGGACGTCGGTGGTCCGTTCTTCGACCGGCTGTTCGAAACGCAACGTGCTTGCGCCGATCGTGATGCGATCGCCGTTCTTCAACTGCTGATCGAAGCGCGGTTCGCCGTTTATGAAAACTTTGTTGGCGCTGCGTCGCAGTTGATTGTTGACCATGGCGCCGTCGACGATCGTGAAGATGCCGTTGTCGGACTGCGTGATGTGTGCGTGGTAACGTGAGGCGCGAGGATCATCAAGGACCACCGAATTGTCAGGCGCGCGACCGATCGTGCAAGTGGCTTTTGGCAGGAAATTGAATTGCCATTGACGGCCGCTTGCGTCGGTGATTTTCAGATGAGCCATGGCCGCGCGATCCTAACATGATCCGGTAACACGGATGAAAGAATACTTGCGGCCCAGCACGATGGAGCTTCCACGCTGAACCCTCTTCAGCTATGATGCGCCCGCACCTCAACCGCCCAAGGAGCAAAGTCACATGAGTTCCTCCACTCGATTTTTTACGATCGTTCTGTTGACGCTCCTCTGTCTGCCTGTTTCAGTACTCGCGCAATCACAAACCAGGACACCGGTTAAAACTCCGCGCGGCAGTGTTTCGGGACGCGTGACGATCAAAGACAAACCCGCGGCCGGCGTGACGATCGGATTGCGCCAGACGATGAATATATTTCCCAACGACAAGTCTTTCAGGGCAATCACGGACCAGGAAGGCATTTACCGCATCTCCAACATCCCCGCCGGCACTTACGACATCATGGTTGTGGCGCCCGCCTACGTAAATCCAGAAATGGCAGTCGGCTCGCGCGGCAAAAGCGTCATCGTCGCCGAAGATGAAAACGTTGAGAACATCAACTTCCCGCTGGTTCGCGGTGGTGTCATCACGGGAAAGATCACTGACTCCGACGGACGGCCGCTGGTCCAGCAAAACGTCTACGTATTTCGCGCGGCAGATTTTCAGCAACAACCGATGCGCCAGGTGTTTCCAACCGGAAGTGTGCAGACGGACGATCGTGGCATCTATCGCGTCTTCGGACTCGCCGCCGGACGCTACAAGATCTCGAGCGGACGCGGTGACGACACAACGTCCGGAAACTACTACGAGCCTTCGCGTGTGATCTACAAGCAGGTTTTCCACCCCGACACAACAGACCAAACTAAAGCAACGATCATTGAGGTGCGGGAAGGCGGTGAAACTGCAAACGTCGACATCACCCTGGGCGCCCCGATCCAAACCTTCAGCGTCAGCGGTCGTGTCATCGACGCAGAGAAAAGTTCGCCGGTGCCAAACGTCCGTTTCTTTTTTCAGCGACAATCTGGCGAGAGGTATGAGTTTTCTGACCTCTCCGCAGTCTCAAACGTTAAGGGTGATTTCATGGCCGAGGGACTACAACCGGGTAAGTATGGAATCATGATGTTTGGGAACCAAAATTCGGACATGCGAATTGAAACGACGACGTTTGACGTCATCGATTCTGATGTGACTAGTCTGACTGTCCGGATGATAAAAGGATCGAGCATTTCGGGAGTGATCGTTCTCGAACCCGAAGACAGGAAAGCGTTCGCGAGGTTGTTGGACCTTCAAATACGAGCATACGTGACGGCGCCTCCCGGGACAGCTGCATCCTACGGAGCATCTATTTTTTCCCCGATAGGACCAGACGGGTCGTTTCGGCTGCCCGGGTTGTCACCCGGTCATGTGAGTTTCTGGATAATGGCGCCGTTCAACTCAGCCGGGTCAAAAGGTTTCGCGATCCTCAGGACAGAACACAACGGAGTTGTATTGCCGCGTGGGATCGAGATCAAGGAAGGTGATCAACTCACCGGCGTCCGCGTCGTTGTCACTTATGGGACGGCTACGATCCAAGGCACGGTAAAGCTCGAAAACGGAGTGTTACCCGAAGGCGGACGCATGTTTGCACGACTCATTAAACCTGGAACGCCGCCTGCCCAGATCGCCGCTTCGCCGGTCGATGCACGTAATCAGTTTCTGCTGGAGGGAGTACCACCTGGAATTTACGAAGTGACGGTGATGGTGTTTTCACCAAACAACAGGAACCAGATAACCGCAAAGCGTGAAATTAGCGTGCAGGAGGGAGTGGTCAATCAAGTTTCTGTGACCGTGGATATGACGCCACAGCCACAACCAAAGCCCTGATCGCTTGTTATTAAAGACAATGAAAGAAAAGTTTTATTTCCTCGCAACTGCGTTTGTTCTTCTCGCCCTCACGTGCGCAACGACCGGAGCGCAGCAGCAAACTCCCACGCCAGAGACGTCAAATGAACCAACGATGGGCACGATCTCGGGAACAGTCGTTAACGAGCGTGGCGAACCAATGCCCGGCGCCACCGTCTTTCTTCGTGCACTCGGAACCACGAACGCCGGACGCACGACGGCCGCCGATGGCGAAGGACGCTTCCGCGTGAATGGTTTGGAAGCCGGACTCTACGTCGTCACTGGCTATTCTCCTGCTTATGTTCATCAGTTGCCGGAAGCGGAAGGTTCGCCGTCCTATCATCGGGTCGGGGATTCCGTGAGAGTCGAAATAATTAAAGGAGGAGTGATAACGGGAAGTGTGGTGAACGCGACCGGCGAACCGATCGTCGGCATTCGTGTCCGCGCGCTCAGAATTCGCGACCCGAAAGGACAAGTTGTGCGAATGCCCCAATTCGGGAACACCGAACGCACGACCGATGATCGCGGAATTTACCGGATGTACGGTCTGGCTCCCGGCACTTATCTCGTCAGCGCCGGTGGTGCGGGTAATCAATCGTTTCAGATGACTCCGTACGAGACGGATATACCAATGTACGCGCCGTCTTCAACCCGTGACAGCGCGACGGAGTTCACAGTGCGAAGCGGAGAAGAGACCACCGCCGATATTCGCTATCGAAGTGATCAAGGACATACGGTGACCGGCACGGTGAAAGTAAGCGCAAACGGCGGTGCGTCTGTGACGCTGATGCCTGTCGAAGGAGGTTTCATGCCTGCCGGTAACACGATGCAGGCGCCGGGCGCGCGAGGTTTCGAAATAACGGGTGTTGGCGATGGTGAGTATCAACTCGTCGCGACGGAGTTTCCGGCCAATCAGGTGAATATAACGACGATGCCTGACCTCTCGATGTCTGAGCCGAGGCGCATCACGGTTAAAGGCGCTGACGTGAGCGGTATCGAACTAATCACACGACCAGCATCGTCTATTGGTGGACGCTTTGTGCTCGAGCCTTCGAAGGTGGCGGAGTGTCAGGGAAAACGTAAACCGGTGTTTACTGAAACTCTGATCGATCTCATACGAAATGATAAAGACGCGGAGGCCAACCCGCTGTTTATGAGAATGATGGCCGGCGCGGTGACGCCTGATGCGAAGGGCGCGTTTTTGTTCCGCAACTTGTCGCCGGGGCGCTATCGTTTCAATACAAACTTCCACGCGCGTTTCTGGTACCTGCAATCCATCTCCCTCGGCCCTGCCGCTGCAAATGCAATGACGCCCAAAACCGCGACTCCGAGGATCGATCCCGCTGCCAGTTGGACCACTATCAAGCCGGGAGAAAAGATCGCGGACTTGACGATCACACTCGCCGAAGGTGCCGCGTCGATTCGCGGGAAAGTACCTGTCGCTGAAGGTGCGACGATTCCGTCGGGAACGGCGGTTCTTCTCGTACCGGCGGAGGCTGATAAAGCCGCTGACGTGTTGCGCTATTTCATCGCCGACGTCGCTGCCGACGGCGCGTTTACACTCAACAATCTCCCGCCGGGACGTTATTGGTCTCTTCTCCAAAATCCGGTACAGGCGGAGCTGGCTACTCTAGTAAAACTTCGCTCACCTGAATCTGCTGAAGCGCGAACGAAACTTCGTCGCAACGCGGAAGCACGGAAAGTTGACATCGAACTAAAACCTTGTCAGACACTCTCTGACTACCAGTTGTCGTTCAAGTAAACGACCACCTGGCTTAAATCAAAAATCACGTTTTCGGTCATCACAGTTGACCGCGGGCCAAAACCTTGACGCTTCGCAAGGGAGCTTGCTAGACTTCAATCACTTACCAAATAGGGCTTCCGACGCAATCAGCGTCGCTCAGAAAATTCCCCAAGACCAGCGCGTGCGGCGCAGTCTGATGTTTCAAATCGATGGAGGTGCATGGTGGGCTTCAAAGTCGGCCAGAAGGTCGTTTACCCGAATCATGGAATCGGGACCATCGAGCAAATAGAACAGAAGCAAATAGGCGCTACGCTCCTACCCTTTTATACGCTTCGTCTTGCTGCTAATAACTCCTTGGTCCTCGTTCCAGTTTCCAATGCCTCAGAAGTTGGACTGCGCGCCCCAATCTCATCGGGTGAGTGCGAAATGCTTTTCAAGGCGTTGGCAGATGATTTTTCCTCCCCGGCTAATGATTGGAAGGATCGCTTCAAGGAATTCTCAGAAAAAATGCGAACGGGCGACATTTTCGAAGTTGCCGGAGTTCTCAAGCATTTGACCTATCTGAGCAATATCAAACCCCTCTCTTTTCGCGAACAACGCATGCTCGAACGTTCACGTTACCTCGTTGTGTCCGAGTTGGCGGCCGTGTGCCGGCAACCTGAGTGCAACATCGAACCTCGTGTAGATCAGGCACTTGCGCGTGCGCAACAAAAACACGAGAGGCGTCCGATGCGTATCCGCGCCGCCGGGGCCGCCGCAGGTCATTAATCCTTTTAGTCCTTGAATCCGTGTTCCCGTTGAAAGAAGAACACCGGACCGTGGTCTGCCCCGGAATCGCCTCCGTGCTATGATTTTCACTCCGCACGAGCATGGCAGAGCTACCAAGTAACTGGCTGGGTTTGATGATCGCCGAAGGCGACGCGAGCGCACCTCTCGCCACAGGTTCGATCTTACTGAAGTTCCTCTCAGTAATCGTGTTGGTGGCAGCCAACGGTTTCTTCGTCGCCGCTGAGTTCGCCCTCGTCGGCGTACGTACGTCACGTATCGAAACGATGGTCGCGTCCGGCAATCGCGCCGCAAAGCGGTTGATGGGACTGCTGAAAAACCTCAACGCTTACCTCTCCGCGTGTCAGCTCGGAATCACGCTCGCATCGTTGGCCCTGGGTTGGATCGGTGAACCAGCCGTTGCCCGACTATTGGAAGCGCCACTTGCCGGACTACCCGATTCGGTCCGTCACGGTATCGCATTCGCAATCGCATTCTCGATCATCACGACGTTGCACATAGTGCTCGGCGAACAGGCGCCGAAGTTGATGGGTCTTGCAGTCGCCGAGAAAGTGGCACTCGCCACAGCCCTGCCGCTGCAACTTTTTTACAAAGTATTTAGCCTGCCTATTCGGGCGCTTGACTGGGCCAGCGTGCGCATAGTTCAACTACTCGGAATCAAAGCAACCGCCGAACACGCGTCAACCTACACCGAAGAAGAACTACGACGACTGATCGATATCTCGCGCGAAAAAGGACACCTGCGCGCCGAAGAACGCAAGCTGATTCATCGCGTGTTCGAGTTTTCCGACACCCTCGTTCGTGAAGCAATGGTGCCCCGCACGGAAATGGCCGCACTGCCCTATACGAACGATCTCGAACAAATCACCAAAGCATTCGAGCAACATCGCTACTCGCGTCTGCCCGTTTATAAAGAAACATTAGACGACGTGTGCGGCTTTGTTCACAGCAAAGACGTGATGCCCTGCCTGCTTCATCCCGAGAAGTTCAAAATCGAAGACGTTTTGCAACCACCACTCTACGTGGTCGATACTGCGCGACTCGAACACGTCCTGCGCCAGATGCAGAAAGCAAAGATGCATTTCGGGTTCGTCGTCGACGAACATGGCGGACTCGAAGGCATCATTACTCTCGAAGATTTGCTCGAAGAGATCGTCGGCGATATTTCCGACGAGCATGACGAAGAAGTAAATGAACAGATCACCGAGATCGACGAGCATAATTATCTGCTTGACGGCGGACTCGCCGTGCGCGACCTGAACCGGCGTCTAAAGCTCTCGGTGCCTGAGTCGGAAGCGTATACGACGATCGGCGGCTTCTTGATGACCGAGGCCGGACACGTGCTCAAACCGGGAGAAGAGGTGCAACACGACGGTCTCGTTTTCAAAGTCGAACGAGTCGAGAAACGCCGTGTGCGGCGAGTGAAGCTGGAGATTACTCAAACTAATGCGGAGGAAGTAGCGGATGAGTCTAATCGAGCACATTCAGGGGCGTGAAATCCTCGACTCGCGTGGTAACCCGACGGTCGAAGCGGAAGTAACGCTGGCCGGCGGAGAAGTAGGCCGCGCCGCAGTGCCGTCAGGCGCTTCGACTGGTGAAAACGAAGCAGTCGAACTTCGTGACGGAGACAAGAAGCGCTACCTCGGCAAGGGCGTCTTGAAAGCCGTTCACAACGTCAACGATGTGATCGCACCAGCGCTCGAAGGCTTTGACGCGCTTGATCAAGCGGAAGTCGATCGCGCAATGCTCGAGCTCGATGGAACTAAGAACAAGTCCAACTTAGGCGCCAACGCGTTACTCGCAGTTTCGATGGCCACCGCCCGCGCTGCTGCCACCTATCTTGAAATTCCACTCTATCGATACCTCGGTGGTCCAAACGCGCGCACGCTGCCGGTTCCGATGATGAACATCATCAACGGCGGCGCGCACGCTGACAACAATGTCGACTTTCAGGAGTTCATGGTCGTCCCCGTCGACGCTCCCACGTTCAGCGAGGCGTTGCGCGTCGGCACGGAAGTTTTTCATGTGTTGAAGTCAGTGCTTAAAAAGAAAGGCTACGCCACCAGCGTCGGCGACGAAGGCGGGTTCGCACCGAACCTGCGGTCGAACGAAGAAGCAATCGAAACGATCCTCGAAGCAATCGGCCAGGCCGGTTACAAACCCGGATCCGATTGTCTGCTGGCACTCGATCCCGCCGCGAGCGAGTTCTACGACGGCACCGCATATGTTTTCAAGAAGAGCGATCAGCGCCGGCTGACGAGCGATGAGATGGTCGCGTTCTGGAAATCGTGGTGCGATCGCTATCCGATCATTTCTATCGAAGACGGTATGGCTGAAAACGATTGGGACGGTTGGAAGAAACTCACAGACGAACTCGGCAACAAAGTACAACTCGTCGGCGACGATCTCTTTGTTACTAATACCGAGTTTCTGCAAAAGGGAATCGAACTCGGAGTCGCTAACTCGATCCTGATCAAGGTCAATCAGATCGGCACGCTCACCGAAACTCTCGACTGTATCTCGCTCGCACAAACAAACGGTCGCACCGCGATCATCTCGCACCGATCAGGCGAGACTGAGGATCCGTTTATCGCCGACCTCGCAGTCGCCACCAACGCCGGACAGATCAAGACCGGATCGTTGTCGCGGACCGATCGCATCGCCAAATACAATCAGTTGCTGCGCATCGAAGAAGACCTGCGCGACGCTTCACGCTATCCCGGTAAAAAGGCATTCCACGTCGAGGTGAGGTTTGACTAAAAAACGCGCTCCACTCGCGCTGATCATAATCGACGGGTGGGGCTACTCAGCCTCTCGCGAAGGAAACGCCATCGCTCTCGCCGCAACTCCCTTCTACGACGAACTCTGCGAGAAATATCCATCGACTCTGCTCGAAGCGCACGGCACTCGAGTCGGTCTTCCCGCGGGCGTCATGGGAAACTCGGAAGTCGGTCATTTGAACATCGGATCCGGCCGCGTCATTCGCATGGACGTGTCGCTCGTCGATCACGAGATCGAAACCGGCGCGTTCTTTCGTAACGAAGTGGTGACGCACACGATGGATCGCGCTCGCGACAACGGCAAGTCGCTGCACCTCATGGGCCTCATTTCAGACGGTCAGGTCCACTCTTCAATCACTCATCTCTACGCGTTGTTGAAAATGGCGAAGGACAAAGGGGTGGAACGCGTCTTTGTCCACGCATTTCTCGACGGACGCGACACGCCGCCGGCGTCCGGCGCGCAATACGTCGCCACTGTACAAAGAAAGATGGAGGCGATCGGGGTGGGTGAAATAGCGACGGTTATCGGTCGTTACTATGCGATGGATCGCGACAAGCGCTGGGAGCGAACGCAGCGCGCCTACGATCTGCTGACCAAAGCAATCGGCCTGCGTGCGACAGATCCTTTACAAGCAATCAACGAATCGTACGAACGCGGCATCACCGACGAATTTGTTGAGCCTTTCGCCATCGTTCGCAAGGACGGCGCGCCGGTGGCAACGATCGAGAATGGGGACTCGGTGATCTTCTTCAACTTTCGACCGGATCGCGCGCGGCAATTAACGCGCGCCCTCGCCGTTCATGGTTTCAGCGAGTTTCCGACTGAAAACCTATCGGATCTGGTGTTTGTCTGTTTCACGATGTACGACGCGACGTTCAATGTGGCCGTAGCGTTTCCGCCGCGAGCGCATCACAACGTACTCGCCGAAGTTTGGGCCGGTGTTTGTGTGCAGAACTTTCGACTCGCGGAGACTGAGAAGTACGCGCACATCACATATTTCTTCAACGGCGGAGTCGAGAAAGAACACGAGTGTGAAAAACGGTTACTCGTGCCATCGCCAAAAATTGCCACATACGATCTCCAACCCGAAATGTCCGCCTTCAAAGTTACTGACAAGGTCCTGCGGGCCGTCGACGAAGGCGACACGGATGTGTTCGTCGTGAACTTCGCTAACCCGGACATGGTTGGTCACACCGGGAAACTCGATAAGACGATCGAGGCGTGCCAGTATGTCGACACCTGCCTCGGCTGGATTACGAAACGCATGCGCGAAGCGCATGGCATCACGCTGATCACCGCCGATCACGGCAACGCGGAACAGATGATCGATCCCATGACCGGAATTCCACACACGGCGCACACGATCAACCCCGTACCTTTTCATTTGATCGATGAAGGGTCAACCGGCCTAAAATTGCGTGAGGGTGGCGCACTCGAGGACATCGCGCCAACGATGCTCGCGCTGCTTGGGATGGAAAAACCTGATGAGATGACCGGCCGCGATTTGCGAGAACTGGAATAAGCCTTCCTACAGTGCAATTTGATCCACGCAATATTCTCGTTATCGATTTTGGTCAACTCGGCGACGTTGTGCTGAGCTTGCCCGCGCTACGCGCGATTCGCCAGCGCTTTCCCAATGCGCGGATCACAGTTGCGGTTGGCAAACCGGCGAATGAAGTCGTCGCGTTGTCAGGTTACGCCGACGAGATCTTCGAAGTGGACCGCGTCGGTCTACGCGACGGCAACACGCTCGTTTCAATCTGGCGCATCATCCAGTTCGTCAAGCAAGTGCGGCAAGCAAAGTTTGATTTCGTGATCGACCTGCACAGCCTGTCTGAAACGAACCTTCTGGGTTACCTGTCCGGCGCGCCACACCGGCTTTATTCGCGACGACCAGGACGTTCGCTCGATTACCTCGCCAACTTCAAACCACGACCAGTCCCCGAAGCAAAAGATCGTCACGCCGTCGATCGTTACCTCGACGTAATCGAGCCGTTGGGCATTCAGAACGCATCACGCGTTCCCGTGCTTAAGACGAGTAGCGCCGGTGACTCCGCGGTAGACACGCTACTTAAAAAGGAGAAAGCTCAATCCGGCCAGCTATTGGTTGGGCTGTTTCCGGGCGCGGGTCACGTCACACGCCGCTGGCCGCTCGAACACTACGGCGAGCTCGCCGACCACCTGATCCGGAACCAACGAGTTCGCGTGATCGTGTTCGCCGGCCCCGAAGAACGCGCCTTTGTTTCGGACATGCGCAAGATGTTTCCACCGGCGACGATCTTTTTCGACCGCCTGACGATCCCCCAACTTGTCTCGGCCGAAGCCCGCCTGACCCTCATGGTTTCAAACGACACCGGACCGGTCCATCTGGCGGCCGCGGCCGGGGTGCCTGTAATCGTCATAATGGATCGGCCCACACCTCATGCTTTCACGCCGATCGGCGAGCATCACCGGCTGATTTATGGTGAATTAATTACCAAAATCCGAGTCGAGACAGTTTACGAGGCCGCCCAAGCCGTCCTAGCCCAGAGCCGAACCGACCAACTCATCACGAGTTAACTGTAGACAAACATAGTTTAACTTCGTTAGTATGTCCTGGGCCTAGCCCGCCCTCACTGCCGAATCTTTCCAAATTTGACCCGCCTCAGCGAATTTAGGAGACAGAAATGTTCAGAATGTCGAATCGATTGAGCTACTTAACGCTTGCCTTGCTGCTTTTTGCTGCCCCGGCAAGCGCCCAGACAAACGTTACGGCGAAGGCCGGGAATGCCCCTGCCGTAAATGCCCCCGTCGAGACCGACCGCTCTCGAGACGGATTGATTGGTCCTGTCCGAAGGATCCGCACTGAAATCGCGAAACTCGTGATGACAGACGGTCGCCAGGGCGAAGCCAAGCATGTGCTGGTAGAACTCGCTGCCTACGACATCAAGGGCAACAAGATCGAGAACCAGTACTTTCCAATTGCCGGTGGCGGCACGCTGACGGGTAAAGAAGTCTATAAATACGATGAGAAGGGAAACATCAGCGAGATGACCCTGCTGAATCCCGACGGCTCGCTTCTCAGCAAGGAAACGTACAAGTACGAATTCGACTTCCTCGGCAACTGGAACAAGATGACGACCTCAGTCGCCGTCGTCGACTCGCGCGGTATAACGTTCGAGCCCACGGAAGTAACGTATCGCTCGATCATGTATTACCTCGACGAGAACATGTTGAAGACGATGTCGGGAGCTCCGGCTGCCGCTCCTCAGCCTGCTCCTCCCGCCAACGCGAACACGGCTGCTAACACCACCGCGCCTCCAGTCACCAAGTCAGCCGCGGATCCGAAAGCGAAATCCACCGATCCGAAAGCCAACGCCGCAAACAAATCGCGCGAGACTCGCAAACCAATAGTCGCTCCCGATCTGCCCGCAGCGTCAGCTTCCGCAACTCAGATGATCGCTAATCCGAATGATGTGAGAACTCCGACGGCAGTCATCACAAATCAGGAAGTGCGCATCAGTCTTGAGGAACCACCACCGGCGCCACGTCCGATTTTGAAACCAGTCTCCGGCGGCGTGCTCAACGGCACGGCGATATCGTTGCCGCAACCCGTTTACCCTGAAGCGGCGAAGCGGACGAGAACTGCTGGACTCGTTTCGGTTGAAGTGATTCTCGATGAAACCGGTAAAGTGATTTCCGCTACCGCGATGAGTGGTCCAACTCTCCTGCGCGAGGCGGCGGTCCAGGCTGCGCTGAGGGCCAAGTTCTCTCCCACGAAACTTTCAGGTCAACCAGTCAAAGTCTCGGGCACGATCAACTACAAGTTTGCGCTGGTTCCGTAACCTTCCTTCATGGCGCGCCGGAAAGGCGGCGCGCCATTCTCTCCTCTTTTCCAACCTGAATTTCTTCTCCTAGAAGGGACGAGTTCTCATGGCACTAACTGGACACCTCAGTGACCTTTCACTTTCAGAGCTGATTGAGTTTTTCTGCAATCAGAGAAAGAGCGGACGTCTTAAGGTCTTGTATCCGAAAGGCGCGGGCTATTTTTACCTGCAAGCAGGTTCGGTGGTTGACGCGCGCATCGGCGTGCTGCATGGGATCGACGCCGTTTACTACGCGTTGACGCTGCCGAATGCGGAGTTTGAGTTTAGCGCGGACGCGGAAACGAAGAACCGCACGATCAATCAACCGTGGACGCAGGTTGTGCTCGAAGGTTTGCGGCGGCTCGACGAGAACATCTCACCGGGCGTGGCGTTTCCTGCTGATTATGTTGCGGAACCGGATGAGCTCGCTCCGGAGTCGCCTGCTCAACGATCCGAGTCGAAATCTGAAACTGAAAGATCATTTGCGCCGGCTTTTCTTGCTCTCGCGAAAGAGGGCGGTGGACGTCGGAAACCAGTGTTCATCGGCGCGATCGCCGTAGCGATTCTCGCGAGTGTTGCAGTGATTGGCGTTCCGGCAGGTTGGTACAAGAGCAATCCAGCGCCGACGTCGGTTGCAGCGGAGGCTGCAATGCAACCCGCAGCGCCGCAGAGTACCCAGGCCGAAACTCCTGCGCAGCCGCAACCCGCTGAAGCGAATACAACGCCGGCAGGTGAAGACCCGGAAGCAGCAGCGCGGCGTCAGCGTGAGAAAGAACGACGCGCACGCGAAGCAGTGCGAAATGCTGAGACAGCGTCGGTTCCTGCGCAGCCAGCGCCCGACACGGCAAAACCTGGTGCGAAGAGAGTGGTTGTCACAGTCACGTATGATGAGTCAGGACGTGTGACGCAGGCTTCGGGTGGTGATGCGAACGCGTTGAGAATCGCGCGGCAGAAGCGCTTCCCCCCGGGCAAAGCCGGTTCTGCGACAATCACAATTCCAATTAATTAGTATTTATTTGTGGTCCAAGCCGACCACTGCAAGGATCACGAGTAAGGCTCGTTTGAGGCCGAGATCGCGATTAGTCGGATCGAACCATTCGGCAAGTGTGTGCGAGGAGCCGGAGGTGCCACCGGCGCCGAGAGTGATCGCCGGAATGCCGAGTGAGATCGGAAGATTCGAATCTGTTGACGACTGATCGAGCCGCGGTTCAATTCCCAAAAGCTTCGTCGCCTCGAGAGCGAGTTCGACCAACGATGAATCCGCCGGCGTTTCGCCAGACGGCCGTTCACCAATCAAATCTACCTTGACCTCAAGGAGCGGATCTCCCGGCCTGCGAGTCGCATTCTCTTCATCCGCAGCCTGCTTGACAGCGCGACGGAAAAACGAGTCGAGACGTCGCAACTCCACATCCGCACCGGAACGAAGATCAACGTCCATCGCCGCTTTTTCAGGAATAGCATTAACGCTCGTCCCACCCTCGATACGCCCAACATTAAAAGTGGTCCTTGGCTCACGCGGCAACGGATAACCTGACAGTTTCGCTACCGCGCGACTCAGCGCGTGCACCGGATTTGGTAACCCGAAATCGCCCCACGAATGTCCGCCTGGACCAGTGATTTCAACGCGATAACGCCGCGATCCAAGCGCGCGATTCGTGATGCGATCGACTCCTGGTCCATCGAAACTTAGAAACCCCTCAACTTTCGACGCCCATCGTCCGCGCGTCAGAAGATGGCGAACTCCACGGAGGTTTCCTTCACCTTCCTCCCCGACAGTTCCCACGAACAAGATCGAACCCTCGGGCCGAATCTTTTCCGCGTGAATCGCTCGCGCCAGCGCGATCAGCGCAGCGAGCCCGCATCCATCGTCAGCAATTCCCGGAGCAAGCAACCGGTTGCCGGATCTAACAACGGTGAAATCAGTGCCAGCTGCAAACACAGTGTCGAGGTGCGCGCTGACGACAAGCAACGGCGATTGCGACGTGCCTTCGATCAATCCGAGACAGTTGCCTTCTTCGTCGATCTCAACCTCGGTGAGACCCAAGGTGGAAAACTTGTCAGCTAAAAACCCGGCACGTTCACGTTCGCCGAACGGCGGTGCGGGTATCGAACAGATTTGAATCTGTTCATCCGTAATCGCTTCAGCGTTTTTTTCGAAGAAACTGAAGGCGCTCCCCACCACCGGAGAGGACAGCAGAGATGGAACCGATGGCAACGTTTTCAGTGCGGAACTCATTGGAACTTAGTACTCGGGGTCAGGTAGTCCGTGGTCAGTAGTCAGTTGTCGTTCACAACGGACAACTGACAACTGACCTACAATAACCTTAGAATCTCGCTCTCTTCGAGCACCGCGTGTGCGGCTTTCGCATGTTCGTAGATGCGATTGACGAGAGTTTCCTCGGGAGTTATCCCGCGCTTCTCGAGCCAGTAGATCACGTTCGACTTACCACTCATTGGTCCAATCTCGATCACTTGTTCGAGACCAAACTCACCTGCCGGGACGCCCGAGTAGACGATGTCAGCCAGACGCTGATCGCCCTTCCTGTAACTCTTGATCACCGCCGCAGCATGAACGCCCGTTGCCGTACGAAATGCGTCGCGCCCGAAGACCGGATAATTACACGGAACGGTCCAACGACAAGCACGGGCGGCAGTTTCGCAGTATTCGCCGAGACGAGAGAGATCGTTATTGATCCATCCCAGTAGTTTCAGATTGACCAGCAATTGGTCCAACGGCGTGTTGCCGACGCGTTCGCCCATGCCTAACGCAGAGCCATGGACTTGATCGGCGCCACCCTGAATCGCAGCGAGAGAATTGATAACGCCCAAACCACGATCCTGGTGACCATGCCAATCGAGACGAATACCTCCGCCCTGTTCATCGATGATGCTCTTCACAAACTTCACGACATTGCGCGCTCCATCGGGCGTCGAATGGCCCACGGTATCGCAAACGCAAACAGCCTTGGCGCCGCAACGAATCGCCGTCGTGTAAAGAGCGCGAATCGTTTCCGGTTTCGCGCGGCTCGTGTCTTCGGTCACATACATCACCGGCAGCCCCTGGCTGACGGCAAACGACACGGCTTCTTCGGTCATTTGCAACAAGCGATCGAGCGTCCAATCTTCGGCGAAAAAGCGTACGGAAGACGAACCGATGAAAGTACATGCTTCGATCGGAATTCCTGCGCGTTGCGAAATCTCGGCGATCGGAATGATGTCGTTGCGATGCGTGCGGGCGGCGCAGTTTGGCCGGATCTTTAGTTTCTTATCTGCGATCTCGCGCGCCAACCGTTCGACTCCGGCTGCGTGTGTTCCGCCTGCACCCGGCAAACCGATGTCGGCAGTGTCGATCTTGAGTGCTTCCATCAGGTGAAGCAGCTCGAGTTTTTGTTCGACGGGTGGTTCCGAAACAGAAGGCGACTGCAAACCGTCTCGCAACGTTTCATCGTCAATACTGATATGGCGGTTGGGCGCGGCGAGCGACGGCTCAATCGTGTTCCAATCGTAAACTAGTTCGTCGATGGTCATTAAAAAACTCACCTCAAGCTTAGGCAAATCGATTACAGCAACCGCGAAAACTAAAGTCAAGCAGCACCCTTTTGCGTCACGACGCAATTTGGGTATCATCCGTTTTCTTGTTACTTACCGCCCAGAAAACAGATCATGAAAACCATCGCCCTCGGGTCTGATCGCGCGGCCAAGATCATGGCTGTGCGCGCAAGTGTCGCACGCGTTGCGGCCATCGACCCCGGTTGGGCCAACGCGAACGTGGTCGCCCGGCGCGTCGATACGACCGTGCCGTCGATGCCGTTAACTGATTGGCAACTGATGCAAGGCGCACAGGAACGCGCTCTGGCAGTTCGCGATTCACTTAAAAGCCGGCGACTCGAAGCAGATATTTACGTCGGACTTGAAGGTGGTTTTCATTCCGTGTCAATCGCCGGTGAGTGGCACACGTTCCTGCGCGGCTGGGCCTATGCGACTGACGGCGAGCGAGGCGCTTTCGGCGCGGCGCCGTCGATCTCCGTACCGCCCGACATCGTCAAGACTGTCGTCGAAGGACGACGTGAGCTCGGCATGGTGATCGACGAAGTCACCGGCGGCCGAGACATTCGCAGCAAACAAGGCGCGTGGGGCGTGCTGTCCCGTGACCTCGTCACGCGTTCAATGAGTTTTGAGCTGGCGCTGATCGCCGCCTTCGCACCGTTTTACAATCCCAAAATGTACGTTCAATAAAAGAATGGATGAACTAGTCGCACAAGTTAATCATGATGAACCGCCCCCACACTCGCGTGCGAATGCTGGTTGGGTTGAAGTGATTGCCGGCTCGATGTTTTCGGGAAAGTCGGAGGAACTAATCCGCCGTTTGCGCCGCGCGAAGATTGCGCGGCAGAAGGTGCAGGTGTTTAAGCCCGAGTTGGACTCGCGCTTTTCAGACAGCCAGATCGTTTCGCATTCGGAGATGCGGCATGAGTCGGCAAACAGCCGTTCGGCGTCGGAAATAATGGCCAAGATCGATCCTGACACTGAGGTTGTCGGGATCGACGAAGGCCAGTTTTTTGATAACGAACTGGTTGCTGTCGCCAATGATCTGGCAGGGCGTGGCGTACGTGTAATCATTGCCGGGTTGGACCAGGATTACACCGGCAAGCCGTGGGAACCGATGCCGCAGCTACTCGCGATCGCCGAGTACATCACTAAGACGCACGCGATCTGTATGAAGTGCGGCCAGCCTGCGAATTATTCGCAGCGCACGTTTGAATCGGAGGAACGCGTGGCGGTCGGCGCGGCTGATAAATACGAAGCGCGTTGCAGAATGTGCTTCGTTCCCCACGCCGACGCGCCAACGGTTCACACCTAATCTCATCGACTCAACGAACAGGAATCAAATCCGGAACGCCTCAGCTTCCCCTAACGCAGATGTCTTGGGGATCCGAACCATCACCGGACTACTGTCGATATTTTGTTCCGTGAGCTTTTGGCTGATGCCCTTCATGAGCTGCGCGTAAGTCTTCGAGCCGTTTGTGTTCCAAACATCGAGCAAAGCCTTGGTGAAAACACCATTGTCCGTGCCGTCCAGCGTCCTCTGGTGTTCCTTACAAGCAGCGAGCAATAGAACTTCAGCTATTTCAGACTGTCCATGTGCGACTTCGCCTGGCCCTGCGAAATCGCCCGTACTCGAAACCCGTTGCCATGACTTGAACAAGGTTGGACGTGTAGCGATCGCCCGTCCGCTTCTCTGCTTCTGTTCCAAATCGGCAAGATACGAGAGATCTGATAGCGGGGACTCCGAAGTATCGGCGGGCGACAAAGCGAGAAGCGAATCCAGCAGCCGGTTCGACAGTTCGTTTCCGGCTGACGTGTAATGCTGCGTGACAAGCTTCCACGCTGCATTGTCGTCGCGGGCTCGACGCGCTTGGCGAAACTCCTTGAGCGTATCGTCGATAGTCATCGCCTTGCGGTTGTTACTTTCTTCGAGCTGCTTGAGGTTTCGTTTAGCCTCTTCGGCCCATTGAGAGTTTGAATCTTTTTGCAGGTACTCCCGCCACGCAGCTTCAGCTTCGCGCGGCAGCATCATGTATTCATATACGAGCGCTCGGTTGAAATAACCTTCGAGCAAAGAGCTGTCGAGTTGAAGACCTTTGTTGAGTTGTTCAAGACTGCGTGAGAAGTTCTCGACGGAGCGGCCGCCTTCCGTTTTGCTTACGTCCAGCTTTCCTTTTTCCAACCACGCGGCGCCCATATTGACGTGACTCTTCGCGTCGTTCGGATCGAGTGCCAGCGCCTTATTGAACTGATCGATGGCCTCGTCAAACTTCCGTTCGGTCAAATACCACTGACCGAGCGCTCGCAATGATGCGGCGTTGGGGTTTTCCGTAGCCGCTGTCCTCAAACGACTACCGGCCAACTCGCGCTTAACGTAGTCCCCACGAGGCGCTGCGCCGCGCTGGTCCGGCATGGGTGCGTACCTGAGATCCGAGAGACGAGCCTCGACCGGCCGCTCCTGGTACGACTCATTGAGCGCAACGAGGCCCCGATCGAGATCGGATTCGGGACGCAATAACAGGTAGACAATGAAACCTATGCCAACGGCAACGATGAGACCGGCAGCGATAGATAAATACGGCGTGAGCGAACGCCTCGGCACCGGCTGCGGTGACGGCCGAGGTAACGGGATGACGTTTCCCTTTTTGCCATCGTCCGCAGGTCGCAACTTCCGCTCCCTGAGAGCAACCGCGAAGCGAAGCTGTTCCTGTCGTGCTTCTGATTTGAAAAAGTGGCTCCGGACGCGCTCGAGATCCTCCCCGGCAAACTTGCCGGCGATGTATTGATCGATGATTTCATCGACCGCGAGGTCAAACTCTTGCGAATACTCCGGATCCGCCAGTAACCGAAGCTCGACCTGTTCCTCTTCCGCTTCTCCAAGCTGGCCGAGAAGGTACTGTTTTAACTGATTGTTTCCGTTTTGATTGATGGCTCGCCCCCTCCGAAAGAACCCTTAGCTACCATGGTTTTTGAGTGCAGTTTTGTTACTCGAGTTCCGCCGACACATTGGCGCATGCAGTTTAGGAGGCTTGCCCGGATGTGGTACACCCGCCCGCGGAGCGCGCCCTCGGAGATATCCAGTTCCTCCGCCATTTCCTTGTGATATTCGATTTTGTTGTGCCCTTCGTAGACGAAGTAATCGAGTATGAGGTCGTGCTTGTCCTTCGCCAGCAAATTCAGACAGTGCTCAAGGCATTCGAGTTCGACACTGGAGGGCTGGGGGTCGATCCAGATGGCGGGGACTTCCGCCAAAACTTCCTTGCGACGGGCGGTTTCACGAATGATATTGCGGGCGACGCCGTGAAAGTAGCGGGTCGGGTCGCCGTCGTAGGTTTCGAGGATGTCGGGCAGACGGGTTATGACGCGGTTGATGGTCTCGTCCGCGAGATCTTCAGCGTCGTTAAAACCCTTGGAAATAAAGACCCTAACGAGTCCGGCGCGAATAGTTTCGTACTTTTGGGCGCCAACGTCCCGGTCGCCTTCGCCTAACCAGGTCAAAAGAGTATCGAATTGTTCGTGGGTGATCGTCACCGTTCCCTCAAAGCTGATTTACTACACGTTCGGAAGTTCGGACGAGAGGTATGTATGTAAATGGACGGCTTTCTGGACAGGACAACAAATCCGTTTACCAGACGTGGCCGGCTTAGACTGTTCTTCCGAACCCAGAGAAGCACGGAGGTTTCCGGCAAGCTAAATCCGTTACAGGGCAACGCGCACGATACCGCCAAACGTCTCAGCCTGCAAGAAGTCTCCTCGAATCCCGTTCTTCAACCGCTCCCGGATCTCTCGGGAACCAGATTACCGCGTGGTCGTCTCCCCTGAAACCTACTCAAACTCGGTGAAGGAGTACGACAATGAACCACAAATCCCGAACGAAAGTACTCGTAATCTCGCTGCTCCTGACGCTGTGTGCAACACTCTTAGTTGCTCGCAGCGGCAGATCGCAAACGGCCCAAACGCCAGCTAAGCCCGCCACGGCAAACAGTAATTACCGGCTGTCTGGTCCATATACGCACAAGAACCTGACGATCTTTCTCATTCACGGAAAAGAGCAGATGCCCGGCAAGAATTTTCTGACTCTTCAGGAGGCGCTCGCTCAGAAGAAAGTGATCGTCTATGAAACCAAGGATGTCAACGAACTCGCCATTCGAAATCTCTCGAATCAGGATGTTTACGTTCAGTCAGGGGATGTTGTCCGTGGGGGTGAACAGGATCGCATGATTTCGATAGATTTCATCGTGCCGCCGCGATCTCGACGCATTCCGATCGCCGCGTTCTGCGTCGAATCAGACCGTTGGGAAAGGAGAGGAAATGAAAGTCCGACAACGTTTAGTTCGTCGGAAAATATGGTAGCCACGAAAGATCTAAAACTTGCGGCGAAAAAGTCTGAATCTCAAACGGAAGTTTGGGAGAACGTGAAGGTAGCGCAGGCGAAGATCGCGTCGAACGTGAACCTAGTAACGTTGGATGAGTCAGCGCCTTCGAGTTACGAAATGGCAGTCAACAACTCCATCGTCGTCAATAGCGGCAACGAGTACGTCAAGGCTTTGTCAGGAGTCGTGCGTAACAAGACGGATGTGATCGGTTATGTGTTTGCGATCAACGGTCATGTGAACAGCGCTGACGTTTATGCTTCGCGCCCGCTGTTTTTGAAACTTTGGCCCAAGTTGCTGAAGGCGAGCGCCGTTGAAGCGATTGCCGAGTTGGATGAGGACCAGGCAGTCCAACCTGTTACTAACGAAACTGTTCAAACTTTTCTTGAGGACTCGGAACGCGCAACTGCCAAGTCCAAGGACGTCACGCGCCGCGTCAAACTCGTGACCCGAGAAGACGATCGAAACATCTTTTTCGAAACGGTGGACGCCGCCGATAAAGGAAACTGGGTACACCGCAACTACATTCGCAAACAATAATCGCGTTCTTACACATCCGTGTTTCCTCTGGTGGAACCAATGGAAACACGGATGCGGGAGATCAGTGGGCAAGCTTTAGCGAGTAGAGGATGCCGTACATCGCATCTTTGTGACGTTCGAAGTCCTTGCCTTCACTCGCAAGCATCACGTTCACCATCTGCACCTGGCCCGTGTACTTTCGGTACGCCATCCACTGCAACCGCCGGTGGCCGTCAGGCTGCTCAGGAACAGCCTCGCGAAACTGAACGCCTTTTACTCCGTCGATCTCTACCCACTTCAACTCGTCAACCTCACCGTTTTGCGCTCGCGTCTTCGCACCGTCATAAAACGCCTGAATACTTGCGTCCACAGGAAACTCTTCCCCCATCGGCGAGATGCTTACAATCAACGACGCCGCACCAGCTCCGGGCGATCGCCACGTAAGATTTTTCGATTCCTGCTGCGTCTCGGTCCAATTCGGCGGCACCGTGAACGACATGCCCTGCCGATCCCACTTCGCTTCACTACCACCGGAGAGCGCAGCCGATTGTGCCGCGCTTGGTTGCGCACGCTCTGGTTTCGCTGCATTGTCGGTTACACCGCCCGCAGAATTGGAACCTGACCCTGAACCGCCCTTGTGTAATCTTTCAGAGAGGTTACAAAGCGATACCGCAAAACCGATGAACAACACGAGCGCGATCTGTTTCATTGAAAAGGCCTCCTGATGATTCGGTATTCGTGTCCAAAATAACACGAATCAAAGGCATTACTTCTGCCTTCTTCGCGCTCATGCTATTCTATGGCCCTTCCCTCTTCACCCCCGAGTAGTTAACGTCGCTGCGAAAGCGCGATTGCTGCGGAGAAATGTAAACATGAAAAATACCGACGTTAGGCCGCCGGTCTTTATTCTGGTGCTGGCTATTTCAATTATTGTTTTCGCGATGAGCGGATGTGGTCGGGCAACGAACACAAACAATGACAACATAAACACCAATATCAACACCAACGTTAACGCGAACGTAGGCACTGCGAACGTGAACGCGACGGCGCCTTCGACGCTTGCGGCGCGCGAGCCGAATACCTATAGCGGTGTTCTCGTCTTCACTGCCGAAACTGAGGGCGGTGAGAAAACCGTTGGCATTCCAACGCTATCTGCTGCAGTTGCACGCAATGGGGAAGATCGGCGCGTTTCTTTTAAGCTACCTGACGGCTCGGACCTCGTCTACCTGGACCACGCTGGAGCACATTACGCCATCCTGCCGGCGCGCAAACAGTACGCGGAGCTGACGCCTGCGGCGACCGGCTTTCAACTTCATAAACTAATGACGCCAGGTCAACTCGTGGCTTATTTGGATCGGCTTCAAGGCATCCAACCCGCCGGCGAGGAAAGTGTGAACGGGCGGCCGGCGTCGAAGTATCGTTACTCGCGCACCTCCAACACCCAAACTTCGGCCGGCCAGGTGCAGACCGATGCGTTCATTTACGTCGACAAAGAAACTGGACTGCCGCTGCGTGCTGAGCTTTTCACTGAAGCCAGTGGGAATGTTCAGGGCGTGAAAGGCGCTAAGATTGTCGCCGAGATGCGCGAGATCACCACCAACGTCCCACCTACGACGTTTGAAGTGCCGACTGGTTTCAGCAAGGTTTCCGAACAACAAGTAAGAGCACAGGTTGACGCGATCTCTAACACCGTTGCGGCAGTTTTGCGCACGTTGCTGACGAACATGAATACGACGCCACCACCGTCACCGTCACCAACTGCAACACCGGCGACAGCCGCGCCAGTGCCGCCGCAATAAACGGATACAAGGAGCACCCGATGCGATACGTTGTTATTCTCCTGTTAGGAATATTGTTAGGCGGTGGCGCCGCGATGTTTTTTATGGGCGCGCCGGCTGCGAAGCTAGCTCCGGGCACGGCCGTTCGGCCACCGGACCAGGGAGGAAATCCCCCGGCGACGGTCGTGCTTGGTTTCGAAGAAAGTTTTGTTGACGCGGTGTTGGCGACGACGTTTTCCGGATTGGGAACGCCGACGTTTAACCTGAGCCGCGTGAATCGAGAAATGCCCGAGCAGATTACACCCGCGCTGTTTCAAGGCGGGTGTAGTAATTCAATCACGATGCTTGCTGAAGGCAGTGGAGTAAAGACTGGAGTTCAGTTTCGCAACGGGACGGTGTCGGCCCCGATGGCGTTTACGGGTAGCTACAGCCTCGCAGGCCAGTGCATTCAGTTCAAAGGGTGGGCGCAGAGTAGTATTCGGCTACAGTTTGATCAGGAGAAGCAAATCGTTTACGGCTACGTCGATGTCCAGGGCGTGAATCTCGAGGGCGTGAATCCGATCGCGAACACGTTCGTCACCAGTTTTGTGCAGGGCGCGATTAATCAACGCGTCAATCCGCTCGTGCTGGTGAGCGAGCAACAGTTGTCGTTGGCGATCCCTGTTAAAGCAAGTAACGGTGTGGTCAAGGCGCGAGCGAAAGACGTGCGTGCCGAGATCTCGGAAGGCGCGCTGAAGTTGCACGTGACCTACGAGTTTAGTGGCGTGAAAGAAGGCGCGCCCGCCGCCTGACACGGATCTGAAGAACCGTCTTTATCTCACAAAGTACTTGACGCAAGTCCGGCGATGGGCGTAACATGCCTACGATGAAGCCGGTCCCACTCGTTTCCCAGACCCGAACCGAACCACCGGCCCTGCACGACCGGGCCATGGACAACCTGCGCTACATCCGTGAAACGATGGAGCTCGCTACCGCCTTCACCGGTATCTCCGGGTGGGGCGAGATCGCCATCGGTTGCACCGCCGTGCTGGCCACCGTTATCGCCGCCTCCCAAAACAGTTTCAACGCGTGGCTCGCCGTTTGGATCGCCGAAGGACTTATTTCACTTCTGATCGCAGGCTGGTCGATGGACCGAAAAGCGCGGGCGATCGAGATGCCGCTCGGTTCCGGCCCGGCACGAAAAGCGGTCTTCAGCTTAGCGCCGCCGATGATCGCCGGCGGACTATTGACGATTATGCTGGTCCAAACAGGAATGACCAACGCAATCCCCGGCGTGTGGCTGCTCCTTTACGGTACGGGCGTAATCACCGGCGGAATGTACTCCGTCAAGGTGGTGCCGATCATGGGAATTTGTCTCATGGCGCTGGGCGCCGTCGCACTTTTCGCTCCCGAGTTTCGTAATTGGTTTATGGCTGCCGGTTTCGGCGGCCTGCACCTGATTTTTGGTGCAATTATTGTGAGGAAATACGGTGGCTAAACATTCGACTGCAAAAAAGACTGTCCCCCAAAAGCCAGTCGCTGAAGTTCCCAACACGCAGGCGTCTCCGGCTAAAGAAAAGAGCGCTGCGCCCAATCTCGATCGCTTGATCCACGAGCGTCTACGCCTGGGAATTATCAGCGCGCTCGCCGCCAACGAGTCGCTGACCTTCAGCGACCTGAAAAATTTGATGAACACGACTGACGGTAATCTCAGTGTCCACGCACGCAAACTCGAAGAGGCGGGATACATCTCCTGCACCAAATTCTTCGAAGGCCGCCTGCCGAAGACGGAATACAAATTGACCGCCGCCGGCCGCAGTGCACTCCAGAATTACCTCAGCCACATGGAATCGCTGATCAAGCAAATGCGAAACAGTTAAGTGCCGACCCGTCTGTTTTTTTGTCTCGCTACTTTGCGATACAAAGAACTTTTACGTATGAGTATGAACAGAGCTTTGCACAAAAAGTGGCCCTATGCTGGAGGGAATTTCTCGCGCAAAGGCGCAAAGACGCAAAGCACTGCGCGTTTAAGGGTTTTTCTTTGCGCCTTGGCGCCTTTGCGCGAGAAATATTTTCTTGTGCGGATCTCGCTCGTGTGCAAAGCCATATGAACAACTACGATGTCACCATCATCGGCGCCGGACTCGCCGGTCTTCAGTGTGCCCGCTTGCTCGCCCGGCAAGGCGTTTCGGTACTCCTGGTCGATCGCAAAAACGCACTCGACCAGAAGATTCATACCACCGGCATCTTCGTGCGCCGCACGCTGGTCGACTTCGATATTCCTGACGACTGTTTGGGCCCACCCATCAGACACGTCACGCTTTACTCACCCGCCTTGCGTCCTCTGGACCTCATCAGTCAACACGACGAGTTTCGCATCGGACGCATGGGCCAACTCTACGAACGCTACTTGCAGCAGTGCCAGCATGCCGGCGTTCACTGGTCACCCAATACCAGTTACCTGGGCCATACAGAAAACAACGGAGGGTTAACAGTACAACTCGGTGCTAACTCCTCCACGGGCTCCTCAACGCACGCGATCACCACGCGCTACCTGATCGCCGGGGATGGAGCGCGTTCGCGTGTCGCTCGCGATCTTGAACTCGATCGGAATAGTGAATGGATCGTCGGCGTGGAAAGTGTTTTCGAGGGAGCGAAAGTCGATGGTCCACCACGGCTGCTCTGTTTTCTCGATCCTAATCTCGCGCCGGGTTACATCGCTTGGATCGCACACGACGGCGAAGAAACGCACCTTGGCGTCGGTGGTTACGCGGATCGATTCGATCCGCTTTCAGCGCTGGAAGCGTTTCGCGCGCGCGTCGCAAACCTGATCGATCTGCGTCACGCGAAACAGATCGAGCGTCGCGCCGGCTACATTCCGGTCGGTGGCGTGCTGCGAAACATTGCGAACAAAAACGGACTGCTCATCGGCGACGCAGCCGGTGCGGTATCGCCGCTTACTGCCGGTGGTTTAGATCCCTGCATGCGTCTTTCCGCCTTCGCCGCGAAAGTGGTGGTCGAATATCTCTCCACTGGCGATCCACGTCTTCTGGCTGCGTACTCCGGAAACCTGTTCAGATCGCGGTTCGCCTCACGCGTGTGGGCCCGTCGCATTGCTTCAACTGTTCGGAAACCGAAATTACTGGAACTCGGTTGCGCAACGCTGCGTGTTCCTTTGTTGAACCGTTTAGCGCGTCACGTTTTCTTCGGACGTGGCTCTTTTCCGGACGTGGAGATGCCAGACGCGGTATGTGGATCGCCACATTGTGCGGTCGCAGTTGCTGGACCACAATTCTCCGTCAAGAGCAAGTCTGACTAATTGACAATCAGAGGGCAACATGACCAAGAGAATCATCGCTATCATCTTCATCTTTATTCTAACTACTATCGCGTGGGCCATACTCGGCGGCACCATCCTCGCGCGAACGTATGATTCCGGTCAGATGTCTTCTTCTCGAGTCGAATCGACCTGGGGCACTGAACACAATCAGGGAACACCCACCGCCTTGTTCAAGACCTATTCCCAAAGACCAATTGAGATTATTGAAAATGGCGTAAAGGTGACGAAGTATGTGACGGACGAGACATCCACTGCGTTTCCGCCGGAAAACAGTAAGATCGACGTTAACCTCAACCTGGGCCACCGTCAGAAAGGCCTGCTCTGGTACAGCACTTACAAAGTCGACTTCCTGGGCCATTACACGTTTCGCAATCCCAGCATGCTCGAGCAATCAGTCCATTTCGATCTGAAGTTTCCTACAACGAGGGCAATTTTCGACAATCTGACTTTTACCGTCGATGGAAATCCTGTCACTCTGACGAATAACAACAACACTGCGAGCGCCATCGCAAAGATTGGCGCCGGCAAAACCGCTCAACTCACAGTCGGATATAGTTCTCAGGGACTGAACGAATGGCGTTACAGCTTTGGCCAAAACGACGTGTCGCAAGTGCGCGATTTCAGTCTGCGCATGAAGACCAACTTTAAAGATATCGACTTCCCAGACAACACGCTTTCTCCATCCGAAAAGAGTGAGACAGGCGATGGCTGGGACCTGACCTGGTCGTACAAGAATCTACTCTCTGGTTATCAGATCGCGATGGCGATGCCGGAAAAACTTCAGCCCGGCCCGCTCGCAGGCAGAATCAGTTTCTTCGCCCCCGTGTCGCTGTTTTTCTTTTTCTTCCTCATGCTAATCATCACAACGATGCGCGGCATCGATCTTCACCCGATGAACTACTTTTTCCTCGCTGCCGCGTTCTTCTCTTTTCACTTGCTGCTGGCGTACCTGGTGGATCACGTCTCGATTCACGCGTCGTTTGCGATTGCCGCGGCGGTGTCGATCTTCCTGGTCGTGAGTTATCTGCGTTTGGTGGTAGGGATTCGCTTCGCCAGCCGTGAAGCGGCTCTGGCGCAGTTTATCTACCTCGTCATGTTCTCGTACGCCTTCTTCCTGAAGGGTTTTACGGGGCTGGCGATCACGATCGGTTCGATTCTGACGCTTTTCGTGGTGATGCAGGTCACCGGGCGGGTCAATTGGGCTGAAAAGTTCTCCATAAAAACCGACGAAACTGCAGCCGAGCTAAGTTAGGTGTTAATAAAAAGGGGACTCCGGGCGTCTTAAAGGGCGTGAAGAGTAAAGTTTCCCGCAAAGACGCAAAGACGCAAAGGCGCAAAGGCGCAAAGAAGACTAAAGATAAGTCATGAATCGTCTCTTTGCGCCTTTGCGTCTTTGCGGGAAACCTCTTTTGAACTTCGCGACTTTTGATGGCGTATAGCCACCGGACTCGACGAGCCGCCCGGTTTCCCATGAAAACAATAATTTCCTTTTACTCCGATGCCCTGAAGATCGCCCTCCAGTCGATCTTTGCGCACAAATTGCGCGCGTTTTTGACTCTCATCGGCATCATTATCGGCGTGGCTTCGGTCGTCACCGTCGGCGCCTCGATTAGCGGCCTCAACACCTACGTTATCGACAAACTCGGCAAGATACTCGGCAGCAACCACTTCATGATCGCCCGGATGGCCTTCAGCGGCGATATGGACGACGAAGAGTTTGAGCGCCGGCTCCGCCGCAACAAACGCATCAACTGGGACGACTACGAGTGGATCCGCGATCATTGCAAAACATGCGATTTCGTGGGAGCAGCGACTGGCAGCGGAACCGACCTGAGACAGGATGGAATCGAATTCCCGGGCACCCGCGTCATGGGCTCGAGCGCAACCATGGCCGATATCGAAGACAAGACAATCGAGTCCGGCCGTTTTATTTCCGACGATGAAGTCCAACGCTCGGCGATGGTGGTTGTGCTCGGGGCAGACGTTAGAGAAAAGTTTTTCCCAACCGGGGACCCGATCGGAAGGACCCTGAAGGTTCGTGGATTGCCGATGCGCGTAGTGGGTGTCGAAGAGAAACGCGGATCCTTTTTCGGCGACTCCATGGATCGTCACATTTACATTCCCGTCACGACGCACATGCAGATCTTTGGTCGTAACGGCCTTCAGATCCACGGCAAGACACGAACTCGCGAGACGTTTCACACCGCGATCGAAGACGCACGCGTCGCGATGCGCATCAAACACCGCCTTAACGGCAATGAAGAAGACGATTTCGGCCTCGTCAACGTCGAAGAAATTAGTAAGCAGATAGACGAGTTCACCAGCATGATCGCGATGGTGGTTATTCCGATTACGCTCATCACATTAGTCGTGGGTGGCATTGTCGTAATGAACATCATGCTCGTGAGCGTGACGGAGAGAACTTTTGAAGTCGGATTGCGAAAAGCGGTGGGCGCCACGCGCCGCCAGATTCTGACGCAGTTCATGATTGAGTCGGCAATTTTGTGTGCGCTGGGTGGAATACTCGGACTGCTGACGGCATACGGAGTTACCACGCTGATCACGACGCTCGCATCGATCACGATGACGATTACTATCACTTACATCCTGCTCGCGCTGATCGTATCGACAGTCACGGGCATGATTGCGGGCATTTATCCGGCCTTCAAGGCGGCGCGACTCGATCCGATTCTCGCATTAACGCACGCGACCTGATTTTTAAGATGAAGCTTCGACTGCCAAAAGGTATGTTGCGCGAAACTCTGCGGATGGCGCTCGATAGCGTCCGCGGTCATAAGTTTCGCAGCTTTCTCACAGTGCTCGGTATCGTTATCGGAGTGATGACGGCGATCTGCATCGCTTCCATCCTCACCGGCATGCGGCAAAACATTATCAGCATGATCGAAGAGTACGGAACGAACAACATCTATGCGTTCCACCTCTCGACCGGTCCGCGCACGGGTGAAGATCGTTCCGAGCGAACGAGAAAACCGCTGACCGTCGCCGATGCTGAAACCATCAAGGCTCAAGCGCCGGCAGTCGAAGACGTTGCCTGGGTCGCTCCGAATGTTGGTTATGGCGGCGGACCCTTCGACGACAACATCACTTACCAGGGCCGTAACTATCGCTGGGGAAACACTCAGGGCGTGTCACCGAACCATGCCGACCTCACTAACGTCGCGCTGACGGAAGGCCGTTACATCACGGAGTTGGACGATGCGCAACGCGCGAACGTCATGGTTATCGGAGTGAACGCGGCGGAAGCGCTGTTTCCCGGAATGACCAACATCGCCGGAACCCAGGTGCGCATGGGCGGCTACAACTTTGAAGTCATCGGCGTGCTGGAAAAACGAAAGGCTGGGTTCTTCGGCGAGAACGAAGAAGATAACGCCGTTTACATTCCGTTCCGCACGGCGCAGAAGGTTGCTCCGGCGAAGGGTTATTTGTTGATGATCATTCGCGGCCGAAGCGGTCAGGTCACGGAAGCGCTGAGCCAGTCTGAAGAGATCCTGCGTCGTCGTCGCGGAGTGAAGTTTGGCGACCCGAATAACTTCGATATAAAAACCGCTGACAAGTTTATCGAACAGTTTGACAGCATCACCGCGATGATTGGACTGGTGGCGATCGCGATCTCCTGTTTGGGTCTGCTCGTCGGCGGCATCGGCGTGATGAACATCATGCTCGTGAGCGTAACGGAGCGCACGAAGGAAATTGGTGTGCGCAAAGCAATTGGCGCGCGGCGTCGCGACATCGTGCGTCAGTTTTTATTTGAAGCGATGATGCTGACGTTTCTTGGCGGCGTGCTCGGCGTGCTGCTCGCAACGGGCATCAGTAAGTTGATCATGCTTTTGATTCCGAGTTTGCCGGCTACGATTCCCTTGTGGGCCGTCGTTACCGGTCTGACTGTTTCGATCGGTGTGGGATTGATCTTCGGCGTCTGGCCCGCACGCAAAGCCTCACGACTCGATCCGATCGAGTGTCTGCGTTACGAATGATC
>DASRPN010000099.1:0-35020 GCA_035646355.1 Pyrinomonadaceae bacterium | reverse complement strand
GGCCGCGACCAGGAGTTGATCGAAACTCTACATCGCTATTTGGAAGCCGCGGACGACGAGGGAAACGCCTTCGGCATGTTGGCCGGCGCCTACGAAAGAACGGGCCAAAGAGATAAAGCACGCGATGCTTATCAGCGTGGAATCGAAACTGCGCAGCGTCACGGACACCCCGGAATGGCCGAAGAGTATCGCATGACCCTGGCTGGCAATTATGAAGACTGACACCAAAGTACTGAAGCTGGTCCCCAAGAGCGCGTCGCGCACGTCGCAGGAGTCGACCGGCCCACAAACTGACGAACCGGCGAAAGTCGAGGAAGCGTCCAGCGGGTCAATGCCGGCGCAGCCAATATCGCGATCGGCCGTAACGCACGTTGTCGCAAGTGCAACCGTGTCTGCGCCGTCGAAAGCCGGCGATCTGCCCGACAGCAAGCTGCTGCTCGAAATGTATCGCACGATGTATCTCTCGCGCCGGCTTGACGACAAAGAGATCCAGCTCAAAGGACAGAACAAGATCTTCTTCCAGATCAGCGGCGCCGGTCATGAGGCAGTGCTGGTCGCCGCAGGCGTCGTGTTGAAGCCGGGTTACGACTGGTTCTATCCGTACTATCGCGATCGCGCGCTCTGTTTGCAGTTGGGGATGACGCCGCTGGAGCAGTTGCTTTCCGCCGTGGGCGCCGAAGCAGATCCCAACTCGCATGGACGGCAGATGCCGTCGCACTGGGGCCACAAGGATCTGAATATCGTTTCGCAATCATCGCCCACGGGCACGCAGTTGCTACAAGCGGTCGGCTGTGCTGAAGCGAGCTATCGTTTTGATTTAGTGCCGGAGTTGAAAAAGCGGATCAAGAATTTTCACGACGATGAAGTCACGTACGTTTCACTGGGCGAAGGCACGACCAGCGAAGGTGAGTTCTGGGAGGCGCTTAACACCGCCTCGAATCTCAAGCTGCCGGTCGTTTTTCTGATTGAAGACAATGGTTACGCGATCAGCGTTCCCGTTGAAGTACAAACAGCAGGCGGCGATATTTCACGGCTCGTCGAAAACTTCCCGTCGCTTTTCGTGCAACGTTGCGACGGCACGGATCCGATCGAGTCTCTCGAAACCATGCGCCGCGCGGTTGACTACGCTCGGCGTCGCAAGGGACCAGCGTTGGTCCACGCGAAAGTAATCCGTCCGTATTCTCATTCGCTTTCCGACGACGAAAAACTTTACCGGCCCGACGAGGAACGAACCGGCGAGGCCGAGCGCGACCCAGTCAAACGTTTCGGCGCGCTTTTGATCGACGAAGGAGTCATCGACCAGGAAGGACTCCAGAAGATCAAAGACGAAATCGACGCGTCTGTGAATGAGGCTGCCGACCAAGCGCTCGCCAGCGCGCAGCCTGCTCCAGACACGGCGGCAAACTTTGTCTATTCAACAACCGTCGATCCGACTTCACCGGAGTTTGATACTGAACAAGGTGCGCAACTCTCGGGCAATCCTGGGACGATGGTCGATCTGATCAATCGCACGCTGCACACTGAAATGGAACGCGATCCCGGCATCGTGGTTTTCGGCGAGGACGTCGCGGACTGTTCGCGCGAACAATATCTCAACGTCGTCAAAGGTAAGGGCGGCGTTTTCAAAGTCACCGCCAACCTGCAACGAAAGTTCGGCGGCAATCGCGTCTTCAACTCGCCGCTTGCTGAAGCAAACATCGTCGGCCGCGCAATCGGTATGGCTACACGCGGCATGAAACCTGTGGTCGAGATTCAGTTCTTCGACTACATCTGGCCCGCAATGCACCAGATTCGCAACGAGCTCGCGTTGCTGCGCTGGCGTTCGGGCGGCGACTGGAAAGCGCCGCTCGTGATGCGTGTGCCTATCGGCGGTTACCTCAAAGGCGGCGCCGTTTATCACTCGCAGTCAGGCGTGTCGACGTTCACTCAGATTCCCGGTCTGCGCGTGGTCTATCCATCAAATGCGTTGGACGCGAATGGACTTCTACGCACAGCGATTCGTTGCGACGATCCCGTGTTGTTTCTCGAACACAAACATCTCTATCGCCAGGCGTACAACAAGTCCGCTTATCCGCCGGACAACTTCATGATTCCACTCGGCAAGGCAAAGAAAGTCCGCGAAGGAAAAGATCTGACGATCATCACGTACGGCGCGTTGGTCCAACGATCGCTCGTCGCCGCGAAGCAGGCGGAACAGGAAGGCACGAGTGTCGAGATTATCGACCTTCGTAGTTTAGTGCCTTACGATTGGGAAGCGATCGCTCAGTCAGTGCGAAAGACGAATCGCGTAATCGTCGCACATGAGGATCCGCTTTCGTTCGGATACGGCGCCGAGATCGCTGCGCGTATTTCAGACGAGTTGTTTCTCGATCTGGATGCACCAGTTCGCCGCGTTTGCGCACTCGATACCTTCGTGGCCTACGCGCCACAACTTGAGGATGCAATACTTCCGCAATCTTCCGATGTGGCAAAAGCAATAGCTGAATTGAAGGCCTATTAAACACCGATTAAGTACAGTTCTGTACGGTAATGTTTCGCACGGATCTTACCTCCGTGCCGCATTTACCTGCTTCAGCAAGCTGGCATAAATCTTGCGAAAATTCATGCTCTAATACGCTCGTAAAGCGTCTCCCCGGCATTGTTCCCCCATGAAGACAATTAATCGCGATTAATTAGACACAAGGGAGGTACAACTGATGAGCAAGCATGTGTGGAGCGTTCTCGCGGCCATGGCTTTGACTCTCGCTTTAGCCGCAGTAGCTCTGGGGCAAACAACAACGACCACAACAACCGAAAAGAAAGTGGTTCAAAACCCCGATGGCACCTACACGATAGTTGAGTATCCAGTAAAGAAAGAAATAACCGTTAACCTCACTCCCGTGAACATCACCGGAGCGACAGGTGTTGCTACGATTCTCCGCGATGACGATGGCACCAGGATCAAATTGAATCTCGCAAACGTCCCAGCGGACGTTACGGCGCTAAACCTGTATGCGATCGACGACAAAGGAGTGATAACTTCGCTGGGTCCGGTTGCGATTAGTAACGGCACCGGGACGTTGGCAGCGACAACTCCATTATCGAGATTTATGCTGATCGCTTCTCCGGAAACGGCGTTGACGGCCTATGATCCGAACACACGCATCGTCTTCAGAAGCGCAGTACCGGAAGGTCTCGCTGTTATTCCGTTCAGCCGCAGTGCTTCAGGTGAAAGAGTGGCGGCAACTACGGCACCGGCAGCAGTCGTTGCGCCGCAAACAGCGGCGGTAACGTATACCGCGCCGATGCTTGGTGTCGGAACCTTCAAGAAAGGCGACGAGACGAAAATCAAGGTTGACTTCACCGGACCGCTAGCCGGGGCCCGTGCGAATGTGTTTCTGGAGCCAAAGTCGGGCGGACCGACCAAAGTCGAAATGAAGTTCCACGACTTGAAGCAAGCTCCGGCCGGAAAACGGTTCGTGGTGTGGGCCGTTGGCGCAAATGGTGAATACGTCAAAATCGGTGAGATAACCAACCTCGGAACCAAGAACGAAATCGAAATCAAGTCGGAAGTTGCGTTGGCTGATTTTGGCCTTCTCCTGACGATGGAAGAGGCCGTTGGAGCGTCGCCGCTCGGACCGGGCGTGGCCCATATTCATATCGTTCCATAGCTCAATTCACGAGCGTTGCTCTACAGGGCTGCCTTTCGGGGCGGCCCTCTTTTTTTAAACCACGATAAAAACCTATCCTTATCGTCGCAATTTGATCTAATATGTCGGGACCCGACATGGGCTCGCCTCGAGCCCACTCTCTTTTTCAAGCTAACGAGATCCCCCGCCCTCGAACCCCTTCGACGGCCTAAAGTCTTCGTTTTTACCCTGGTGTTAGCGACATGAATAGTAGAAAGTTCCCCCGTTTTGTCCCCTTTGCGCTGGTCCTGTTCCTCGCCTCCGCCGTCTCCGCCACCTCCATCGCGGCCCGTGCCGACGAGAATCTTCCAACGCTCGTGAAGCGGGTGAAGCCCGCAGTCGTGGCCATCGCGACCTATGACTCGAGCGGCGAGGCATTGATGACCGGCAGTGGTTTCTTCCTTAGACCGGGCCAGGTCGTAACAAACCTTCACGTCGTTCGCGGCGCTGCACGCGCTGAGATCAAGACTCTCGACGGCAAAGGCAAAGTCTATCCCGTGACCGGGGCACTGGCTGTGGACGAAGAAGGAGATCTCGCGCTGCTGAACGTCGAGATGCCACTCGAACGCGCACGCACCAGCGAGCTCGCGAGCGAACTTCCTGATGAAGGCGAAACGATCTTCGTCATCGGCAATCCGCTGAAGCTCGAAGGCTCGGTCACCGACGGCATCGTGTCGGCGGTGCGCGAAGTGCCCAACAGCTACCGCATCATTCAAATCACGGCGCCCATCTCGCACGGCAATAGCGGCAGTCCGGTGTTTAATCTGCGCGGCCAGGTGCTGGGTGTGGTGACGGTGAAGGTGACAAACGGACAGAACATCAATCTGGCGATCGCAGCGGCACGCGTTGGTGAGTTGAAGGCCGGTGCGCAGCGTCCGCTGGCGGATCTCGCAACCAAGCCGAAGGGCGATGTGGCTGAGTCAGCGTATCGCAACGGGCTCGAGTCGCTGTGGCTCGGCAACTACGATAGCGCCGTCGGATATTTCGAGAATGCGGTTAACAAGAATCCGAGACGTGCGGATGCGTGGGTGAAGGTTGGCTATTGCAAGGTCAAACAGGGCAAGAACCAGGAAGCCATTCGCGCTTATCTCGAAGCACTGCAACTGAAGCCTGCCGATCCCGATATTCACAACAAGTTGGGCGATGCTTATTACTATGCCAGCCGGATGCGTGAGGCGATCGACGAGTACACCGAAGCGGCACGGTTACGACCCAATAACGCGGAGTACTTTTACAACCTCGCTATCGCTTACTTCGAAAGTGGAAACCTGACGGCCGCCTCGACCCAGGCGAAGACTCTTCAGCGTCTTGATGCGAAGCTCTACGAACGGTTCCTGCGCGAGACCACGATGTAAGGTAGCTGGGTCTACTCGCCCGCAGTGCCCGTGAACACCGCTGCATCAACGCTGCGCGGGTTTCCTAAAACCACGAACCGGATGTTGCGCATGTACTTCTGCGAGACGCGTTGAATGTCCGCCGGCGTCACCGCCAGCAACTTCTCCAAAAAGTCGATCGAATTCCGCCAGCCACCGCCGATTAATTCATACTGCGCCAACTCACCCGCTTGCGCAGCGTTAGTCTCCTGCCCGAGGTAGTACGTCGTCAGATACTGCGCAACGACAGCGTGAATATCACTCGCGCTCACCGGTTCCATTTGCAAACGCTGAATCTCACTCAACATGACGCGTACCGATTGATTCGCATCGACCGCCGTCACATACAACCCGCCAACATTTGCAGCCTGCGTCCTCAAGAACGCATCCGGCGCGTAAGAGAGATTTCGCTTCACGCGCACTTCTTCAAACACCCGGTCTCGCAGCAACGAACTCGCCACGCGCATCGCGTAGATGTCGGGTGACGTCAACGAAGGCGCAGTGAAAAGTCCCTGGACGTAATTCGTAGGCAGGTCCCGAGGCGTTATATCAACGGAAGATTTATCGAACGCCAACTGCGGCACTGCCGGTGGTTTGTAATTACCACGAGGCAACTTACCGAAACTTGATTCAACCAGCGCCTTCACCTCGTTGGCGGTCAAGTCGCCAACGATAACCAGCAGGAGTCGTGAGGTCTCCATCAGGCTCGTGTGATAGGCGCGCAGATCCTCTGGCGTCAGCTTTGAAATCGTTTCCGGCGTGCCACTGGTGCTGTTCAGGTACGGATGGCCCGCATAGGCGATTTTGTCCTGTAGTTTTTGCAGGTAGACGTCGGGAGTGTCTGTGTCATCGCTCAGCGAAACGACGATTCGATCCTGCACCAGCTTAACGTCTTCCTTCGTAAACGACGGGCGCAGGGCGACGTCAGTAAAGAGCTGCCACGAACGATCGAAGTGCATTCGCGTGGCTGCCAGCGATAGCACTGAGTAGTCGTTGTTGGAGCTGCTTCCAATCACAGTGCCCATTCGCGAGAGTTCGCTGCGCATGCGCTCGCGCGGGAAACCGGCGCTCGCTTCAGTCGCAGTGCTCAGCATCAACGTTTCGATACCCGCATTCTGGGCATTGATGTTTGACGAGCCGCCGCGAATAAACAGACCCGCCGCGACAGTCAAACTTCCTTCGCGACGTTTCATCAACACCTTGAGGCCTTTGACTTCAAACTCGCTAACCAACGCAGCCTGTTTGGCGACGATGCTTTGGGCTGAAAAAGGTGCCGGTTGCGGCGCGGGCTGAGTTGTCTGTTGAGCGCGTGCGGCTGTGCTGCCGGCAAGCAACACGGTTAACAACAGAAACGTGTTGACGCTTTGACGCACGCGATTCAATAATTGCTTCGATGATTCGTTCATTGTCCTGGCTCTGTAAACTGACCCATTAACTCTTCGGGCGTGATTTTTACTCGGTTCTGCGCGTCAGGCGACATCAACGCCAGACCCACGTGAGATTTTCCCTGAATGTATGTAGTGATGTAGCGGCTTATATCAGCGCGTGAAGTCGCGCGCAGACGCGGGAGATAACCTCGGAAATATTCGAGCCCCGTGGACGCCCACCAAAAGCTCAGCGTGTGCGTGTAGTCACTCAGCTTTTCGCGTGAATAGAGATCGTCGGCCTCGAGGAGGGCCTTCGCGCTTTCGAGCTGTTCGTCAGTGTAATAATCCTTGTCGTTGAAATGTGCGACTTCCTCGTAGAGAGCTTTGATCGCCGCGCGTGCTTTATCAGGAGTAGTTTGGGCGATCAGCGCGATTGGGCCAACGTTACGTTGTGTGTAGTAACTCAGATCGACTGCCGTAACTAAACCCGTATCGACTAGGTTTCGCTGGAAACGTGAATTCGGTTGCCGGAGAATAAATGAGAAAACGTCGGCAGCGTACGTTGCCGGATTGTCCTTGCCGATCGAGGGCCCATGCCAGCCAATGTTAATTAAGACGTTCTGCACCGGTTGGACGATCACCGTACCTTCCGTCTTGGTCAGCGGCGGATGTTCGACGAGTGGAAACTCGACAAACGGATCTTTCTCGCGTTTCGGCCAGTCACCGTAAAACTCCTGCGCCATCTTGATCACTTCCGCCGGATTCACGTCGCCAGTCAAGACCAACGCTGAATTGTTCGGCACGTAGTAACGCTGCTGAATCAAACGCATCATTTCCGTCGTCGCGGCGCCAACTGTCTCCCGGCTTCCGAGCGGGTTTTTCCGACTCCGGTACTTATAGAAGAGACGATTGTTCATCTCCTTGACGAGGTAGAAATAAGGGTTCGACTCGTTGCGGTCTATCTCGCCGATCACGACCTGTTTCTCCCGCACGAATTCACGCTCGTCAAACAGCGGATATCGAGTTGCATCTTTCATGAACTGCATCGCGGTGCGCAGGTTTGGGCTTGTGGTAGTGAAGTAATAGTCGACAACTTCTTCGCGTGTCGTTCCGTTGTAGGCGATGCCCATCTGGCCGATCGTGCGCAAATAATCTTCGGCATTGGCGATGGCGCGGTTCTGTTTGAAAAACATGTGTTCGTACAAGTGCGACAGCCCGTTCAGTTCGGGCGGCTCCGTGTACGAACCGTTTTTCACTGCCAGTTCAATCGTGACCAGTGGTATGGAGTGATCTTCCAGAATAATGACTTCGAGTCCATTCGGAAGGATGTGACTGATAAGTTTCGCTTCGGGAAGCCGCGGCGCAGGGGCCGGCTTTACGTCAGCAGGCCGGGTCGGCGCCGGACGCGTCGTACGCTGCTGCGTACGGACTTCCGCGAAGAGTGTTGATGGCGCTAGTAAGCAAAGGAGAAGGAAAAGAGTTGAGAAACGTTTCACCGATAACTCCACACCTAGCAGTTTGATACAAGTCTTTCGATTCTTCTGACAGCCAAATAGATGTCGGGCTATGAGGGTAGCTTGCTGGAGGGAAATTCACAAATGCCGGTTTGTACTTGGTATTTTGCGCTTTGTACTTTGTTCACCAGCGAAACTAGCGTATCAAGTTGCACGTACCGCTAGCGAACAAAGAACAAAGCACCAAGTACTAAGTACAAGTTCTATTTCTTTTTCGACACAATCGCGCGGGCCTTTTGCCGTAACGCTGTGCGATACGCGGCGGCTTCGGTGCCTGCGGCGTTCGAGAGCCACTGAATTCGCGGTGTGCCTCGCGCTGTGGTTTCGCCGGTCATCTGCATGGAGTACGTGCGCCGGTCATTCGGCACAAACAAAACCATTCGCCGCAAGTTTCTTCCTTCGCTCGAGTCTTTGCCGGTAAACAACAATTCCTGAAATCCATCTTCGTCGGCGTCAACCAGTTCGGCGGTCCAGTTTGCATGCCGAAACCCGTTCGCGTCCAGCGGCTGCTGCGAACTGACGCGATACTTCCCGTTTCGCTTTTCAAGCAGGAGAAAACCGGTCTTTCCGGTGCGACGTTGGCTGTCGACGGCAACGATGGCAGGACCGGAATCAGTATCGAGGATCGCAACGGCGCCAATCGCACCGGTGGCGAATTTCGCGGCTGTCTTGCGCGCTTGATCTAACGAAAGTTGCTCCAGAAGCGGCGGGGCTGGCTCAGGGAGGCTTGGATTAAATGCAACGTCGCGACTCGGCTCGTTGCGCGAGGTGGCTGGCGTCATCTGCAACTGTGCATTCGCAACCGTCAACGCCTCTTTCGGAATGCGCGGCACAGAGGCGCTCTGCCCGGTGTACCCCCAGGCGAGCAACGCACCAAAAGTTGTGACCAGGACGAGTGGGGCGCCGACGCGAAATAGAAGCCCGCGTCCGGGACTCGCCGCAGCGACCATCGACGACATTGGTTCAATGTCCGGTGCCGTGCGGTCTGATTGGACCAGGCTCCGTTCCAACAACGCCTTAGCGGCAGCCGCAGTGCGTGGACGATCTTCGGGACGTTTGGCGAGTAGCGAATGGATCGCGAGGGCCAACGATCGGGGAATGTCTTGTCTCAATCTTGGCAACGGTGGCGCCGGTGCAGTTGCTTGCTTAACCAGCAACGCGGATTGCAATGGATCGGTAAACGGTGGACGCCCGGCGAGCATCTCGTAAAGCAACACGCCCAGACTGTATAAATCACTACGCGCACCGATGCGCTGGCCCAAACATTGTTCGGGCGACATGTAGCGCGGTGTTCCGATCAATTGTCCTGAACCGGTGCTCGCGTGAGTCGCCGTCGATTCGGCTGATGAGGCGAGAACTTTTGCGACGCCGAAGTCGAGTACGCAAACGCCTCGCTTACCGAGCAGGATGTTGGAAGGTTTCAGATCGCGATGAATGATCCCGAGTCGATGTGCTTCCTCGAGCACGTCGCAGATTTGAGTCGCAATTTCGACAGCACGTGACGGCGTGAAGCGACCTTGACTCGCAAGCACCTGCGAGAGCGTTTCGCCGTCGACGAACTCCATCACGATGAAGTGCCGCCCGTCGGGCAGGTTTCCGGCGTCGAAGATCATAGCTGCGTGATGATGATGGAGCTTCGCCATCGTCCGCGCTTCGCGCAGGAAACGATCTGCGACATCAGCGTCGCCCGCAAATTCGCGCTTGATAATTTTGACGGCTACGGGGCGTTCGAGTCCGAGGTGGGTAGCAAGGTAAACAGTGCCCATGCCGCCGGTACCGATTTCTCGTTCAATCCGGAATCTACCAGCGATGAATTGGGGGACATCCATAGTGACCTTCCTTGTCGGTTAAAAGGCCGGAAATGCTTCCACTTTTGATTGGGCTGGGGGAAGAGGTCACGTAGTTTATCACGGATCTAATTAATCGGGTGCAACTACTTATCAAGTCCGGGATGCAGCGATTGTACGTTTGGGATCCAAAAGATCTGACCGTTGACTTCTACACTTCGTAGACCACGCTTCGGTAGATCTTTTTCTTTTAGACCAAGAAACGTGAAGTGAGGCAGATCGCTCAAAACGGTCTGAAACCAACCATGCTTCGCCAGGATCTCGCGTATGCGCGGATTCTCAAACTCGTTGACGTCGAACGCCAGCATTGCGATGTGTTGCGACGTTCCCGGCGCGGCGATCGAGTAAAGAATCGACTTCGACAGGTCTTTACTGAAGTAAATACCGCCCTTTTCGAGTTCTAGCACCTCCGCGACCTGCTGCGAGAGCGGCAAGCGTTTCAATCGTTCGACTTGTTCCGCAGTGAGGCGTCCTTGTCCAAGCCAATACTCCAAAGCAGGTTCGAATCGTGAATTCCAAAGCCGTACGCTGTCTTCATAATTTCGTCGAGCAGCTTCAGCACCATCACGAGGCGTAATATCGAGACCTTCTTTCTGTGCGTCTTCGCGCGCCTTTAACAGTTGCTTCAACGCCGCAGGTTGAAGCTCGACGTGGTCGTACGCCATAAACTCCGACTCAAACCCCGCCTGTTCCTGAAATCGCGTGACCTGGGCTTCGTTAGTAAAAATGCACATCGGTGGCGGCACTACCTTCTTGTCCGCGACAAAAATCGCACCATATTCTTCGAGAATGCGCCGCGCAACCGGATCCGCTGGCGGGCAAATATTTTCCACCTTTGTTTTGCGTTTCTTTAAGGCTTTGGCGAGGGCTTCGTAGAACGGCGCTGGTTCTTTGGTAGACGAATTAAATTCCCTTAAAGTATTGGCAGTCATTTGTTGTGTGGACATTATCAGAATAAGAACATAGCTAAATCCGGCCTTCAGAGTAAACACGGATAACACAGATACCACGGATTTTCGGATTACAACAACCATGAAGAAGGCAGATCTGTTTATGGAGCTGGTGGCCACTTACCGGAAGTACGGCTGGGAACTGCGTAGTGCACTGATGCAGCCGGCAACGTTGGCGGAGCTCAGGTCACAGGAAGCGCAACTGCTGAATCCAGTTGATGTTAGGGAGTCGCCAGTTGACGCGTTGTGGTTCTCGCGGGCGTCTTCTCACAATCGTGAGGCGTGGGAACTGCGCCTGCTGGAACAGACGCAGTATGCATTATTCGAAGCGTTTGAACCGGATGAGACTGAGATAGAGCGCGAGGAAGTAAGACTCGAAATGGAAGCCCGGTTACGGCAACATGTTCTGGGTCAGTAAGAACCATTTTCCATTTGTCATTTGTCATTTGTCATTTGTCATTTTCGAAAGCACTGGGTTAACCCTGAACAAGTGACAAATGAAAAACGGAAAATCATAAATGGAAAATGGTTCCTGTGGCTCTACCGGCGACCCAGCTTCACTGGAATCTCAAGCTTCTCCGGACCACGCATCACTACTAACTTTACCGTGCTGTAAGGAGTCGCCCGGTTGACCCGCATCAGAAGCTCTTCACCGGTCCGGATTGGAATCCCGTCGAACTCGATTACGATGTCACCGTTCTTGACTCCCGCGATGTCCGCGGGACGGCTGCCATAGACATCGTCGAGCCTGACGCCGAATATTTTCGTCCCGGGAACCTCAACTCGCGCTACATCGTCGCTATCGTATCCAAACTGAGCGCGACCCTCAGGGCGCTGTTGATCATTAAATTGTTGTCGCAAGTGCTTGAATTCGGCTTCAGAAATCGTCGTGAGTTGGGTCGCATGGGTCTCGCCATCTCTCAGGTAAACGACGTTAACCGTCTTTCCCGGAGGCGTACGCGCCATTATCTTTTCCATATCGTCTTCGTTCAGAACAGTCTGACCATCGAAATTGACGATCACATCGCCTCCGACCAGTCCTGCTTTATCCGCCGGACCGCCCGGTAAGCTAACACTCCCGAATGTTACGCCGGGGCCTGTCGGCGCATTTTCCCAACCCTCGGTACCGGTGTAAGACTGCTTGGTCTGAACGTGAGTAGCTGCCACGCGTTTGCGCACCGGACTAATGATCGCCGTGAACGCCGCAGCGCCGATGAAAAAGACTAGTAACGCGATAAACACCCAGGCCATGCCGCTTATCTTCCGGCGCTTCTTAGCCGGCAAAGGCGTTGACCCAGCACCCACGGCGAGTGGCCCGCCCTGGCTTCCGAAAGGTAGGGTTTCACTATCCGCAATGCTTTCTCCCAGCCGGAATCCGCAATTCCGGCAGAACCGGAGTTCTGAAGGCATCGCCGAATGGCAATTGGAACAGACGGTAAGACCCGGATTTGAGTCCACCGGCAACGGCATTTCTGGATTTTGAGACATGGGCGGCACCTGTTTTGGATGTTAAGCGATAATCGCTCGATTTTTCTATACGCCAGATACTCTTTTCCGGTTGCATGTTGACAAGGTGCGATAGACTTCGCGCACAGTTAAGGGCAATATGGAACGGAAATTATTCAGTTGAGGTCTAATTTAAGTGGAAATAACCAAGGCGTTGGCGGCTTTGCAACCGCTGTACGGTAAAGACAACGTAGAAATCATAACTATCGACGGCAGACGGGTCCGCGGCAAAGTTCGCAGCATGAAAACCACTCAGGCGCTCACGACTCCCAGCGTCAAAATCCTATGTGCGGACGGACAGGTCGTCAAGATTCCTTTTCCGACCATCGCAGAGATCAAAGATCACAATCTCGCCAAGTAATGTTATAAATCCGCTCAGAGAGAACCGAAGAAAGAAAGGTGGACTTCAAAGACTTGCCCTTCCCCTTGCCGAGCGACACTTTTGGTGATTTCGGCGACTTCGGTGCGCGAATCGCCACCGTGTGGTCTGAGCTCCGCCCCTCAACTCGCGGGTTGGTCGAACGTGCTTTGCAGGCCGTCACCGGCACCCAGGCAACGCGCAATTTTCATTACGACGCCCGTGCCGATCTTGAGTTAAGCCGCTTTCTCGCAGCGCTCGACGATCGCGCCGCGGAAAAGTCTGACGCACTTGACCCGGAAAAAGGCGGAAGACTCAAATCTATCGCCGACACCTGTGCCTCAGTCTTGCAGGAGAAAACCGAGTCGGCCGAAGTGTTTGCGCAGCTCGTGCGTCGTGCTTCGAATCAACGAGATTACAAACGCATCGACGTGCTTGCCGATGCACTCAATTCCCGGTTTCCTCCAAGCGAGATCTGTGAACTGGCTCGCTCCGAGGACAGGATTGTGCGCGAACTCGCAAACGAAGCGCTCGCTCGTTGTCCGATTTCAGTTCTAATGTCGTTGCTTAGTGACCCCGTGGATTCCGAAACTGCGCGCGCCGCGTTGCGAAGGCAGGTTGTCGAGTATGGTTCGGAAGAAGCGCGGCAGATCGTAAACGCGCTCGACATTGACGAGGTTTAGGAATTTCGAAATTCTTACAGTTGATGAAGACGCGCGACAACTTGATCGATCAACCAGTTTGGGGTTGAAGCACCAGCCGTCACACCCACTCGCTTCACATTTTCCAGATCAGCAGGATTAATCTCCGCGGGAGTTTCGATCAGGAAGCTCCTGGCGCATTGCTCCTGACAAACAGCCAACAACTTCACACTGTTTGACGAGTGACGCCCGCCGATCACGTAAAACGCATCAACTTGTCCAGCCAATGCGCGCGCCGCGTCCTGACGATCGCGAGTGGCGGAGCAGATCGTGTTGACCACTTGCGGCTCAGTGTCCGCTTTCTCACGCACTGCTTCCGCAACTTCCAAAAACGTCTTCAACTTGATGGTCGTCTGAGAAACGACGAGTGGTGATCTCAACGCCGGCAGGTTCGCGACTTCACTCGCGTCGCGCACGACGTAAGTATTGTTTGGTGCGTAACCGACGACGCCGATCATCTCCGGATGATCCGGATTGCCGGCAACGACGACGTCGCGACCCTGTCGGGCAGCGCGTTCGGCGAGATGCTGCACGCGAGTGACAAATGGACAAGTGGCATCTATTACTTTCGCGGCGCGCTGTTCAAGATCGTGTTGAACTTGCGGCGTCACGCCGTGGGCGCGAATGACGGCGATCGTGTCGCCGTCGGCTTCCTGAGGCGTGTCGATGGTCGAGACGCCTTGCGCTCCGAGCCGTTCCATCTCCTGGGCGTTGTGAATCAGCGGACCGAGGGAGCGAATGGGCCGGGCGCCTTCGTTAACCGCTTCTTCAACCATCTCGACGGCTCGTTCGACGCCGAAACAGAATCCGTACTCGTCTGCCAGTAAGACTTCCATTAGTCGTTTTTCGCCTGTTTTCCTAGATTTCGCTGGTCGCGTCAGTGGCGGTCTGTTGGCGACACTTTTCACGCCACTCTTCCCGCATTTTGTCGCCGCCGGCAACGCGGTCGTCGACCCATCCGATTTCCCAGTCAAGACAGTCGCGCATCTGCGTCAGCAACGATTTCTTGAGATCGCCGACGGCATGCGCCACGTCTTTGGGCATTATTGCGTAGGAAAAATCGCCAATTTGCCGCAATCCATCACGAATCGCGGTGCAAACATCGTTAATGCAATCTCGACCTTCCTGCATGGTAAAACCTCCCGCCTCACGGATTCTAGCATCATCTGCTTTACGCCCGCACGAGTGGGTTAGTTCAGGTGGGCAGGCCGTTGCGGGCAATTTTTTCCATTAGATCGCCGAAACGGTCCAGTTCGTTAAGAGTCGTGTAAACGTTGGGCGTGATGCGAATGCCTGTGAACTCCTCGTGGACGATGGGCGTCGTAAAGATCCGGTGCTTGCTGAACAGGTAAGTCCCGATGGCGGTCGGGTCGATTCCGTGAATCTTGACGTTGGCGATTGCGCACGATTGATTGGGATCGAATGACGTGTTGAACCCGATCTTCGGCACGTTCTTCAAACGGTTCATCCAGTAGCGCGAGAGATACCGCAGCCGCGCCTCTTTGCGTTTCCCGCCAATACCGTTGTGAAACAGCATCGCCTCGCCAATCGCGAGCCGAGGCGCCGCGGAGTGCGTTCCAACCTCTTCAAACTTCCGAATATCGTTGACCTGCTTCGACTCGGCCGCCATCAACGGCCACAGCTTCTCGATCTTGTCACGCTTCACGTAAAGCAGTCCGCTGCCTTTCGGAGCGTAGAGCCACTTGTGCAAACTCGTACCGAAATAGTCGCAACCGAGATCCTTCTGTTTGAAGTCAAACTGGGCAAACGAGTGCGCGCCGTCGACGATCGTCTCGATGCCTCGCGCCCGGGCCATGTCGCAAATCGTCTTCACCGGTGTGATCTGGCCCGTGATGTTTACCTGGTGCGAAACGAGGATCAGTTTCGTGCGGCTCGTGATGCCGCGTTCAAACGCCGCGGTGATCTCGCTCACATCTTTCGGCGGAATCGGAATCTGGACGAGCTTGAGGACAAGACCTTCGCGACGTTCACGCTGTCGCAAAGTCGTCAACATGCGCGGGTAGTCCTGCGTCGTCGAAAGAATTTCGTCGCCGCGTTTGAAGTCCATGCCCATTAAACAAATCTCGAGCGACTCGGAAGCGTTGCGCGTGATCGCGATCTCTTCACGATCGCAACCAAACATCTCCGCGAGGCCAGTACGAATCGTTTCCGACTGCGGCTCGAGAATCTGCCACATCGTGTAGGCCGTCGCGTCTTCCTGCTGCCAGATGTAACGCACGAGGGCTTCGGTGACGATGCGCGGACTTGGCGAGACGCCGCCGTTATTCAGGTTGACGATGCCGCGCGTGACCGTGAACGAGTTTTGAATTATGGACCAGTAATCTTCGTCCATCGCCACCTGTTCCGGGCCCAAGTGACTAACCCTTCTCGTCGCCGCTTCTATCTCCTTCGCGAGTGTGCCGATTGCCGGAACAGACAGCGCCGCAAGGCCGAGACCTTTACCGGCGAGCGAGAGAAAATTGCGTCTCGCAGTCGTAGACACTTTGGCGGTCATGGATTTTTCTCCGGTTGTGCGGGACGCTGTGGGGTTCCTGCGTAGTATCCCGGCGGCACGATGAGTTTACGTTTCTGTCCATCCGACGAAACGAACTTCGCCTCAACTCTGCGGAAACCCGGTTTAGAACTATCGTTCGTCGACTGATATTTGATGCGATACTGCGCGCGCAGATCGAGGCTTATCTCCTGCGCTGCATTGATTAACTGATCCTTCTTTGCTGGAAAAAACACGCGGCCGCCACTCTCTTCCGCAACGGCATTCAACAGTTTCTCGGCTTTCTCGCGCGGACTCATTCTGATGAGTCCCGTGTCGCGATCCAGCTCCTTAACCAGGCCGATTACAAAAACCTGAACGCCGCGTTCGCGTAGCAGCTTCGTCAGGTCCTGTTGAGTATGCGTGCTAGCTCGATCTTCGCCATCGGTGATGATCACAACGGCTTTACGCCGACCTTCATTTCCTTTGTGGTATTCGGCGACATATTCTACGGCCGTGTAGAGACCGTCGATCACGGCCGAATGCCCAGCTTCGATCCTGAAGTTGTTTAGGGATTGAATCAGCGCGTTGGTGTCGGTCGTAAAATCGCGGTACTTCTCGATCGTGTGTGTGGTGATGAATCTCTCGATGAAAATCTCATCGGTCGGCCGCCGATTGACGATGATCAGTCTCGCTGCCTCGAGAACTGATTCGTTCTGAGATCTTAGTGAGCCGGAAGCGTCGATCGCGATGCCGTAATCGATCGGACGTTCGTCGGCTTCGATGCTCAGTATTGTCTGCTCGGTTCCGTTCTCGTAAATACGAACCTGATCTTTGCGGATGTTCGCGACACCTTTATTGTCTTTATTCGTAACGATCATACTGAGGCCGACGACCGGGCCAGTTCGCTGCTGCGCCGCGGGAGCCTGAGCTACCATCGAGGAAGCTAAACCTAAACACAATACCGATACGATGAAGCACTTCGTACGCATCAACTTCCTTCGTAAACAATCTCGCCATTAATCACGGTCATCACACAGCGCGTCTTCAATATCTCCGGCGCAGGAATCATCATGATGTCTGCGGAGAGGATCGTCAGGTCCGCCAGTTTCCCGACTTCAATCGAACCGCGCAGTTTCTCCTCAAATGCGGCATACGCGGGCCACAGAGTGAACATCTTCAATGCGTCAGCGCGCGAAACTGCTTCTTCCGGATGCCATCCTTCACCCGAGAATCCTTTCTGGTCCTTGCGCGCGACGGCTGCGTAGAACTCGATCATCGGTTCGCCCCGTTCCACCGGCGCATCCGACCCGCCGGCTATAACCACGCCTGACTTAATCAGGCTCACCCACGCGTACGAACCCTTGAGGCGCGGAATTCCCACGCGCCTGGGCGCGAAATGAAGATCGCCAATCGCGTGCGACGGCTGCATCGACGGAATAACCCCAAGCTTTGCAAACCGTGGAATGTCTTCGGGATTCACGATCTGCGCGTGCTCGACTCGCCAACGCGGATCGGCGACTTTCCTCTCCGCCGTGGGTACTGCTTTGAACGCCGCCTCATATTCATCAAGGATGAAGCGATTAGCACGATCGCCGATCGCATGCGTCTCAACTTGAATCCCTTTGCGTAGTGCGTCGACCAGCATCGGCCGCAAGTCTTCGGCTTTTACTGTTAGAAATCCGGAAGTGTCTTCCTTGTCTGAGTATGGACCAAGCAGCGCGGCCCCGCGTGAACCCAGCGCACCGTCCGAAACGACTTTGATCGTTCGGAAAGTAAAACGATTGTCGAACGCGCCGATGATTGCTCCCTCATTGAGCAACCGGGTTGCGCTTGGGCCTGGTCCATGGACTGCTTTGTAAATACGCAGTTTGATCTTTCCTTCGGTATAGAGCTTTTTGAACAACTCGACGTCGTTGTAACTGCCGCCTGCGTCCTGGACCTGCGTCCACCCGAGTTCGATGTTTCGCTTAACGCCCAACACAACGGCACGTTCTGCTTCTTCGGGTGAAGTTGGCGGAATGCGACGGCGCACGAGTCCCTGCGCGGTGTCGAGCAACATTCCGTTCGGTTCACCGCTCTGTTTGTCCTTCGAGATCTCACCGCCGAACGGATTTGGTGTGTTCTTGTCGATGCCGCCGAGGTTCAAAGCCGCACTATTCGCGACTGACCCATGCCCGTCGGCGCGGGTGAGGATTACAGGGTTGTTAGGCGCGACACTATCGAGATCCGAGCGCGTGGGAAACACCGGTGGCTTCCAGTGCGTTTCGATCCAGCCGCGTCCGGTAACCCACGCGCCCGGCTTTGTCTGGTCCACCCGCGCTTTCACCTTCGCAAGGAAGTCTTGGAGACTCGTTGCGTCTTCGAGATTTAAAGTCATCTCGCGGAAGCCCACGCCGGAGAGGTGTTGATGCGCATCTGTGAAACCTGGAAGGACGGTCGCGCCCTTCAAATCGACGACACGTGTTTTCGAACCGACAAATTTTTGCGCGTCCGCGTTGGAACCGACGAAGACGATTCGATCCTTCGTAACGGCAATCGCCTGCGCGCGCTCCGCTTTAGAATCGACGGTGTAAACGTTGCCGTTCTTGAAGACGATGTCGGCGGACGTGGACTGTGGAATCGGGATCAGGGCCAGGAGTAACGCAGTAACAACTAATATGAGTCTCATAGGCACCTCTATATCACGGATTCTGTAAATTCAGGAATTTTTGGAGCTGCGCGTGGGTGGGTAACGCGGACCGCGCGCCAAGGGCCGAACACTTCATCGCCGCGACTGCGTTTCCGAATCGCAGACTGGTTTCGATGTCGTCGCCGCGCAACAGCCCGTAAAGAAAGCCGCCATGGAATGCATCGCCGGCTCCGGTTGTGTCTTTGCAACCGCCGGGAGCTTCGAATGCGCGCGATTCGATGAACTCGCCGTTGCAGTAAACGATCGCGCCTGCGGTTCCGAGAGTCATGCCCGTTATCGCACATCCGTAGCGCGCTTGGAGTTCAACGAGTGCGCCACGCTGATCGGCGATTCCGGTCACGCGATGCGGAAACTCTTTTGATCCGATCATGATGTCGATAAATGCCAGCAACGCGGGCAGCCCGTCGTAGACGTTGTCGATGTCAGCGGAAACAATCGTTCCCGCCTCACGAGCGGCCTGCGCCAGACGCAGACATGCTGGTGGATCGTGAGCGTCGAGATGCAACACGCGCCCCATCGATCCAAACTCGACCGGCGCCTCGTCAGGTCGATATGCAAGTCGATCATCGCGGTCCCAAACGATCGTGCGTTCGCCGTTGCGGGCGTCGATCGTGATGAATGCAAGCTGGTTTCTCGCCCCTTCGACGACCTCAGCATGATCGACATTCACACCGTCGTCCTTCAGCGTTGTCAGGCCGAAACTTCCCTCGGCATCGGATCCAAAGCGACCGGCATACGCAGTTTTCAAACCGAGCCGTTGCAACGAGACCATCGCCGTCGCGGTCTGCCCGCCGGCAGATAGTTTGTGCTCGAGGAGCCGGAGTTTAGTGTCAAACGCCGGGTACTCCGGAACCACGATCAGGTGGTCTACTGCGTTGAGTCCGAATCCCACTGCGTCGAAGGGTTTGCCTGTTGAAAGATTAAACGGAAAGCGCATTCTGTTCTTCAAACTCTTCCTTTGCGTCTTTGCGTCTTTGCGGGAGATAAGTTCAGCAGGTTTTCCCGCAAAGTCGCAAAGGCGCCAAGAAATGACCTGGTTCGTTCATACGGATCCTCGTAAGCTAAAATGGGCGCATCTAAAACACAATGTCACTAGAGGAAAAACTCAAAGAAATTCCACCTTCACCGGGCGTTTACCTGCATAAGGACGGCGCGGGCAAGGTGATCTATGTCGGCAAGGCTAAGAACCTCCGCAGTCGCGTTCGATCCTATTTCCGCGCGCGGCCGTTCGATCGCAAAACCGATGCCCTGGTCGGACAAATTACGGATTTCGAGTTCATCCTAACTGACAACGAAGTTGAAGCGTTGATCCTGGAAGCGAGTCTCGTCAAACAACATAAACCGCGCTACAACGTCAAACTTCAGGACGACAAGTCGTACCCACACCTGAAGCTCACGATCAACGAACCATTTCCGAAAGTCGTCATCACGCGTCGCATTCAACGTGACGGCGCGCTGTACTTCGGTCCGTTTTTGCCGGCAAGTCTCGCGCGCCGGACGATTGATCTAATTAACAGAACGTTCCAACTGCGCACGTGCGACATCGAGATCGACGGCAAGGCGCCGCGACCGTGTCTGGAGTATCACATCAAACGCTGTCTCGGACCATGCGTCAAAGGTCTCTGCACGCCCGAACAATATCAGGAAGCGGTGCGCGACGTAAGGCTCCTGCTTGAAGGTCGAAACAAGGAGCTCGCCGACATGCTTGAAGAACGCATGCTCGAAGCTTCCGACGACCTGCGTTACGAGCTTGCCGCGAAGTATCGCGATTTGCGCAAGACCGTGATGCGGCTTTCCGAGCAGCAGAAGATGGCCACGACTTCCGAAAGCGACGTAGACATCTTCGGTTATTACCGCGAAGGACGCCGGCTGGCGTTGCAGTTGTTCACAATGCGCGAAGGAAACATCGTCGGCCGTCGCGAGTTCTTCTGGGAAGATTTGCCGGACGATCATTTTGATCCCGCTGAATTCCTGAGCGAAGTACTGGCGCAGTACTACGCCTCCGATTACGTGCCGCGTGAGATCTACGTGCCGGTCGATTTTCACGATCGCGAGTTGCTGGAGAAGGCACTTACCAAACGCAAAGGCCGCCGCGTCAAAATCTACGATCCGCAGCGTGGCGAAAAGCGCGACATGATTGACCTTGTCGACAAGAACGCGAAGAACGCTTTCGAACAGCGCTTCCGGGTGTTGAAGCCGGACATGAAACGCGTGCTCGAAGAGCTCCAGGAAACTCTCGAGCTGCCGCACTTTCCGGCGCGCATCGAGTCGTTCGACATCTCACACATCCAGGGCGCGGAGAACGTCGCGGGCATGGTTGTTTGCGACAACGGGCGAATGAATCGTTCCGAGTATCGCAAGTTTCGCATCAGGGGAGTTGAAGGCGCGAATGATTTCGCGTCGATGCATGAAGTGGTGACGCGGCGTTATCGACGCTTACTTGAAGAAGGAAAACCGTTGCCGGATCTGATCGTGATCGATGGTGGAAAAGCGCAACTCACGGCTGCTGGAGTCGCGATGAGTGAGCTTGGACTGGAAGCGATTCCGATGGTTGGCGTAGTCAAACCACCACAACGACACAACGACGTCGCTTACCTGCTGATGAAAGGGCAGGATGAACCGATCTATCTCGATTCGCATTCGTTGATCCTGCGCCTGCTGCAAATGATTCGCGACGAGACGCATCGTTACGCCGTCACGTATCACCGCAAGCGTCGCGAGTTGCGTGACTTCACTTCCGAGTTGACTGCGATTCCCGGTGTTGGTGATAAGCGCAAAGGAAGATTGTTACGTCACTTCGGATCAATTCAGAGGATTTCGAAGGCTGGAGTTTCGGAACTTACGCCTTTTGTAGGTCGAAAAACAGCAGAAGAGATCGCAGATCACTTCGAACGACAGAGATTACTCGCCACAACTCACTCAGACGACGCAGGCAAACCGGCTGCTACGAACTAAGTCCATCATCCGGACGACTGGGTGGACTGCTCGTCACCGGAGTCACCTCTTCAGCAGAAACCGAAAGCGCGTCCGCAATTAACTCAGCTTGCTCTTTCTGATGAATGCTGTACGAGCCAGTCGCGGGACTCGCCGACGCAGAGCGTCCGACGTATCGCGGTCGCTCGCACGCAGGCAGCAAATTCTCCAACCGCTCCTGCATGAACGTCCAACCACCCATGTTCTGCGGCTCTTCCTGGGCCCAAACAAGTTCGCGAACGTTTTTGTAACGGCCAAGGATTTCGCGAATGCTCGTCAACGGGAACGGATAGAACTGTTCCAACCGCACGATCGCAACCCGGCTTTCCTGCGCCTTCTTTCGCGCGTCCATCAGGTCGTAATAAAGCTTGCCCGAACACAGCACGACTTTCTTGACCGCCGCCGGATCTCCAATCTCGGCATCGTCAATTACCGGCTTGAAACCGCCGTTTTCGAGGTCCCCGATCGTCGACGACGCGGCAGGCAAACGAAGCAGGCTCTTCGGCGTCATCACGATGAGCGGCCGCTCCATGCCGGGTCGTACTTGCCGGCGCAGCAAGTGAAAGTATTGCGCAGGCGTGGTCGGATAACAGACCGCGAGATTATTCTCGGCGCACAGTTGCAAGTAGCGTTCGAGTCGCGCGCTCGAATGTTCCGGCCCCTGTCCTTCGTAACCGTGCGGCAACAGCATCACGACGCGTGATTTCTGTTTCCACTTGTCTTCGGAAGCGGCGATGTACTGATCGATGATCGTCTGTGCGCCGTTTCCAAAGTCACCAAACTGCGCTTCCCACAACACAAGCGCATCGTCGGCAACAACCGAGTAGCCATACTCAAAACCGAGCACGCCTTCTTCGGACAGCGAACTGTCGAACACCTCGAAACGCGCACCGGGACTCTTCTCAAATCTCAACTCCGAAAGTGGCGCCCACGTTTTTCCAGTCTGCGTGTCGTACAAGACCGCGTGGCGTTGACTGAACGTGCCGCGACCCGAATCCTGTCCGCTCAAACGCACGCGCGTGCCCTCGAGCACGAGCGAACCGAACGCGATAGACTCGGCAAACGCCCAATCGAGCGGTGCGCTGCCATCACCCATCTTTGCGCGTCGCGCCAGTTGGCCCACCATCTTCGGGTTCACGTTGAAACCGTCGGGCACCACGGCGATCTTGTGCGCGATGTTCTTGATTACTTCGGAACTCACACCCGTCGGCACGATTTCCGATCCGTCGAGCTCCGCAACGCGCGGCTGCGCCTGCGGTGGATCTTCGGCGACTTTGTTTTTCGCGTTCGCGAGCGCTTCTTCGAAACGGCGCACGCGTTCCTCGATCATCTTCTTGACATCGTCTTCGGTGACGACGCCTTCTTTGATCAACCGTTTCGCATAAACCGTTCGAACACCCGGGTGCGCTTTTACGCGCGCGTACATCAGTGGTTGCGTATAGCTCGGCTCGTCGGTTTCGTTGTGACCTAGGCGACGGAAACCAACCAGATCGAGTACGACGTCCTTGTTGAACTCCTGCCGGTATTCAAGCGCGATTCGCAACACACGATACGCTGCTTCCGGATCGTCGCCGTTGATGTGAAATATCGGCAACTGCGTCATTCGCGCGACGTCGGTGGAATAGATCGTTGAGCGACCTGCTTCAGGCGAGGTCGTGAACCCGATTTGATTGTTGATGATGATGTGGATCGTCCCGCCGGTGCGATAACCCTTCAACTGCGCGAGGTTCAACGTCTCCATCACGACGCCCTGTCCGGCGAAAGCAGCATCGCCGTGAAGCAAAACAGGCAGCGCGAGGTCCATGACCTGCTCGCGCGTCGCGCCCTCGTGGCCCATCGTCTCATCCTGCTTCGCGCGTACCATGCCTTCGACGACTGGATCGACCGCTTCGAGGTGACTCGGGTTCGGCGACAACGACAACCTCACCTTGCGCCCATCGCTCAGCTCGCGCTCGCCGGTGGCGCCCTGGTGATACTTTACGTCGCCTTCGTCAGCCGGAAACTCCGGGTGGACCGATCCTTCAAACGCCGCAAAGATCCGTTCGCTAAGATTGCCGATCACGTTGGCAAGCACGTTGAGACGGCCACGATGGGCCATGCCGAAGACGATGTCGTTTACACCGCGCTCGCCTGCGCCCTCAATAAGCCGATCAAGGATCGGGATGACAGTTTCGCAGCCTTCCAGCGAAAAGCGTTTCTGGCCGAGATACTTCGTGTGCAGAAAACGTTCCAACTGTTCGGCGGCGATCAGTTTCAACAGCAGTTGCTTCCTGACCTCGACGGGAATCGGTTCCGGCTCGACAAACTCGCGGCGGATCTGTTCGCGGATCCAAAGTTTTTCTTCCTTGCTTTGGATGTGACGATACTCAACGCCGACCTTGCCGCAGTACGCGCGCTGAAGGATGTCAAGAACTTCGCGCAGCGTCATGCTTTCGCGATTGGCGAGACCATCGACGATGAACGTGCGGTCGAGGTCCCAGATCGTCAGACCGTACGTTTCAATGTCGAGCTCGGGGTGATACAGCAACGGCAACGCGTGTAGCGGATCGATGTCGGCGATCAAATGCCCGCGCACGCGATACGCGTTGATCAACTCGATAACGCGCGCTTCTTTCAGCGTCTGCTCGCGTATGTGATCGCTCGCCAGGAAGAACGGGTTGCGATCCGTATTCCAACGAAACGGCACGTACGGAATGCCGAGATCCTGAAAAATGTCGGTGTAGAAATCGTGCTTGCCGATGATCAGCTCGTGCACGCGCGCGAGAAACGAACCCGATTCCGCGCCCTGAATGACGCGGTGATCGTAAGTGCTGCTTATCGAGACCGCCTTACTGATGCCGAGCTGCGACAACGCTTCCGCCGCCATCGCCTGGTACTCCGCCGGATATTCGATCGCTCCCGTCGCGACGATCACCGATTGGCCCACCATCAAGCGAGGAATCGATGCGACTGTTCCGATCGTTCCCGGGTTCGTCAGTGAAATTGACGTTCCATGAAAATCGGCGATCTGGAGTTTGCCGTCGCGGGCGCGTTTGACTACATCGTCGTAGGCCTCCAGAAACTCAGAAAAAGTGAGACGGTTCGCTGACTTGATGTTCGGCACGAGCAGCGTGCGGGTTCCGTCTTTCTTCGTAAGATCGACTGCGACGCCAAGATTTACACTCGGGCGCTTCACACGCGAAGCTTGACCGTCAACATCGGCGAACCCGTCGTTGAGCTGTGGATAAACGTCGAGCGCGCGCAATACCGCCCAGGCGATCAGGTGCGTGTACGATGCCTTGCCGCGATCGTTTTCGCTCAGGTGCTTGTTGATGAGGCGCCGGTTTTCGTCAAGTAGTTTAACCGGGATGCGACGTTCGGAAGTCGCGGTCGGAACGGAGAGACTGGTCTCCATGTTCTCGACGATCTTGGCGGCAGGACCACGAATTGGCACCACTTCCGCATCAGGTTCAGGCGCAGGTGCGGCCACGGGCGCAGCGGGTTTTGGTTCCGGTGCACGAGCGGGCGCGGGCGCTGCCGAACCGGCCCCATTTCCAGCCTGTTGCGGCGCAGGTCCAGCACCATCGCCGAGTAGTTCTCTGAAATACGATTGCCACGAATCATCCACGAGGGCGGGATTGCTCTGGAACCGGTCCAAGAGTCCCTGCACGTAGGCGGCGTTCGCCCCAAATTCTTCAGCAATAAATTCCGACAGATCTGTTTTTTGTATTTGGCTCAAGGTTTGAAAATCCGTTTAGTTTTCGTGTGTCGATAGACTATCATCTCCCGAATTCAATTGCACTACGGATACAAATCACCATGATTAAGAAGATTCGTGTTGGTAGACGATCGTTCATCAAGCTGATGTCCGCGCTTGGTATCGCAACGGCGACGCCCGATTCCGTTCTTGCGCAAACGGCCACGCCGTCTCCTGCACCCTCGCCAACGCCGGCGCCACGAATTACGAAAGAAATGATGCGCGAGGCTGAAAAGCTGATAGGCATCGAGCTTACTGACGCGCAGGAAGCAATGGCGCTCGGGGGCGTCAATCGCAACCTCGATTCGTACGAGACTGTGCGCAAGATCGACATCCCGCTCGACACCGAACCGGCATTTGCGTTTCACCCGATGCGCGCGAAGAAAGAACTGTACGGCCCGCGCACGAAGTTCCGTTTTGGCAAGATTGAGTCGCCTCAATACAAGAGCGTCGAAGATCTGGCGTTTGCGACCGTGCCTCAGTTAGCAGAGTTGATACGCACGCGGAAGATCAGTTCGACCGACTTGACGAAGATGTATCTCGGGCGGCTCAAGCGTTATGGGCCAAAACTTCTTTGCGTAGTTACTCTGACTGAAGATCTTGCGTTGAAACAAGCTGCGGCTGCCGACGCGGAGATCAAGCGCGGGAAGTATCGTGGACCACTACACGGTATTCCATGGGGTGCGAAAGATCTCTTCGCCACCAGGGGAATCAAGACTACGTGGGGTGCCGAACCTTATCGCGATCAGATCGTGGACTACGACTCGACCGTCGTCGAACGGTTGAACGAAGCGGGTGCAGTACTTGTCGCGAAGTTGTCGATGGGCGCACTCGCGCAGGGCGCACGTTGGTTTGCCGGCGTGACGCGCAATCCATGGCAGCCGGACGAAGCACAACAGGGATCGAGCGGCTCGTCTGCTGGTCCTGGTTCTGCGACCGCCGCCGGACTGGTTGGCTTTTCGATCGGCACGGAAACGCTCGGCTCGATCGTCTCGCCATCATCGCGTAACGGCGTCGTCGGGTTGCGTCCGACGTACGGACGTGTGAGTCGCTACGGCGCGATGGGTCTGAGTTGGACCATGGACAAGATCGGTCCGATGTGTCGTGGCGTTGAGGATTGTGCCGCAGCTTTGCACGCGATCTATGGACCGGACGGGAAAGACATCACCGTCGGCGACGCGCCGTTCAACTGGAATTCGGACACGAACATCAGTACGTTGAGAATTGGTTATTTGAAGACTGAGTTTGAAGGGACGGGTGGTCCGGGTGGTGGCCCGGCAACCGCGAATCCGCAGCAGCAACGAACTGCCGAGCAGCGACGGGCCGTTTACAAGACGGCATTGGATGATCTGCAGAAGGCCGGCGCGAAGCTCGTACCGATCGAATTGCCGAAGTTTTCCGCGGGTTCATTGCGCTACATCCTCTCGGCCGAAGCAGCGACCGCATTTGACGACATCACGCGCGACGGGCGCGTAAATCAGCTTTCAGGTCAAGGCCCGGGCGATTGGCCCAACACGTTCCGGACGTCTCGCTTCATTCCTGCCGTTGAGTACATCCGAGCACAACGCGCGCGCACGTTGCTGATGCACGAGATGGAGAAATTGATGTCGCAGTGGGACGTGTTTGTCAGTCCCGCGCCGGGAAGCGCAAGTTTGTTGGTCACTAATCTGACCGGGCATCCGGCAGTGGTCGTACCGTGTGGGTTCGTAAACGATCTACCGGCGGCGATCATGTTTACGGGTGGAGTTTACGACGAGGTATCGCCGTTGCGGGTGGCGCTCGCGTTTGAGCGCGCGACGAAGTGGCACACGATGCACCCGAAGATGGATTGGGCTACTTAAGGAGAGTTATTTCGAAAGTCGCGCCTTTTCCAGGTGCGCTGGAGACTGTGATAGCGCCGCCGAGCTCTTCGATCGCGGTCTTTACGACATCGAGGCCGACTCCGCGACCAGAAAAAGCTGTTAACTCGGAGGCGGTCGAAAAACCGGGCTCGAATATCCGCTCGATAGTGGAAGCATCCATTCCACAACCGTCATCGGCGACTGTGATCCGGGTTTCTGTCGCTTCGATCGCCACGTGTCCTTTCGTTTCAATTCCGTGATCCACTGCATTCCTCACAAGGTGCATCAAGGGATCCGCGAGTGAATCACACACTGCTTTGTCTAACGCACCGTCTACTCGTATTGAAAAGTCGACCTCTTTACCGGTCGCTTTGGCAACCGCACGACCGGCACGCACCGCCTGATCGACGATCCGATAAAGCTCGGATTTTGTTGCATACAGAATCCGGAAATTGATCCTTCCGTCCTCCGTCATCGGAGCCGTCGCGATCACCTCACCAGTCTTGTTTAGATCTTGTTTCAACTGCTGAAACTGACGATCGAAATCGGAGATGTCGAAGTTTGTTTCGACGAGGTAGATGTGCGCCTTCTCCGCCAGGCACTCAGCTAACCGATAGCGTTCGTCGTCTTTCAACGAATCATGGATGTCCGCAGGAATTATGTTTTCAATCCGTGGGCTTGGCGCGTGATCGAAATCGGTTAGTTCGTCGAGCGAAGTTCTGCCGGTGCGAATCCCGTGAAGTAAATCCTCGAATTCGTGAGCACGTGAGGCGAGATCGTTTAGCCCGTTTGCGTGCGCTGCGGCTTTCAGGCTGTGAACGCTGCGGAACAGCGTATCAAGCAACTCGCGTCTGTCTTTACCGGTACTGGTCCGCAGTTGGTCGATCTTCGCGGAGATTTGTGTAAGGCGCTCTTCGAACTCGTCATTCATCAGCAGCGTCCGTTTCGCTGTCTTCTGATTCGGGCTGGACGTTTCGTTGCGGTTGTTGTTCGTCGAGGTCGCGTTTGATTGCGTCGAGAATCCCGTTGATGAATTGAGTGGCTTCGTACGTCGAGAAGCGCCGGGCGATTTCCAATGCTTCGTTGATCGCGACCGTCCTGGGTGTGGGCTCGTAAAGGAACTCGTAGACTGCGAGACGAAGGATGTTGCGATCGACGACGGCCATACGGGAGATGCGCCAGTGTTCGGCGCGCGAGCGTATGCGCTCGTCGAGCAACTCGAGGTTTTGAAGTGTACCGGCTGCGAGGCGAGTCGCAAACTGGCGAGCTGACTCGTCAAGGTCAGCCTCTCCAAGCTCAGCCCAATAGCTGCGAACCACGTCGGTCGCAGGCGTTTCGGCAACGTCAGCCGCAAAGAGCATTTGCAAGGCACATTCTCGTGCCTTACGTCGCGAACCCATAAAAAATTACCAAAACCCTTTGTATTGATGAGCCGTGAATAAAACTCTGTTCCAGCTCATCACTCTTCGAATGTTTCCCTGTAAAGGTTAGCCAACTCGACTGCGGTCATGGCAGCCTCGAAGCCTTTGTTGCCAAGTTTCACACCGGCCCGGTCGATGGCCTGGTCAACCGTATCGGCAGTTACGATGCCGAAGACGACTGGCACTCCACTTTCCAGTCCAGCGTGTGATATGCCACGCGCGACCTCGTTGGCTATGTAATCGAAGTGGGGAGTCTGACCTCGAATGATAGTACCAAGACAAATTACTGCGTCAAACTTGCGCGACTGTGCGAGCCGGAGAGCGAGTAAAGGGATCTCGAATGCGCCTGGCACTCGATAGACGTCTACTCGTCCTTCTTTTGCACCCAAACGTTCCAGGCCGTCGAGCGCGCCCTCGACCAGACGGCCGGAGATGAATTCATTCCAGCGACTCGCGACGATAGCGAAGCGAAAACCTTCCGCGTTTAGACGGCCTTCGTGAACCGTAGGCTGCAATCCCTTCGACCCCGCGAGCTTAATAGTTACTGCGTTTCGCAGTATAGGAGATGCTCGGAGGCGCATCAAGTTGATGAATTTGTTGGTTTGTTTTGTGGCTCAAGACGCTGTAACCGCTCATTAACGTCAAGAAAACCGATATTGATCTTGCGAATCGCGTCATTAAAAACCGTCTGACCGCTTTCGAGATTATCCACGGAACGCTTGATCGTCCGTTCGAGACTTTCAAGTCTTGCGTCGATGGCGTACAGGCGAATCTGCGACGCTTCCGCGCGAGATGTTAACTTGTCTAAACGATCCAGAATCAGCGTCAGAATCGTTTCATGCTTATCGAGTTTTTTAACGATATTGCGGATTAAGGTTAGTCGGTCGCTTTCAGTATCTGGTGTTTTCTTTGTGAGGTCTTCGCTCATTCAGTCTCCTTCCACGACTCGAAGTGTAGCAGCCGACCCCAACTGTGTATATAGCCGAAAACGGCTTATTTTGAACGAAAGTGGCTAACCTTTCACCTAAACGAGGTTCATCGGGGTCGGGTTCTTCGGATCCTTCGTGTAGTCGTAGAACCCGCGACCCGACTTGCGCCCATACAGTCCCGCCAACACCATCCGCTTCAACAACGGCGGCGGAGCAAACCGCTTCTCCCGAAACTCGTTAAACATGATCTCCGCAATGTAGTACGTCGTATCCAACCCCACGAAATCACCAAGCGTGAACGGACCCATCGGGTATCCACACCCAAGCTTCATCGCATTATCGATATCAACAATCGATCCGACACCTTCCTCCAACGCCCGAATCGAATCCAGCATGTACGGCACCAGCAGACGATTCACAATGAACCCCGTCTTGTCACCAGCTCGCACCGGCACCTTCCCTAGCTTCTGTCCAAACGCGACCGCCTGCTCGTACACATCCTCGTCAGTAAGGATCGTCTTAACCACTTCGACGAGCTTCATCAACGGCACAGGATTAAAAAAGTGCATCCCAATGAAACGACGCTGTCGCGCCGCCGACGTCGCCGTCATCATTTCGGTAATCGACAGTGACGAAGTATTTGACGCAAAGATCGTCTCCGGCTTGCACAGGGCATCGAGTCGGCTGTAAGTGCTGCGCTTCTCGTCCAGATTTTCAATGATTGCTTCGATGATGATGTCGCAGTCGGCAAGCGCGTCGAACGACGTCGTACCCGACAACCGCCCGCGGATCTCAGTCTGCTGCTCCGAAGTGATCGTCCCTTTCTCTGCAAACTTCGCCAACGACTTCTCAATCCCGCCGAATCCCTTAGTAATAAACTCGTCCGAAACCTCTTTTACAACAGTCTCAAACCCGGCCGTCGCGGCGACCTGGGCGATACCGGCGCCCATCAAACCACATCCCAAAACTCCAACTTTCTTAATCTCCATTAGTCCGCTCCTTTAAACCATTCGATGTAATCTTCATGCCACGTTTCAAACTCTTCCATCAAACGCTGGTCCGTCTGTCCCTTGCTGGACGCCTCCACAAACTTTGAAAGAATTACCAGCAGCCGGTCCCGCAACTCAGCCGCACGAGCGTCAGGCGCGGCTTGCTCAGACACGTGTTGACTCGCTACTTCAACCTGGCTGGCGTCGTTGTCATGAACTATTCGCGACACCTGCTCCTGAAGCACGTTCATCCCGCTCACAAAACTCAGAAACGTCTGATGCCGCGCCCTCGCGATTTGCTCCGGCGATGGCGGAATGGGACGGTTGAAGTTGCGAACGATTTTGTAAGCCCCGGCCACAACTATCACCAGCGACAGCGCCTGCAACATTCGCCAGAAAACGGAAACGCTCGTGCGATCACCTGGACGTCGATACTCGGCTGCCAACGCCAGCAGTATTCCTGCCACTAGACCGCCGAGATGCGCGGCGTTGTCGATAAACCCGCGGCCAAGAAATCCGATAATCAAGTTGATAACGATGATCGGCAGCATACCGACGCCGAACGCTCGCTTGAATCCTTCGGGTAGTTCGCGTCGAAACTTGATACCGAAAACAAATAACACACCTACTAATCCAAAGAGCGCGCCTGACGCGCCCACCGAAGGATTGTCCGCCGTCTTAAACAGAAACCGGCCCATCCCACCCGCAACCAGATCGGGTCGCACCGTCAGATAACTTGCGACGATACTTAGAATCCCGCTGAACACCCAGAACACGACAAACTTCGCCGACCCATACAACTTCTCAACATATGGTCCAACCATCCACAGGCTGAACATGTTGATAAAGAGGTGCGGGAGGTTTACATGAACGAAGATCGGCGTCACGAAACGCCACCATTGACGGTACTGGGCCACGAGGTAATTCAGTTTTGCGCCGTAGGTGGAGAGTACGCGTTCATCGAAGCCTGACCACAGTACCTCCGACTTCATGCCGCTCGATTCCCACATCAACAGGAACACGAACAGGTTTGCGATTAGAAAAATGATTGTAAATTTATTGGGACGAGCGAGAATCGCGCGCGCGAAGCGCATGGCTTCGCGATCCTGCGGACGTTGTTGTTGGGAGGACGCCGGCTTGTTGGCGGCCGGCTGATTGACGCCCTGTGGGCCGGATGGCGCGCCGCAGACGGCGCATTGCAATTCTCCAGCGCCTACGATCGAACCACAACTACGGCACATCGTAGGCCGGCCGGGGTTATTCATCTGTGTTCCTGCTATGGATTAGAAACCGACAAAACACAGGTCTAACCCATCTTCTCTAAAAGGCTCACCAAATCGTCGGCATGTTCTTCCTCGACGGCGAGGATTCCTTCGAGCATGCGTCGGGAAGTCGGATCGTCGCTGCCGAAGTAGGTGATCATCTCGCGATAGCTATCGATCGCAATACGCTCTGCTACGAGATCTTCCTGGATCATTTCAGTGAGCGTCGCACCTTCAACGTACTCGGCGTGGCTGCGCATCAACAATCCTTCGGGATTGAAATTCGGTTCGCCCTTAAGCTGAACTATTCGTTGCGCAATCTGATCCGCATGCCCTTGCTCGTCGTTGGCATGCTCCAGAAACTCCGCCGCCACACCTTCAGCATGAATGCCCGACGCCATGAAGTAATGTCGCTTGTAGCGCAGCACGCAAACGATTTCGGTCGCCAGCGCCTCGTTCAAAAGTTTAACTACGGTTTCGCGATCAGCAGTATAGCCTTCGGTAATAGCGCCATTCTCGATATGTTTTCGGGCGCGTTCGCGCAAAGTTTTTATGTCAGTGAGAAATGGTTTATCAGCCACAGCACTCACTCCTTAAAATACGAATTTAGGGGAGCAGCGATATTAACAGATCCTTTTAATCGGTGGTTAATTTGCCCTGAAGTTTGACCTCGCTATTGGAACTCGTGCTGGCAACGTTCACTGGAACCTGCCAGACGAGTGTTTTGATCCGGCAAGTGCCCGTGTTGTCTTCGCGACAGTAGAAAAGCGTGACTTGGGCGCGGACGTTGGCGGATCCAGACGTTGCCCCGGAGGTAAATGGAATACGCAACGGAAGTTTCAGGTCTTTGGACGTACGTGAAGCGTTACTTTCGTCGAACTTGATGGCTGCGCCTGCAACCGAAACTTTGTAACGCTGCGGCGCCAGTGGGTTGAGGTGATAGCCCGGCGGTAGTTGGACGTCGATGTTCAGGAAGCCATTAGCTCCCGCACGGATTTCCTGCGCTGCGATGCGCGTCTCTTCCGCGTTTGGACCATCCGCGGTTTCCAATGCCTGCATGTTCTTGGCTGGCGGCGTCAGACCGTTCATTCGCAACGTACTTGCTTGTTTCGTTTTTAGATCGACGACGCGAATGGCGTGATTGTTTGTGTCGGCGACGTAGAGCTTTCCGTTTGCGACAGTAAGTCCGCCTGGTTCATAGAACGAAGCTGAAGACCCGTCGGCCTGGCCTGGCTTGCCTGTGCCAAACAAGCTCACGACGCGACGCCGTTTCGGATCGAGTTCCTTGATCTTGTGATTGTACGTGTCGGCGATCAGGAGCTTGTCGCCGAAGGGAACGATGCCGAGTGGGTGTTGCAACCGTACGTTGTCGCCGGATTCGTCGACATCACCAAACTCAAATAGGTCACCTCCGACGAGCGTCTTTACTGTTCCGCCGGCGATGTCAATCGCGCGAATGATGTTCGACTCGCTATCGGCAACATACAGCGTGTTGTCGATTGCCGCGATTCCGGATGGTTGCGCAAAGCCCGACTCGGCGAGCGATCCGTCCAAACGTGCCTCTCGTCCCGAGCCGGCAAAGACCGAGACCTGATTGTTGTCGAGATCAAGCTTCCAGATCTGATGTGGACCAGCCATCGCGATGTAGAGCGTTCGGCCTACGAGTCCAAGATCCCACGGAGAACTCAATGCGGTCGTACGCGCTGGTCCTCCCTTCGGCGGATACTCGCGCGTCTGCTTTCCGGTGCCGGCGACTGTTTCAACGGTGCGTGTTTTTAGATCGACTCGCCGGATCAAATGGTTTTCGGTGTCAGCGACATAAAGACTATCGCCGGCGAGTGCAAGACCCTGCGGCCGGTAGAAGGTTGCCTTGTCGAAGGCGCCGTCGGCCGCGCCAATATCAGCGGCGCCGATAGTATCGACAAGTGTGCCGTCGAGTTTGGAGACGACAATGCGATTGTGATTTGAGTCGGCTATGAAGAGTCGATCGCTGGCGGCGTCGGCAAGTATTTTGCCCGGAAACGCGAGCGGCAGATCGCCGACTTTCGCGCGCTCGAGAACTAGCTCGAGTGGCGCTTCGTTGAGTTCGCCACGCTTACGAAACTCACCGGCTACTTTTGCTATCGTCTGGTCTATTTCATCGTAATAGCCTTCGCCGGAAACGCCACCAATGATGTAACCCGCTGGATCGATCAACACGCGCGTGGGCCAGGCGCGCACGCCGTAGCTTTGCCAGACGGCGAATTTCGAGTCGTTGTAGACCGGATGCTCGATCTCGTAACGCAGGATGATTCGCCGGATGTTTTCCGTGTCTTTTTCATTTTCGAATTTCGCGGAGTGGACGCCGATCACCACGAGCTCATTCGGATATTTCGCCTCGAGCTTTTTCAGATCGGGAATGATGTGGATGCAGTTGATGCAGCCGTAGGTCCAAAAATCCAGCAGCACCACTTTGCCCTTGAGCGCCGCCAGCGACAAAGGTTTGTCAGTATTCAACCAGCCGCTGCCGCCCTGAATTTCGGGGGCGCGCACTCGCGTTCTTTCTTGTGCAGACATCGAAACACCTCGTTCTAACGCAAACGTCCCAGATAAAAGAAAAAGCAGCGCTAAAAATCCGTGTTTCACGATTGCTCCAGCAGTTGATCTACACGGTCTATGGCGCGTCGCAAGTGCGGGATCGTGATCGAGCCACCGACTACCAGCGCGACGTTGAATGCGTCGAGAAACTCTTCGCGCGTCACGCCGATCGCGACGCATTGTTTGACGTGGTAAGTGATGCAATCATCGCAGCGGAGCACGGTCGAGGCCACGAGGCCCATCAACTCTTTCGTCTTCTTGTCGAGAGCACCGTCTTCGTAAGCCTGTGTGTCGAGCGCGAAGAAGCGCTTGATGCCGAGATGCCCGCTGCCGAGCAGCTTTTCATTCATCGCCGCGCGATATTGATCGAATTCGTCCATGAGCGTCATTGTATATGTCGCGGATTTGTTTGTCGTCCAGCGGCGTTGTAACCTTAGAAATCGATCATGAACGATCAGGCATTCGCAACTCTCGAATATCAGCACCTGCTGGAGCTGATAAAACGAAACGCGCAGACGGAAGCGGGCAAGCGCCGCGTCCAAACGTTGTCGCCAATCGGCGAACCGCTCGAACTCCGCCGCGAGCTCACGGCGCTCGCGGAATGCGTCACGTTGAGAAATCGCGGCGCGCGCTGGACCTTCAACGAAAGCTCAGACCCGGTTGAGACTATCACGCGTTTGCACGTCGAAGGACTGACGCTGGACACGCTCGCACTGTTGCAGATGGCCCACCTGTGCGAACAGGCGATGTCGGCTCGCGCCGTGATCTACGACGAGCGCGAAAACGCTCCGGCGCTGTGGCAGTTGGTTGAAACGCTGCCTCGCG
>DASRPN010000098.1:0-10385 GCA_035646355.1 Pyrinomonadaceae bacterium | reverse complement strand
AAGTGAGTTGCGCACCACTCGGAGATCCGTGCCGCAAGCACGACAGAATTGACTGAGTTGTCGTTCTTCAGAACCGCATGATGGACAATACATGGTGGTTCAGCCTCCACTCACCGACGGCAAGATCGTGATTTCGCTGTTCTCCGGCAACTGCGTATTCAGCAGTTCTTTGCGACGAATGTTTTCGTCCTCGATAAACACGTTGACGTGCATACGCACCTCGCCACGTTCGGTCAACACTCGATCGCGCAGGCCCGGATGGATCTGCCACAACCGATCGAGCGCCTGACCAACAGTTGATGGCGACGCGTCGAGTTCGATAACGTGCTTGCCACCAGTGAAGTCGGTCAGAAAACCGGAAACATTGATCGTGGTCACGGCAGAATTCCTTCGGGCACGAGCCACGGATGTATCTGAATTGCCAGTCGTCCTGCCTGGACCGACGGATCAGTCGCAGCTAACGAGCGCGCTTCGTCAATCGAATCTACCTTGAACACGAAAATCCCGCGCAGCCGACCATTATCGCCAAACGGGCCGGCAACGACGAGCTTCTTCATTTCTGCGAGCTTGTTAATGTTCTCGAGATGCGCTTTTTGAATCGCTTCGGTGGCGGGTGTCTTTTCGGGCGTCCACTTTTCGCCGCGCGTCAGAAAAGCCAGGTAGGCCGTGGTCAGTTTGTTTGGCAGCGCGGTTATCTTCTTCATGACGTCTTCCGACCACCACGGGTGCAATTCATGAACGAGGAACCCCGCCGCAACTGCCGGATCTTCATTCAACCAGGCGGTCGCTTCCTCCGCCGACTTCGTGCGAAAGATGTGGACCTCGATCAGTTCGTTATCGTCTCTGATGCCTCCAGCGATCATCAACTTGTTCGCTTCGAGCATCGACCGTAGATGAGCGACGTGACGTTGTCGCATCTCCGCCCGTTCTCTGCTCGGTTCTGTCGTCCACTTGGGCCCGCGTTTCAACAACGCAAGCTGAAATTCCATCATCTTGGATTCCGGCGTTTTCGGCGCTTCAGGAGCTTTCTTGTGTTCCTGGGCGTTCGCAATTGAACAGCACAACACGATTCCGAGAGTGATTGTTAGGAAGGTTCTCATTTTCATTTCACCACTGAAGCTTTCACACAAACGACCGGCGGCAAACCCTCAGCGATCGCGTGCCACGACTGACCGGTATTGTTCGAGCCAAATAGTTTTCCATTGCGGGTTCCGAAGTACAGACCCGCGGGGTTCAATTCGTCCGACGCCATTCCATCTCGCAAAATAGTTTCGAATGCGTTTTCCTGCGGCAAACCATTGGTCAACGGTTCCCACGATTCACCACCGTTCCGTGTGCGATAGACGCGCAGTTTCGCTTCAGGAGTGCAACGAAACTCATCCGACTCCAACGGAATGATGAAAACTGAATTCGCGTCGTTCGGATCGCCGACCATCGCAAAACCAAAATCGGAAGGAACACCGTTCGCGATGTCAGTCCACGAATCTCCGCCGTCGTCGCTGCGATAGAGTCCCCAGTGGTTCTGCAAAAACAATCGCTGGGGATTCGACGGATGGCTGACGATCTTGTGCACACATTGTCCAAACTCAGGATAACGATGCTCAGGCGGCAGAAACTGCGCGCGGACGCCGGCGTTTCGCGGATTCCAACTCTTGCCGCCATCATCAGTACGATAGACGCCGCCGGTCGAGATCGCGATGTGTATGCGATCCTTATTTGAAGGATCGGGCAGGATGGTGTGAAGACAAAGACCACCGCCTCCCGGCTGCCACTGTGGCCGATGTGGATGATCGAAAAGTCCCTTGACCAGCGACCAGCTCGCGCCTGCATCGTCAGAACGGAAGAGCGCCGCTGGTTCAACCCCGCAGAAGAGCGTGTCAGGATCGTCCGCATGTCCTTCTTCGATCTGCCAGATCTGCTTCAACGACGTCTCACTGTCGTCGGGAAACTTGATGTTGTAAGCCTCGGGTTCGGTCCACTCGCGCCCGAAGTTGTCAGACGTGCTCAGATAAGAACCCCAGAACGAACTGTTGATCGCTGCCCACAGCCGACTTCTGCCGTTTCGTTGATCGTGAGCGAAAGCATAGATGGCGCGGCCAGGGAAATAAGGTCCGCCGACGGTCCAATCCTTACGATCCGCGCTGGAGCTGATAAGAAATGCGCCCTTCATTGTGCCGACCATTAGCAACACATCGCCGGACTTTGCATCTATATGATTGGTTTCTGGCATTTTAGAGAGAACCGGAGTCGCTAAAAACTCGTTGAAGCCTTCGGGAACTCGCGGATTATAGCCCGGTCATTGGTCATCGGTCATTTGCCATTTATCATTTGTCATTTCCAATACGCAAAATGACCAATGGTAAATGTCAAATGACCAATGACAAATGGTAAGATTCCGGTCACTTGACCGCGTGAGGTAACGCCCATGAAGAAATTAATCGCGTTGTCCCTGACCTTTGCGTTGTTCTACGCTGGCGCCGCGCCAGCCCTCGCTCAAGACAAGGCAACTCAACAACAGCCCACGGAAGAAGAGCTGCAAAAAGCCAAGGCGGAGCGGGAGAAAAATGCCTACCGGCTTTTGGATCAGGTGATTGATGAGTCGCAGTCGCTGCGGTTAACCGAGAACCGCGTGCGCGTGCAGATCAACGCCGCCGATGCGCTGTGGGACAAAAACCAGGGACGGGCGCGTTCGATCTTCACCATGGCCGGCGAGGGCGTCGCCGAAATGGGTCGAAATCCACAACCGACGAGTAACCGTCGGAACGAGAATGCCAACCAGGAACGACGCGCGTTTCAACTGCGACAGGAGTTGGTACTCGCCGCCGCAAAGCACGACGCTCAACTCGCGTATCAATTGCTCGCGACTACAAAACCACCGATACCCATTGTGCAAAATACCAACGACCAGCGTCCTCGTCCGCCCTTCAACTCTGAAGACAATCTCGAACAGATGTTGCTGGGCCGCATCGCTGCGCTCGATCCAAAACTCGCTGCGCAGAACGCGGAACAGATGATGGAGAAGGGCCAGTTTCCTCGTTCAGTTGGCGAGGTCATTAACCAGTTATACAACCAGGACACCGAAGCCGCTCAGAAGCTCGCCGACAAAACCGTGAAACGTCTTGCGTCGGCAAACTTTTTGACGAACAACGAGGCGGCGGCTCTTGCGCAACAGATGATAAATGCTGGAGTGCGTCAGCCGGGCAATGAAGTCGCGAGTGTGAATCCGCTACCGCAGGGCGTGCGACCAGCCGGTCGTGGTCCAGTGCTTGAACAATCGGCATACATCGAGTTGTTGTCGGCAGTGATCGATATCGCTTTGAAAGCGTCACCACCTGCGCAGCAGCCCAATCAACGCACAGCGGCACCCGCACAACGCGGACGTGCTCCAGGCGGCGCGGCGCCGACAGTGGTCGCCGCACGACCGGCTGGTCCAACAGAAGCACAAATTGAACAGGCTAACGCACGTCGATTGGTCGCCAGCCTGATGATTGCGCTGCCGGTTATCGAACAGCAGCTTCCCACGAAGGCGACGGCGGTGAGGTCGAAGTTGTCGGAACTTGGCATGGGGAACGTGCAAAACATGGCGCAGCGGCCATTCATCAGTCTAGGGGAAAACCCAACCGCCGATGCGCTTATTCAGGCTGCCGCCACAGCGCCGCAACCGATGCAAGATCGTCTTTACCAGCAAGCTGCCTACCGGGCACTCGAAGAAGGAAACGTTGACCGCGCGCGACAGATCGCCACCGACCACCTGCCCGTCAAGAGTCGTGAAACTGTCATGCAGCGGATCGAGTTTCGTGAAATGGCGACGAAGGCGGATGGCGCACGACTGGAAGAGATCAGGCAAACGATGAATCGCATGCAGAGCGATAGCGAAAAGATCGGTTTCCTGCTCCAGTTGGCGAACGAGGCCCAGAAGACCAATCCGAAGGTCGCCGGTCAATTGCTGGAAGAAGCACGGCAAATGACGAACCGTCGTGCGAGCAATTACGAACAGATCGAACAACAACTTCGCGTCGCACGTGGGTTTGCCACTGTGGATGCGGCGCGCAGTTTCGAAGTGCTTGAACCAGCGATTGGCCACATTAATGAATTACTTAACGCAGCCGCGATCTTGAACGGTTTCGAGATAAGCATGTTTCGCGACGGTGAAATGACGATGGTGCCGGGTAATGGGCTCACGTCAATGATCAATCGCATCGGTCAGGAACTGGCGGTGCTCGCGGAGAGTGATTTCGAACGAGCCGATGTACTCGCCGGCAGATTTCAGTTGGCGGAACCAAGAATCATGTCGCGACTCCTGATCGTCCAGGGACTGCTCAACCCGCTCCAGTCACAGAAGCTTCCGCGTGGAGTTCCGCCGTTCTCCGGCGTGCGCGTTAGCGAAAACATGAACATCGTCCGGCCGCAGTAGACAAAGTTTCGAACAAGGGGGAATCATCGTTGCATACTTTCACGAACAGGCGATTTGCGGATTTGATCGAGAAACCGGAAATACCGCCTGTAACTCCACACGATCCATCTGAACCTGATAATCCAAATCCTGGTCCAATCCCCTTGCCTCCCGATACGAACCCGCAACCAGCAGCACCCGTGCGTGAACCAGATACGCCACCACCGATCACCGACCCGACACCCCCTGAGCCAACTCGACTGATCGGCGTGCGATAGACAGGAGCCCACGCGGGTTGCGAAAACTCTTTCTCCTCTCCACTTCAAGCTTCGTGCTGCGAACGTTGGTGCGTCTCGGCATGCCGGGACTGTTTCTGATGAGCGCGCTCGATTCGTCGTTCCTGGTCCTACCGTTCGGCAACGACCTGTTGCTCATCGCGCTCGTGAGCTCGAATCGCGAGAGTTTGATCTGGATCGCTTACGTGCTGGTTTCAGCGGCTGGTTCAGTTCTTGGCGTTTTCGTGATCGATTTGCTGATGCGCAAGGCTGGTGAGAAGGGACTGGAACGTTTCGTCAAACCCAAAAAGATCGAACGACTCAAACAAAAGCTCGAAAACAAACTCGGCATCACGGTCTTTGTAGCAACAGTGGCGCCGCCGCCGTTTCCATTCACTCCTGTGATCATGACTGCGTCGGCGTTGCAGTGTTCGCGCAAGAAGTTAATCGGTGCTGTCTTCGTCGGCCGCATCATTCGTTACACCGCGGAGGCGATCCTCGCATTGTATTTTGGCCGCCAGGTGATCGCTTATCTCAACTCCGACGTGGTTTCTTACGTCGTCTACGCGCTGGTCGCGCTTGCTGTAGTCCTCAGTACTTTCTCGTTGATTCGCTGGCTCAAACGGTCATAAAAATTCCATGATTCGAGACGTGCTTCTCGCGGTTTCGGCATTCCGAAAACCCCGGTTTGTCGTGTAGAATCCGCAGGCAAAAACTCCGGAAGGGAGCCCGCAGCATGCCAGAGAGACGTGGCGTCCAGGCCACCGAAGAGGTAAAGGCAGAATGGTCCACTGCCTACAAGGTTTATCTGAGAGCCCCAGGTGACAGGTTTGACAAAAAGAAAGACCGGACCGCCAGAATCGACTACGTAGCCCAGGAGATGAAACTGACTCGCAAGCAAGCTAAACGGAGGATCAGAAATTACGAAGCATGGCAGCGAAATATTAAGAAAGGAATCGCACCGCCTTAAATTTCGTGTTGGATTCAGTTTGAGTCAGCGTGCGCCGTTCGAGAGCCGTTTGGTCCAATTCACAAGCTCAGACAATAGTTGCTGGACCAGTTTTTTCGATGTCTCGTCAGTCAACTTTCCCTCCTGATCGAAACGCTTGTGAGCGTTCGAGACCATGACCTCCGGCTGATTTACCGGGTACATGTTGAGAAACACAAACGTCTGCCGCAGGTGATACTGCGCGCGTGAAGTGCCTTGACCACCAATCGAGGCGCCCATGATCGCCACAGGCTTGCCGCTCCAGGCGCTATCGCCATACGGCCGCGAGCCGCAGTCGATGGCGTTCTTTAGCACGCCCGGAATTGAGTAGTTGTACTCGGGAGTGACGAAGAGAATCGCGTCAGCGGCGCGAACTCGCTGCTTCAATTTGACGACGCTAGGATGGGGATTTGTTTCCTCATCCTGATTGAACGGCGGGATGCCGTCCAGTTCCAACGTCTCCATCCGCGCGCCTTCAGGCGTCAACTCCTGCGCCGCTCTCAACAGCGCACGGTTGAACGATTCCTTACGCAGACTTCCAGCTATTCCAAGGATAACGAGTGGATCATTCACAACACGCCTCCGCAAGATCAGTGTTGGGCAATTCTACACTGATCTTACGGGCGAGATGCTGGTGTCGCGAAGGACGTAATGGTTAATTGAACTTTCAGTGATGATTTCCGCCGTTTCGAACCTGCGCAGGACGTCTGGCGGCCAGACACGGCCGGAGCGGCCTTCGCGCACGGTCGCGCTGTTGACGCGCATGAATGCGTCAGTCGACGGAACGGTGATTCTCGGTTTCACGAGGGCAAGTCGTGGGAACGAGAGGATTTGATGTTTTCTGGCAAGAACTTTCACTTTGGCACCCTTTGTGTTGAACTTGATAAACGCCTTTCCTAACCTAAAGGCAGTTTCAATCGGGCGGGGTTTCCAGGTTTTTCTAACTGCTGGATCGCAACGAAGCCTTGCACAAAAAGAGAGGGGTCTCTCTGCGGTCCTCCGTACCTCTCGGCGTCTCTGCGTTTTAACGGCATTTCAACGCAGAGCCGCAAAGATACGCAGAGGGACGCAGAGAAACGAATGAGAGAGGCGACTTTTTGTGCAGAGCGTCGAACCGAAGAGGGGCGTCGAAACGCCCCTCTCGAGTTTTTGAGTTGTGCTAACAGTTACCAGCGGCGGAAGCGATCTCGTCGATACGCGTAACGCTGGAAGCCATCACGATACCCCTGGATAAAGGCATCGCGGAAGACCTGACGGTACACTCCTCGATTGCCGTAGGACGAGCTGTAGCCAGCCGATCCACTCCGGTAATAACGTGAGCGCTGCGGATTAAAACTCTGTCCGCGCTGCGCATCGGCAGCACCGACGTTCATTCCGTAGCTGTAGCCCTGTTGACGCGCTACCTGCAGAGCATTGCGCCGTGACCATTCGCCGTAATTATCGTTGCGACGGTCGTATCTGCGGTACTGCGCTTGAGCAGTTGAACTGGCGACTGTGACTAAAATGCCAAACAGTAGGAAGAATGCCAGTAAGTATCCACCAGTTTTCAACCTTGCGTAACTAAGTTTCATCTTGCTTCGAAACCTCCCTATTCAGAGGTTTGGCAAGCGGCGTGCCTAAACGGAAACGCTTTTAAAATCGGAGTTTAGAAGTGTGCCGTGGACGAGAATTCGGCACGATATCGTATGGTGAGGTGACGATTACGCGGGACGTCGCAAGTAGGAGCGGAGTTCCGGGCGAGTTGCCTTGCGCACTAACGCGCTCTTCGCTTGCCACTCGACTGCGCGAGTCAGTTCGACGAGAAAACGAGTTTCGCCGGATTCGAGCGCGGCGATGGGAGCACCATCGTGATAGAGGATCCGGTTGCCCGTGTGCGCCGTGATGCGAGTGCCTGGTGTGATGATGCCGGCAAGGTTCAGTGGATCCGCTGCACTGACGGAGATCATGCTCTCCTGCGCGCCTTCACGCCGAATCGAACGCAGCATTCCGACAGCTTCCGGCAAAGCGAACTGTTCGCCCGAGATACCGGCGACGAAACGTCCGCCGCGAATCTCACCACGCGCTTCGAGACGGTGATAGACACGCAATAGCACACGCCACGGCACTGCGATTCCCTCTCGCTCGAGCAGTCTTTTGAAGACGACTCCATAGCGCCGCAGCAGCACCCATGCGACTTCTTCAGCCAGTTCCAGCTCTGACTGTTTCGTTGTGGACGCGTCGGCCGCTGACGGAGCGCGCTTGAGTATGGACCAACGTCCGGCGGTCGCCATGTCGTAGACCGGCTGGCGATGTTTGCGACGCGCAGCGGCTTGCGTCTTGCGACTACCCGGTGTCAACAGCGCGCGTAATCCTGAGAAACTATCGGAAACGACGATGCCATTGGCGACAAGTTCTGCGAGTGCTTCTTCGACCTGGCTTCGCAGCAGTTCAGTGTTCTCGACGATGTCAGTGAAAAAAGACGCGCCACGTTCGCGCAGGTAGTCGTAGACCAACTGCGTGGTAGTTGAAAACTCTGACGAAGCGTTAGGCTGCGATGATTGTGGAAAGACCGCGTTCCACAGGGCGAAGTTTTTGCGACGCAAGATTGCGATGGGCGTGTTTCGCACCGGGCCGGAGCCACGCGAGCGATCATTTTCGGGAGTTGTGCTGCGGACCGGCGAAGTTAGCCTGGCCCAAACAACTTCGCCTGACAAACACAACGCATCCAGCCACGCCGGATCGTATTCGATGAGTCGCGAAGGCAGGAGTTCGCCTTCCCACGCAGCAGCTGCCGCTTCGAAACCTTCCAACTGGTCGATGATCGCGCGAACGCTTTCGGGTCCTTCCATCTGATGCTCCGGCGCAACCTTTTGCCAGGCCAGGAGGAAGCGTATGAAGTCGGCGGAAGCGACGGGCTCGATCTCCTGGCGCAAGCGATTCAATGTGTAGCTGTGAATGCGTGCGAGGAGACGTCGTGCACACCACTCAGTTTCGGTAATCCCAGGAGTGAAACGCCCGCGAATGACAAAACCTTCCGCTTCGAGTCGCAAGAGACCGGTTTCGATCTCGAGTTTGCTCAGCCCTGAAGAGTTAGCTAATGCTTCAACAGCAACGGGCCCAAGACCTTCCAAACGACCGCGCAGGACTTCAGTCAACGCGTCCTCAATAGTCCACGTGGTTCTGGAGACGCTCTCGGGAGCGGTGATTGGAGGTTCTAATTCTCTGTTTGGAAATATTGCTTTGATTTGTGGCAGCCGCTCCGCCGCAACCCATAACCCAGGAACCAACACGGCCGCACGTCTATCTGCTTTCAATTCGTCAAAAAACTGCCGCCATTCGTCCCTTTCCTCGATGAAACCTAATTCAACCAGTGCGTCATGCAATTCGTCAGCATTACGCGGGTCGGGCCAGACTTCTTCCCGGACGCGATCGATCGCTGCCTGGTCCAGCTTGCCGAGGTCGCTCGCCGTTTCCGGATCGAGCCACCGGCGTTGAAAAACCGCACGCGTACGACGTTCTTCAAGTGGAGCATCGTCGAGATAAGCATACGGGCGAGCGTTGAGTATCTCCTGCGAAAGGGGCGAGGCTTCAATCACGTCGCGCGCGAAGAGGTTCTTCTCGTTGCGCTCGATTGAAGTCAACAGGCGCTCAAGCCCATCGATGTCCATCGCTTCCTCAAGACAGTCTTTCACGGTCTGGGCCACCAGAGGATGCGACGGAATCTCTCGTTCGCCGCCGCCCAGGTTTTCTGCGCAGGCTACCTGGTCCGGGAAAATGGCGGTCAGGAGATCTTCCGCGTTCATTCGTTGCAACTGCGCCGGGATCTTCTTGCCGCCACGACGTCGCAGCACGGCAAGCGAGCGCGTGACGTTCCAACGCCAGCGAATGTTCCACATTGGGGCGTCGAGCAGCGCCTGGCAGAGAAGCTGGCGGACGGTTTTGGAATTCAAATAATGAAAGACGTCTTCAAGTGGGAAACTGTGCGTTGGACCAAGCGATAGGACGATCGCATCTTCAGTGGCGGCGGCTTGTAACTCGAAATTGAACTTGCGGCAAAAACGCTTTCGCAGAGCGAGTCCCCACGCGCGATTCAAGCGACTGCCGAAGGGCGAGTGCAGCACGAGCTGCATGCTGCCACTGTCGTCAAAAAACCTTTCGAGTACGAGATTGTCCTGCGACGGCATCACGCCAAGCACGATCTTGGAAATCGACAGATACTCAACAATTTGTTCAGCTCCCGATTCGGCGATCCCAACCTCATTTGTCAGCCATTCAATTGCGTTTTTAGGCTCCCTGTTACCGATTTCCTCACGCAATCGCGAGACTGACACCGACAACTCATGCGAACGCGCAGGCGCCTCACCTAGCCAGAACGGAATCGACGGCGGTTGTCCATGCGCATCTTCGACGCGCACTTTTCCCTGTTCGACGCGCAGCACACGCCACGAAGCGTTGCCCAACTGGAAAATGTCGCCCTGGAGGCTCTCGATCGCGAAGTCTTCATTGACCGATCCAATCACGAGGTCGCTCGGTTCGAGCACGACTGCATAATCCGCCGTGTCAGGAATCGCACCACCGGAGGTAATCGCCGCAAGCCGAGCGCCGCGGCGGCCACGCAGCCGTTTGTTGACCGCGTCGTGATGCAGATACGTTGAGCGGCGGCCTCGCTTGGTCGAAAAACCTTCCGCGAGCATGCGCACGATCCCATCGAACTGTTCACGCTCGAGGCTGCGATACGGATAGGCCCGAC
>DASRPN010000097.1:0-20597 GCA_035646355.1 Pyrinomonadaceae bacterium | reverse complement strand
GGAGACTCCTTCGATGGCAAAAGACCGGACAGATTTGATGCAGGGCACGCTTGAGCTCTTGATTCTCAAAACCCTGTCGCATGACACCATGCACGGTTATGGCATCGCACAGCGTATACACCAGTCCGTCGATGATCTGCTGAAAATCGAGGACGGCTCACTCTACCCGGCACTCTATCGCATGGAAGAACGCGGCTGGATCGCGTCTGAGTGGGGCGTTTCAGAAAACAATCGTCGCGCCAAGTTCTACAAACTAACCAGAGCCGGTCGTAAACATCTCGACGCGGAACGCGCTAACTGGGACCGCATCTCTCGCGCCGTTACAAAAGTTCTGCAAACTGCTTAAAGAGGACCACGATGAAAGATCTAAAACGCAGATTGTTTAGTCCTATCGGCAGCGAAGCAATTGAGCGCGAGGTCAAGGAAGAGTTGCAGTTTCATCTTGACTTATTGACGGAGCAACATCTTCAGCACGCTGACACACTTGAAGAAGCGAGAGCTTCCGCATTAAGTCGCTTTGGCGACGTCGAGCAAGTGAAAGATGAGTGTGTCGAAATCAGTAAAAGGAGTCGCGCGTTCATGCGCGCACTGAAATCTTTCTTCATTCTGCTTTTTCTCGCCGGCATTCTCGTGCGCATTTTCAGCGATGAACTTCATGTCGACCGTGTGGGCCAGATGCTGATTGCGATTGGGGTCATGGGTCGTTTGTTTCTGTATGTACGCGGCCTAAAGCCGGCGGTCTTCCGGCAGAAATCTGATACATCGTCGCCGCTGATGTTGAACAGCACGTATAAGGCGCCGACTAGTCTTTTCGACGCAGACAATCTTTAGTCAAGAAAACCTAAAACAATCGGTCTTTTCGGAGTCGCTATAACCGTGTCTTCGCGGACAAACTATGCTCACGATTAGAGAATTGACCAAAACTTACGGTAGCGGCATTCAGGCTCTAAAAGGGGTCAGCCTTGATGTATCTCCAGGAGTGTTCGGACTGCTTGGGCCTAACGGCGCCGGCAAGACAACATTGATGAAAATACTGGCTACGTTGCTTGAACCCGACGCCGGCACTGCTGAGATGAATGGCTTCGACTTAATCACACGAAAAGACAAAGCGCGGAGACTTCTCGGTTACTTGCCCCAGGACTTTGGTCTATACCCGACGTTAACAGCCGAGCAGATGCTCAACTACTTCGCGAAACTCAAGGGCGTCACGGATGCGAAGGAGCGCAAAACTTTGATTGATGCCCTGTTCGAACGAGTGAACCTTTCAAGCGCGCGCAACCAGCGACTCGGCGGATTTTCAGGCGGCATGCGCCAGCGTTTAGGGATTGCACAAGCCCTGATCGGACAACCGCAACTGATCATTGTCGATGAACCCACCGCAGGCCTGGATCCCGAAGAACGAAATCGTTTTCATAATCTGCTGGCTGAAACGGCGGGCGAAGACGCAGTGGTAATTCTGTCAACTCATATTGTCTCTGACATTTCGAGCCTTTGCAGTCAAATGGCGGTCATTCGACGAGGCGCAATCCTCGCGTCAATCACGCCCCAGCAAGCAGTCGATCAACTCAGGGATTCAGTCTGGGAAGCTACTGTTCCGCGCGAACAGGTCGCCGCTTTGAAGACTCGCTATCAGGTGATCTCTTCGCAAATGATTGGCGGACAAGCGCGCCTGAGAGTGATCGCAAACGGAGTGCGACCGAGCGAAGAGTTCACGCCGGCAACACCAGTTCTCGAAGACTATTACTTCAATCTAGTCAACCAGCAGTAACGAGCTAGTTGAGATAAGAAACCTCGCCCGGTCGCCGTTCCTCGCTGTCTTTCAGAACGAGATTCTGCTCAATAGCAAGCGCGTGGCACGCGTTGATGATTCTCCTCACCGAATGCTGTGTTGTGGTAGAGCCGGCCCGCCGTCCAATTCGGGTGGGCCACAAACAGCGACTGGTACATTGTCAGAAACCCGGTGGCTTTCTCTTTCTGGACTTGTTATTGGCCCAGCTTTTTCAACTTCTCTCGGCCTTTCTCATTCTGCGGATTCAGCTCCAGTGACTTCTTGTAGTTTGTAATCGCCAGATCCTTCTCGCTATTTGCCGCATATGCGTCGGCCAGGCTGTCGTATACGTTCCAGGAGTTCGGATAAAACTCCACATTGAGTTTAAGGAGCGCAATCGCCTCCGGCACTTTCTTCTGCTCGAGAAGGCGATAACCGAGAACGTTCAGCCGATTTTCTGACACGGTTACGTTGCGGGGTGTCTCTTTGAAAATCTTCCGGTAACCTTCGATCGCTTCCGAGATCTTTCCCGCCAATAACATTTCGAATGGCACTAGCTGCTCAGCGGTTAGACGCTTTGTTGGAGTTGATCCAGCCTGGCCGACTATTTCCATGTCAGCAGGTGGGAAGGATCCGTTTGTCGTCGCGCCGGTCGGACGAACGAAATTGTATTTAATATTCGCATCGCGCCTGATAAAAGTTGTCTCTGAAATTGGCAGCAGTTCGAACGCGGGATCGCCGGTTGGTTTTGCTTGCAAGACAGTCTTGGAGCCGGCAGTGACGGGCGTGATTGTTAACACACGATCAGGATTGACCTGGAAGCGGCCGGCAAAATCTGCAACCTTCGAGGCGTCTAAGGAGATGATTTCTACCGGAGCCGGCAAAAACTCATCCCAACCATACTCACGTGCAACACCGCGAATAACCTCTCGCAGTATCTGACCATTATCGGAGTTGACCATCACAGCGACGCCGTAACCTTTATCTCGACTCACAACCAACTCGGCGCGGAAGCCTTCATCGGCGCCACCATGGCCGAAATAGAGTGCGTTGCCGTGTCGTTCGATGAAAAACCCGAGGCCAACATCATCCTTGTAAGACGTGGTCATCGTCTCGACAGATTGTTTTGTTAGAACCTTATTCGATTTACCAGCCAGGGACAGTTGCAGCTCAATAGCAAATTTGGCGAGGTCCGTCGGCGTGGTCCACAAACCCGCGGCCGCCATCTCGGGATAGACATGAATTTTCCCAGTGACTTCTAATCCGTTGGAGCGGTAACCAGTCGCAGCTTTCTTTCTCCAATCAGGGGGAAGCGGTTGGCTGTAGGTGCTGTTGCTCATGCCGAGTGGCGCAAGGACAGTTTCTTTCGCGATGTCCGGATACGGTTTCTTTTCGATATCCATGAGTGCGAGTTGCGAGACGGTCGTGCCGCCACCGGAGTAACGAAAGCGGCTGCCGGGCTCAAAGTCCACTCGCACAGCCGCAGTATTGGCGGGCGCAGTTCCATCGAGGATCTGTTGCAAAGTCGGGACCTTCTCAGTCACCGCGTAGCCGGGAAAGCCGTGGACCGTCGTCCCAGCGGTGTGGCTCAGGAGATTGCGTAACGTGACCTTCTTTTTGGCAGTGAATTCGTTGTCAGGGAGTTTCCATGAAGTGAGTTTGGCGTTGATGTCCTCGTCGAGTGAGATTCTCCCTTGGTCAACCTTCTTCATCGCTACCATCGCATTGACAGATTTGCTGATGGAGCCTGCCTGGAACAATGTTTCTGTGGTTGCGGGTTCGCCAGTCTCGAGATCTTTCAGCCCGTACGCCTTCGCCCACTCGATCTTGAAATCTTTAATGACCGCGACACTCAATGCCGGAGCCTTGTGAAACTTCATCCGCTCGGCAATGGACCAGCTTGGATCACCTTTGATCAGCACGACCGGCAACAGACCCTGCTCGACACCTTTGATTTGCGCGTCAGTGGTCGTCTGAGCGAAAGCGCAAAGTTGGACGATGTTGACGATCAGAAGGATCGTGGCGAGTAATCGTTTCATAGCGTCCTCAGGAAACCCGCGTTTTAAGAGACCTACAGAAGATTAGTTCTTATACTATTCCTGTCTAAGTACCACAAGAATATTACTAATTAGATGAGAAGAATATCTGACCTGGCGCGGTAAGAATGTTCCAGGCAACCACCAATTTCTGGCAAACAAAATTGGATTCGAGACTGAATCGGGCGAAGTTGATTGAGTTTGAACAAAGCGGACTGCTTCGTTTATCGGTAAGGGTCGAGATTCACCCCGGGGCCGTCATGGATGAACTGCCTTTAATGGTGACGCTGGGGTGTTACCTTATCGTCATGACGAATATGGATGCGGCAGTCGCAACTACCGCCACGATGGGATAATCCAGGGCTCGAATGACGTGGGCGTCAACCCGATTTAGACTCGCTGGGTCTTCTTTCCACTCGCCATTTTTGCCAATGCTCAAAAACCTTCAATAAGTCGCCACTTCTTGTTGATGACGTGTTGCAATCGCTGAGCACCCCGTCTCGATACCAAAAAAGATTCCGGTGCATCCGGCGCTGGCCATCAGTTCCAACAGCTCGTCATCGACGCAATCGGTGCGAGCGCTGCAACCCCAGGTGGACTTTTCACCACTGGCGAGTATGGTCGCGGGTGATGAAACAGATTGACGATGGGCCAGACAGTCCACTCCCGTGCGCGTTGCGACCGTCAGCCGCATTGGGATTGGGCTCTTTCATAAAACAAAACCACTAATGGGACTATGGTACGACAGGACAGTTGACATCAAAGCATGCGTTAACAATCAAAACTTTTGTGCCACCTCCAGGTCTTCCCAGAATGGGCAAACCATAAGTGGCCTTATGGCAAGTGCCGTCAGTTAGATTAGGTGGTTCATCTCCGCAGTCGATAGCTTTGACGTTATACGAATGTCCGTCAGTCAAAGAGAATTTCAAGGGAAGAGAGTTTTCAGGACAACTGGAACCCACCCAACTGCTGGAAACTGTTCCTCGATCTTCCCAAGAGCCATTATTGACCGTCAGATCATAAGTCCAGATACGGACCGTCTTGCGCTCCGAATGACAATTGAAAATTGCTATCGACTCGACGCCAGCGGGAGGAGGAGGGGGCGGCGGCGGCGGTTGATTGACGGAGGGAATCGCGCATGTCTCGTCAGAGCTCGCAGAGCCCCACTTGTTGTAAGCAACGACTCTAAAGCAGTGCTCCTTGCCGTTACCATACCTACTGCTTTCGTTCATAACGTACGTTACGGTGTTCGGCCCAAGGTCGGCCATGACCCACTGTTTGCGGAAGACCCCGTCGTCCTTTCGTTTCGCATGGATTCTAAATCCATCTTCGTTCGAGGAGTTGTCGGCCCACTCCAAACCGCCTTTTAACTTTCCTCTGCTGAACCATAAAAAGCTCTTGTCCTTCCACACAAAGTCCCGAAGTACCACGTTGGTAGGACGTTCGGGTGTCGTCCGCCGCACGATCCACTTCTGAATGTCGCCCCCGGTGAATCTTGATATTCTCAGCGGTGAGCCGGACGTCGTTCCCACGGGCTGCAACACCATTCTTTCGGTAAAAGCTGCGCTCTCGATAATGTATGTATCTTGCTCATTCGGAACCGGAATAAATCTCCAGATTTGATACCTGGGCTGGGAGCTTAAGGGTGACACGGCAGTGAAAATCGGTTTGATTCTGTACTCAATATCCTGAATCACCTTAAAGGTGTTGCTCTCAGTTCCGTTCGTCTCGATTTGCGGGTTTCCCAGAACCACGGTAGGCAGTTCTCCAACGACGTCTGAGTCCGGTTTTGCTGGGGCATTTGAGCCCAGATTGTGTTTCAACGAAAGACGCAAGCTGGGGCTGGCGAATACGGTCGGCACGACGGTGTAAGTGTCATTTCCATAGGTGGTCTGACGAAAAAGCCGGAAGGTCTGCGCCTCGGTGTAGTTGATGTTGTGCTGCCAGATTTCTGTGCCGGGTATCTTACTGTTGCCTCGTACATCCATCACTTTGTTCGACAGCTTGTTTGTCAAATAGAACTCCTCCGTGGACGATAAATAGGTTTGGCCCATCACACTCGTACCACAGCAAACGGTTATCAGCGTAAGTGCAAAAGCAAAAGTCAGAAGTGCGTTTTTCATCGATTCATCCTGCCGATTTCCGAGCAGGCCGCTCGTCGGGGCGCCTGCCCACTAACATTCATGCATATCTAAGACTTATGCTTTGAATGGGCAGTTTTGTTTTCATCTAATTGCAGACTGGATTCTCGAGGCGCGGATTCAGTTGAGTTCCGAGTTCCAGAGTGGGTGATCGGACTCCGGACCGGAAGGTTCAGCGATGAATGTGTGTGCGGAGCAGGAAAACTGGTGCCCCCGGCGCGATTCCAACGCGCGACCTTCCGCTTAGGAGGCGGACGCTCTATGCAGCTGAGCTACGGGAGCACGAGAGCCGACATTAACACAAATTAGCTCTGATATTTAATGAGGGAACGAACGTCGTAACCCGTCAACTTCTCACGCCCGGGCAGGAATGAGAGTTCGACGACGAACACCAACCCAACCACAGTTCCGCCGAGTTGTTCAACCAGATCGACAACAGCGCGCGCCGTCCCGCCAGTCGCAAGCAAGTCGTCGGCGATGATTACGCGATGACCGTCGCCGACTGCGTCGCGGTGGATCTGAAGCGTGTCTTGTCCGTACTCGAGATCGTATGAGATCTCGGCGCACACGGCCGGAAGTTTGCGCGGCTTGCGCACCGGGACGAATCCGGCGCCCAGGTGATATGCCAACGCTGGCGCGAAGATGAAGCCACGCGCTTCGACACCGATCACGGAGTCGATCTTCTCACCTTCAAACTCCGCAGCCAGCGCATCAACGGTGCTGCGCAAGCCGTCGGGATTTTTTAAAAGCGTGGTGATGTCGTAGAAATTGATGCCGGGCTTGGGAAAGTCCGGCACTTCGCGGATTAGAGATTTGAGATGGTCCATGTTGAGTTAATTGAAGCCATGAAGTCTATCTTTCAATGCGAAACGCAGAATAGGTGCCCGTTGGATCGAGATTTATTTCTTCGACTTGATTTACGACCGCCCACTGCGGGCCAGTCGCGAGATCATGCTTGAACGCTTCCACACTGTTCGGCGGGCCTTCAGCCAATGCTTCTACTGTTCCATCAGGGCAGTTGCGTACGTAACCGACAATCTGATGTCGCGCAGCAGCGCGTTGCGCGAAGAAACGATACCCGACTCCCTGCACTTCTCCCTTTATGAAAAACTTTCGCGCTACTTGCACTTGAAAAGCTCTCCCTGCTTACCCTTCTCGAGCATAAACGTCTCGTCATCTGCGCCTTCAAGCTTCAACGTCAACGTCATCTTGTTTCCACTGATCGACCCAACATAGTTCGCCGGATGCGATCGCGGCTGCTCGTCGGCGCGGATTGGCCCACCGCGCTCGGGCGTGTGCGTCCCGCGCAACTTGAACCGGCCGTTCGCGTCAACCACGAGCGGCCCGTCAATCACTCCGTGCGCACAATCGTACTCAATGGACGCCGACTTCTCTGCGACGTCGATATTTATATGCTCGCCGCCCCAAACACCAATCGGAATTCGTTGCATGTCAGCCACGCCCGCACACGAAATCAGGAAGAAAACAACAAGAATATGGATAACGCGCATTTCGTCGCGCATTGTAGCTTAGATCGAAACTTTGTTTATAATCACCGCGTAACACCTCAATTCTGCGTAGGCTCACCTCAACACCGATCAAATAAAGCGAGGACACCCATCGATGCGACGATATGTAGCTACATCCATTGCCGTGGCGCTTTTGGCAACCACTGCCTTCGCGGCCACGACCCCCAAACCACTGAACGTGCCGGTGGTCTATTACAAACTTCCCAACGGACTCAAAGTGGTGATCTCCGAAGATCACATGGCGCCGGTCGTAACGGTTGCCGTCTATTACAACGTCGGCTTTCGACTCGAACCTAAAGGCCGCACCGGCTTCGCCCACCTGTTCGAGCACATGATGTTTCAGGGCTCGGCGAACGTGAAGAAGTTTGAACATGCCAAGTTTGTCGAAGCAAACGGAGGCAGTTTGAACGGCCACACTGACTTCGACTACACAAACTATTACCAAACGCTGCCCAGCAACCGTGTCGAGCTCGGCCTGTGGCTCGAATCAGATCGCATGCGCTCACTCGACATCAGCGAAGAGAACCTGAAGAACCAGCAAGCCGTCGTTAGCGAAGAGGTGCGCGTCAACGTGCTCAACCAGCCATACCAATTATTCGAATGGATCAGTCTGTGGGAGAACGCATTCACGAACTGGAACAACTCGCACAACGGTTACGGCGAACTGGCTGAGATCAACGCCGCAACGATCGAAGACGTGCGCAGCTTCTTCAAGACGTACTACGCGCCGAACAACGCAGTGCTAACGGTCGTCGGCGACGTCGACGTAAACGAAGTGAAGAAGATGGTCGAGAAGTACTACGCGGGCATCCCCTCGCAACCGGCGCCGAAGCGCGCAGATCTCACCGAGCCTCCGCAGACAAAAGAAAAGCGCGTTTCGCAAACAGACAAACTCGCGAATCTCCCGGCACTCGCAACCGGATATCATCTGCCACCGCAGAACTCAGCCGACTTCCCGGCGATGGCTTTGCTGGTCCAGATTCTTCAAGCGGGTGAAGGCTCGCGCTGGTATCAACGGCTCGTGAAAGAAAAAGAGTTGACTCTCGATCTCAGCGGCGGCCTCAACTACTTCGGTAACGAGTTTGACTACACCGGTCCGATGATCATGACCACGCGCACGACTTATAAGCCGGGCCACACCGCCGACGAAGTTCTGCGCGAGATGGATGCGGTGATCGCTGACATCACAAGCAAAGGCATCACCGACAAAGAACTCGCGAACGCGAAAGTACAGTATCGTTCAAACTTCTACAGCCAGCTCGAGGGCAGCTTCGGCAAGGCGCATCTACTCTCTGCGCTCGCCCTCTTCCGCGACGATCCGCAACAGATCAACTCGCTGTTAACGCCGTTTGAGAACGTCACCGCCGCGCAAGTCAAATCAGCTGCGGCGAAGTATCTCGTGCCGACGAATCGCACAGTGATCGATCGCGTCCCTGAGAAGAAAGGCACAAACTAATGAAAATCACAGTCGCATTAATCACGCTTACGCTCGCGCTTACTCCCGCACTTGCGCAAAAGACTCCGCCACCGCCAGGTCCGGCTCGGCCGTTGAACCTACCGAAGATCGCTGAAAAGAAACTCCCGAACGGTTTGACGGTCGTTCTCGCGCCGTTGCCAAACGTACCCAAGATTTCGTCGATCCTGACGTTTCGCTCCGCTACAACCGCGAGTGACCGAAAGGCACGTCCCGGCATCGCGCAGATCGCCGCGAGCGTCGCCAACGAAGGCACCGACACACGGACCAGCAAGCAACTCAAGGAAGAACTGCGTTCGATCGGGGGCAGTCTGTCTCTCGGTAGCGACGCTGACTCGACGACGATGTCGGCTTCGTCACTCTCCGAGTTCTCCGCGAAGCTGTTCGAACTGATGAGCGACGTGGCACAACATCCTTCATTCCCGGAGAGTGAAGTGAAGTTGGCCCAGGGGAACACGATTCAGCAGATCCGCGCAGGCCGCGCAGAACCCGGTTTCCTCGTTAACGAACGTTTTCAGAAAGCGATCTACGGCGATCACCCGTACAGCTTCGTCGTTCCTGACGAGAAGTCGATCAGCGCGTTAACGCCGACAGATCTGCGTGCGTTTGTCGCGAAGTATTACATCCCGAACACGTCGCACCTGATCGTCGTCGGTGATATCGACGTCGACAAGACGTTCGCCCAGATCGAGAGAGCATTCGGTAGCTGGAAGAGCGGTGATGCGCCGCCGGACGAAAACCCACCAGTGCCGAAACGAGACAAACGGCAGATCTATTTCGTGAACCGTCCCGGCTCGATCCAGTCGGCGATCTACATCGGCAACGTAAGCATTCCGCGAAAGGACAAAGACTACTTCGCGCTTCGCACCGCCGACACGATTTACGGTGGCTCTTTTTACTCGCGTCTGACACGCAACATTCGCGAGACCAAGGGCTACACCTATTCGCCGTTCAGTTCGTCGAACACACGCGCGAAGACAGGCGCGTTTCTAGCCGGCGCTTTCGTGCGCAATGAAGTCACTGGTCCAACCCTGCTCGAGATCTTCTACGAGCTCGATCGCATGCGCGTCCTGCCAGTGACGGACGAAGAACTAAGCGCCGCGAAGGAATACAGCACCGGCAATTTCTCCGTGGAACTGGCGAGCCAGTTTGGTCTCGCAGGCCGCATCAACACCGTCTACACCTTCGATCTGGACAAGAGTTTTATCAACGATTTCCGGCCGAGGATCGAGGCGTTAACCGCGGCTGACATTCAGAAAGCTGCGGCCAAATACTTCGACACTTATCGCGCGGCGATCGTGATCGTCGGCGACTGGGACAAGGTCAAGGACCAGGTGACGCCTTTCGGTGAGGTAACCATCTACGACGCCGAGGGCAACATCATTAACAAAATGGGCTCCACAGATTGAACGGATCTGTGTAATCTTTCGGGCAAATGCGCGACGACGACGTTACTCGCAAGCTCGAAACTCCAAAATCCAGCACGTCGCGCGCATCGTCGTTCGAATCGATCGACGATGCGCGTTTTGTTTCGGGAACCATCCTCGCCGACCGTTACCGCATTGTCGGTTTACTCGGAAAAGGCGGCATGGGTGAGGTCTATCGCGCTGACGATCTGAAGCTCAGTCAACCTGTAGCGCTCAAGTTCCTGCCCGATCATTATCTAAGCGACGGCGCGGCACTCGCGCGTTTCCATCGTGAAGTGCGCGTCGCGCGTCAGGTGTCGCACAAGAATGTCTGCCGTGTTCACGACATCGGCGAGATTGACGGCCGTCACTACCTGTCGATGGAATTCATCAAAGGCGAAGAGCTTTCTTCCCTGCTCCGTCGCATAGGCCGACTACCAACCGACAAGGCGGTACAAATCGCGCGGCAGATCTGCGCGGGTCTAAGCGCCGCACACGACATCGGCATCCTCCATCGCGATCTGAAGCCGGCCAACATATTGATCGACGCCGACGGGAATGCGCGGATCACCGACTTCGGTATCGCCGGTCTGGCGGAAGAGATTCGCGAAGACGAGATGGCCGCGGGCACGCCTGCGTACATGGCGCCGGAACAACTCGACGGCAAACCGCCGACCGTTCGCAGCGACATCTACTCGCTGGGCCTTGTACTTTATGAACTCTTCACCGGCAAACGCGCGTACGCAGCTCCCACTCTGGGCGAACTGATCAAACTTCGCCGGAGTGACTCGATACCAACTAATCCGACTGCAATCGTGAAAAACCTGGACCCAGTGATCGAACGCGTGATCGATCGTTGTTTGCAAAAGGATCCGGCGGCACGTCCTGCATCGGCGTTGCAGGTTGCGGCTGCGTTACCCGGTGGCGATCCGATTGCTGCCGCACTGGCGGCTGGTGAAACTCCATCGCCTGAGATGGTCGCAGCCGCACCGAAGGCGGGCGCGTTGCGACCAGTCGCCGCCCTTGCGAGTCTTGGCGGCGTGATCGCGTTGCTGCTGTTTCTTATGTTCTCAGCCAACCACACGCGCGTTGAACGCAACGTGCCGCTCGAAAAGCCGCCCGAGGTGCTGGCAGAACGCGCACGCGACATCATCTCAAACCTCGGTTACGACAACCGGCCAGTGGACCAGGTGCACGGCTTCAATGTCGACGGAAATTTTTTCCGTCATCTACAAGCAACCGGATACGCGCAGTGGAAATTTATGCGGTCAGGACAACCGCTGACGGTCTATTTCTGGTACCGTCAAGCGCCGCGTTACCTGATCGCCGATGGCTCGCTAGTCGTCACTCCGGATAATCCCGCGCTCGACGTCGTTGGGATGACAAGCATTGCACTCGATCCGAAAGGACGTTTGGTGCGGTTCGATCGTGTGCCACCTCAGGTGGCGCCCCGAGCTGACATTCGGAGGTCAACGGAATGGGCGCCATTGTTCGCCGCCGCCGGACTACCGATGGAGAAATATCTGGTGACGGAACCAACCTGGATACCGTCCATGTATGCCGATCAGCGGGCGGCGTGGGAAGGTCCCCACGTCGATCATCCTGAGATTCCGGTTCGCATCGAAGCGGCTTCCTTCATGGGACAGGTGGTACACTTCGCGGTCGTCTTTCCATGGGACATACCGATGCGTCAGGAGGAGGAAACATTCACGGGCGGCGAACGCCTCGCTGCGATCCTCTTGTGCATCGTCTTTATCGCGGTGGTTATCGGCGCCGGCTTAATGGGCCGTAACAATCTGAAGCTTGGCCGCGGCGACAGGCGTGGCGCATCACGATTGGCGATCTTTATTTTCCTGGTGTCCGCAGCGGGTAGTTTTATCGGTGCGCATCACGTGCCGGTGCTTGGCGAAGAGATCGATATAATCTTTATCCTCGTCGCCTACTCAATCACGCCCGCAGCTCTCACCTGGCTGCTTTACATCGCGCTGGAACCACACATCCGCCGGCGGTGGCCCAAACTGATCATTTCCTGGAGCCGTTTAATGGTTGGTAACTTTCGCGATCCGATGGTTGGGCGCGACTTGTTAATCGGTGGATTGCTTGGTTTGCTACACGGCTTATGCATCGCTCTGGGTGCTCTATTACCTCGCCTGTTTGGCGTCGAGTCGCCGCCGACCGTTCCCGGCAACGTTTTCATGCTCGGCAGCGTTAGGACCATGCTCGCCGTCTTTCTCTCTTCTCATGTGGTGATGAGCGTCTTTTCGGGGTTTGGATTTCTGTTTTTCCTGCTACTGCTTTACATAATTCTGCGACGAAAGTGGCTTGCAATAGCCGCGATGTTTCTGATTGCGTTACTGATTGAGCTGGCGGCGTTCGCGGCGGCGGGACCGCGTCTTTTCTGGATCGTGTCAACGCTGATCGCGCTGACGATTGTGACGGTGACGGCTCGGTTTGGACTACTCGCTACGATGGCCCATCAACTCTTCTTCTTCCTGGCCATCATGTATCCGATGACTACCGATTTTTCAGCGTGGTATGCGCCGTCGATGGTGTTTGCGCTGGCGCTGGTGGTGGGTATCGCTGTCTATGGCTTCTACACTTCACTCGGAGGCCAATCGCCGTTCGGGAACCGGCTCCTACAAGACGACTAACCAATTACGATACTAGCCACCACACGTAGTTGCTGACCTGATCGATCAATATTCCGCCGTCTCTCATGAAGCCGGTAAAAATTGGAATCAACCGATCGCCGAGCAGGAACGGCGTCAGCGCCACGGAGACCGAGGAAAAAATCAGGATGTTGGAAGTAGCTTCTGACAATTCATTCTTCTTCATAGTTTCAACCTCGGGGCTGGTATTGTGAGTCTTGGCACGCTCCATTGGGAGCGCTCCCTACCCTCTCACACAGCAAGCAACATGCCGTCATAGGCGCGGAAAACGCACCCTAAGCAAAACTCCTTACAGACGTTCGGTTTACAAAATAGGGCGCCAAAATCGACCTTAGAATGAGTCGGTCAAGCAACAGTCAGGCTGATGAAAGTGGTGACCTCTACTTCCAAACTGACGAGATTCCACTCGCTTTCGAAGCCTTAGTGCATTTTGACTTCGCCGTAAATCAATTTGGACCAATCTGATTGAACTTCAGTCAAGCTGTCCTCATTCCCCGCAGAATCGTTTGATTTTCTTTAAGAGAAGTTTTGTGGCACCACTCTTGCTCAAGGGGCCGCGATGGTCAGTGAGATTGGACCACCGCAATTTTGATTGGACAACAAATGATGGACGTGGAAAAAACAAAAGCCCCCTCGAAGATGCGCCGGCAAAACGGCTTCACCATTGTCGAGATCCTGATCATGACGGCGATCCTCGCGATCGTCACTGCGTTCGGACTCATCGGTATCACCAGCGCTCGCGCTTCAGTTCGACTCTCCGGCGCGGCTCGCGAGTATGCAAGCTACATCGAAAAGGCGCGCATGCACTCGATCCGCAATCACGCCGACGATGATGCCAAACGCGCCAGCGTCGCCATCAACGAGTCGAAGACTTCTTACAACGTAACGATGGATCTCGATAGCGATGGCACGTTGGATACAAAGACCATCCAGTTGCCCAGCGACGTCAGCTTCGAAACGGTAGAAACGATCGCGTTCGACTGGCGCGGCCGCACGTTGAGTATCGTCGGCGAAATCACTAGCACTAACGCACAGGTCTCGATCACGTTGAAGAACGGCTCCGACTCCGTGTCGGTAGACGTCACCGGTTCAGGCGACATCACGGTCGACAGCAAGGTATTCGATGATTCAGTACCGAATGTGAATTTGCGTGTTGGCGACCTGGCCTCAGGCGCGACTCCTACGCCAACCCCCGACGCGAGTGGGACACCAACTCCGACTCCTCCACTTATCGACGGCGTACTTCCGATACCAACGCCGACGCCGATCAGCGACGAACGTCCGTTGCCCACTCCGACTCCGGATCTCGGTGGCGGAACGCCGACTCCAACTCCGACGCCGAGGCCAACGCCCTCGCCATCACCGTCACCATCTCCATCGCCGTCACCCGTGGTCCCGTGCACGATTACAACTGATCCTGCGAGCGTGATGATGGTCGTGGGCGGCACGAAGACAATCAAGGTTAGCCACGATAGCAGCTCGGCAATCACCATCACCGCTACATCGAGCAAGCCTTCCGATCTTCAGGTGACACCGGGCAGCCTTGCTAGCATCAGCGCCGGGGGTGCCGGCACGTTCACGCTCAAGTCGAAGAGCACACTCGGTACTTACAACGTCACCTTCAGTTCCGGCTGCGGTTCGAAAACTGTGTCTGTAGTCGTTCTCTTATCCCTTTTATAAAGACAATCGAGACGAGGCCGTAATGAAAACCAACCGAACGAACAAAACCGCACAGCACGACAAACAGGGCGAACGCGGATTCACGCTGGTCGAAACCAGCATCTCGATGGTCGTGATGATGATTGCGGGCCTCGCAGTATCTTCACTATTCGTCTTCTCGTTGCAGAACAACGTGGGCGGCGGCGATCGCGCCCTCGCGATGGCTGTGGCCCAACAACAGCTGGAACAACTCAGAAGCGTCACGTACGACGACACTACGCTGACCGTCGGCACCACTACTTCAACAGTGACGAGTGGCGGCAGAGATTACAGCGTTGTCAAAACGATCGCGTTAGAAACCAACGACGATACCTCCTCCAAAGCGCTCAAAAAGATCACGCTTGTCGTGACGCCGCTGGATGGCGCTCACGCCTGGACACGAACCTCCGTCACTCTTGCCACCCTCCGCTCCAGCATCGCGTCCGGTAACTACGCAGTTCAATAAATCTCAAAGGCCCGAGTATGCAAACCAAACGTTCAAACAACCAAGCCGGCTTCTCGCTAATCGAGTTGATCATAGCGATGGGCATCACGGTCACGATCATGACGCTTTCGTGCAGCCTGCTCGCCGCCGGCTTCAATATGCGCTCCCGCGAAGACCGTAAGTCAGACGCGATTGCCGACGTCCAGCGCGCGCTCAATATCATGACACGCGAAATCAGCAACTCCGGCTTGAAACTCCCATCAGGCCTTCCGGCCATCGCCGGCAACGGCATCGTCACCAACGACACCGACACGGACGAGCTGCGCATCGTGTCCAACCTGAACGGCATGCCTGATACAGCCAACGCATTCTCAGAAGACACAGACGTAACCGATACTGACGAAGACCTCAAGTTTTTGATGTACGTCGATGCTGATCTCGGCCAGCGTTACATCGTGCGTTACGAAAAGAACGGAACGAACCAGACCACGGTTCTGGCGAACCGCGTCGATTCTTTGGTCTTCCGTTATTATGACGAGAAGGTCACGTATGACACGACCGTTGCTTCCGACGGAACGTGCGACATCACCAACGTGCTCAATGCGGCAGGCACTGCTGAAAGTGAAGTCTCCCCGAGTGCCGCCAAATTTATCGTGATTGCCGTCGGCGTGACGCTGCCGGCAGTCGGTCGTGCCGGTTCTGATGGTTATCAGCCCCAGTCCCAGATCCAACTCACATCCGACGTAGTGCTACGCAACTCAATCGTTTACTAAGGAGCTGATTAACAGTCATGAAACGCGAAACGAAAATGCAAACAAGCCGCTGCTCGGATAATAAAGGTGAACGAGGCGCTGCCTTAGTAACGATGTTGCTCGTCACGGTGCTCATGCTGGGCGCCGGTGGCGCATTGATCATGACGACGGCAATGTCGTCGACGACCGCACTTGGTTCGACTGCCGAAATGCAGGCGTACTACGTTGCCGAATCAGGAATGCAGTCGGCACTTAACGTGCTCCGTGGACACGCGAAGCCTCTCGTGACTGGGACCGATCGCATGAGCTTTCGCACGGCGATCATCCCCGACATCTCGAATGGACCAGGCAACAATGGCAGCCTGCGTCTTGCCGGCTGGCTTCCTTATAACGATCGCTTAGACCCGAACAGCCTCGTTCCGCTGACGATGGGTACGGTAACGGGCGGTTATCGACTAACGGTCGAGAATCTCGATCCGGACAGTCACATCGTCGAGTTTTCAACCTCGGGTGAGATCGAAGGAAGCGATCCCGCCACCCCGTATTCAAGAACCTTCAACAATGGTGCTAAGGAAGTAACGATTCGCTACCAGGCGCTGGCAGCCACAACGCTGACACCCGATCCGAATGCGTTTCCGTTGACACTCGATTCGACGTTGGGAAGTTTCGTCATCGAAAGACCGGTCGGCAGTGTGCTGGACGACGTAGCCATCCCGGAAACCGACTTTGAATTGACCATCAGCCAAACCAGACCGTGGGCCGCGACCACGACGATCGAAGGATCGTTCGAAGGCGAGGTTGATGTCGTTGGAACGACACTCAAGGTCACGTTCGATAAAGCTTCAGTTAAAGCTGACGGGACGACCTACGCGCTTAATCTCGGCGGCACGCAGGTTCTCGATTTGACTTATCCGTCTTCTCCGGCGACCACTGCGATCGCGGCGCGCGTAACGTCACCGGATCCGAAGCGCTTGCTGCTCAAGGCTTATGGGTTTGGACCGCAAGGCTCCGAGAAGCGACTCGAGATGATGATCAACAAGGAAAACCTCAACTTCGATTCACCTGCGGGTACGATGATCAAGGGCGCTGACGATTGCTCGCCAATGACTCTCGATACCGGAAGCAGCGGTGCGAAGTGGTATTCCGGCATTGACTATTCCGGAGTTGAACCGCAACGACCGTCGTTCGCAGTTTCGCCCTGCGATGAGGCGACGGCTACTGCTGGTATCAAGAAACACGACACCGTCGTCGATCCCGAGATCGGATTGCTGATGGACGATGCCGAAGGCAGCAACAACGTGGAACAGCCATCGTTCCTCGACACCGCGGCTAAGGCTCGCGCTTACCTGAATTCGTTGCAGAGTAAGGCGCAAACGATCGGTCGTTATTTCGACCCGGCCACTGGCGCGACAACGATAAACGATTCAGTGAACACTCCGCAGTTCACGTTCGTCGATGGTGACGCCACGCTTACGAGTGGATCGGGAATGCTCGTCGTCACTGGCAAGTTGACGATGAGAGGCAATGCGAATTTCAAAGGCGTGATTCTCGTCCTCGGCGAGGGTGTGTTGGAACGAGATGGTGGCGGTAACGGCGAGATCCTCGGCGGCATCACCATCGCGAAATTCGGTCGCACCTCTGGTAATTTCTTGGCCCCCACCTTTACTACAAACGGTGGCGGCAACTCGAACGTGCAATACGACTCGGCATCAGTTGCAAACGCGCTGGGTTCAGCGACGAACGTGTCAGGCATCCGCGAGTTTTAAACCGTGATTCTTCGTGAGGGTTTTTAACCGAGCACTTCACGCATAACGATTGCGAGATCGCGGATAGCGCGCTCACCATCACCCCGATATGCTGAACCATGCATTGGCGCAAGGGTTCGCGGCTTGAGAGCTGCGAGCCCTTGCATAATGCCATCAGTATGCTTCGTATACGGCATGTAGTTCGCGAACGGGCCGGCCTGGTAATCGATCAAAGTCTTCCGCGCGCGCTCGATCACGTCCGCTTCGGTCGATGGTTCGACGTCGCCCCCCTGGTGAAAGAGATCGGAACAGAGCAGCGTACCGGTCGTCTCTTCGAAAAGCAGTCCAGCCTCCCAACAATGCGGCACGTGCGGTGTTTGTGCGAAACGAAATCGACGTTGACCCGTGTTCAATACTTCACCATCCATCATGCCCTTCGCCGGGCGAATCGCGAAATCGTTAACGCTTACGAGTGCGCCCACCATGCTACATACTGGCTGTGCGTTTGGAGCGATTTGCAGCCACTCGTTAAGCGAGCCACACTCGTCAGCCTCGAAATGACTGAAGCTGATCCAGCGTATCTTCGCCGGATCGATGATGGTCTCCAGCGCCTCACGCACCGCCGGGAACAGCACCCGCATGCCGGTATGAAACAGCAGCGGCTCTTCGTCCCTGATTAGGAACTGATTGAACTGTAGATCGATTTCGGGAATGTAAGTTGAGATACGATAGCAATCAGCGGCAATTTCTGTAACAGACACTCTTTACTCCTTTTTGCTTCTGAACTGAAGCACCATTACTCCAAAGCGTTACTGACATGCTGAACGCCGCGACTAACGTGTCAGGGCAGCCGCGAATTTTACGTAGAATCAAACCGCATGGTAAACCTGGCCAACCGAAATCAATACTGTTTCTTCCGAGAGAACTTCCATGGCCGCATTTTTTAGCTCCCGCACGTAAGCAGCCACTATCGCGAAGTCCGTTGAAAGGGCTAGAGGTGCATCCGAATAGAGAAGATTGATTTGGTCGGGTATTCGCCGACCAGATGCCGACAGATAACTGCCTTCCAAACCTCTTAAAATACTGCCCGCCGAAAGCGTAAGTGAGTTCCTCTTCAAACGATCGCAGTAGGTCTTGATACTCGGATGACGGGAGGTCGGGTTGATAGACCTCAACTCTTGTTCGCTCGAGCAGTGGCAAGGAACCGCTCCTTTCGCTGAGCAAACTCTTTCATGCGCTTCAAGGCTTCGTCTTTTGAAACTGTAGCGCGGGGAGGGCGTTCAGTTTTTGTTTGTTTTGAGGTTTTGGATTTCTTCATAGGTGCATTTTGCATACACGTTTGTAGTTGTCAATCACTCGCCAAAAGACTTAGTAATGCGAAAGGGTTCACTTGCGCTCCGAAATACCTTTCTCAGCGAACAACTCCCTGAAGAACTTTTCTGCCGGCTTACCATTTCGTTTCATACTGTCCAGTCCACGCCTGATACCCTGAATTGCTTCCATCCGCTCCTTTGCGTCGAGCAGTTTCTGATAACTTGCGGCGTCCTGGACTACGAGTTCAGCCTTGCCATTAACTGTCAGGACCACTGGCTGTCCTGTCTTCTTTAGTTGCCGCACGATCTTCGCGGTGTCACGTTTAAATGTGCTAAGGCTCTGAATGTCGCGTGTAAGTTTCATCGACTTGATCCATTGCTAAATCTGCACTGAATTTCGCGCCGAGTGTAACATGATTTCGATTGACAAACGAAAATCGCAACGCTATAGGTTTTCTACACCCACAAAGAACGAAGCGGACCGACTGAAGTTGTCCAACTGAACCTATCACAAATTGTGATAGGTTCGGAGAAGCATCGCGACCCTCGCCTTCGACCTTACGCATTTACCGAACAAGGTGTCGCTATGCTGTCGAGTGTCTTACGAAGCAAGTGCGCCATAGCCGTAAACATCGAAATCATGCGCGCATTTGTAAAGCTCCGACAGATGCTTGCGTCCAACACTGAGCTTGCTCACCGTCTGGATGAACTCGAAGGCAAGTACGATAAACAGTTCAAAGTTGTCTTTGCCGCGATTCGACAACTGATGGCAACGCCTGTTCGAGATTCCAAAGGGATAGGCTTCCGGTCCGGCTCATTGAAGAAATGATCATCCAATACTGATCCCAGTGATGCGCTTGAACGTCAGTGTTTTTAAGAGATTGGTCCCACCACCCGGCCTCAGAAACCTCGAATCCGCCTCGACTCCTGGGTGAGTCACACGAAATCTCTTCGACCTACAGTCGACTACTTATTGGGACTCTGTCAGTCGAACAGATTTGCTACAAAATGTGATGAGGGAGAATGTCTCGTTGAACAGCGCGCTTTCCCGGCGGAAGAAGAATAACTGTACCATTCGAATACGAGGAAAACTCAGAGATTTTCGTATCTTTGCAACACTGAGTCAATGTCAAGTATGGTTAAGATTAGCAAACAGCACATGAAGCGGAGCCGTGTGACAGAGCGATGCGAAGATGGCGCCCGCGTTCGACCGACCAGACTCCCGTCCATTCTTCGAGTCGCCTTCGATTGATCAGACGACCGGAGTCACGGAGCAACTTCAACCAGGAATTGAGTTGTGTATCAGTCCTGTTTGTAATGTGGGACAGTCTCACCGAAGTGCCGCGCAAGTCAGCTTCTGCTTGTTGTCAGATTTCGCGTCTTGTCCGAACCTGGATAAAGCGGTAATACTCGCAGCTTATGTCAATGCAAGTATCGGCGGTCGCGCCTCCAAGTGCGCCAGAGCCGCAGCGCGTGGCGTTGCGCTGCGTGGGGTTGGTGAAGAGGTTTACGGATGTGACGGCCGTCAATGGGGTTGACCTCGAGGTGTTCGCCGGCGAGTGTTTTGGTCTGCTTGGACCGAATGGGGCCGGCAAGACGACGACGGTTGAGATACTTGAGG
>DASRPN010000096.1:0-21153 GCA_035646355.1 Pyrinomonadaceae bacterium | reverse complement strand
CGTATCGAGCGCGTCGTGCCGGGTTTTGAAAACTACAACGCGCGGGTGCGCGAACCCGGTGGGTTCTACTTGCCAAACGCGGCCCGCGAGCGAGTTTTCAATACCGCTAACGGCAAGGCTGTCTTTACAATCCACGCGTTGCCGAACCACAATCTTGCGCCGGACCAGTATCTGATGATGACTATCCGCAGCCACGATCAGTTCAATACGTCGGTTTATAGTGAGAACGATCGTTATCGTGGCATCAGTAACAACCGGCGCGTGGTGTTTCTAAATCGAGACGATATCGCGGCCGCTGGTTTACGTGAGCAGCAAGTTGTCGATCTTGTCAGTCACTTCGAAGGCGAAGAGCGAATCGCAAGAAGGTTTACGATCGTGCCGTACGATATTCCCCCGCGTTGCGCTGCCGCTTATTTTCCGGAGGCGAACGTCTTAGTGCCCGTGCGAAACGTGGCCGAAAAAAGCAACACTCCTGTTTCCAAATCCGTGGTGATTAGCATTCGACCCACATCTGAATGAACTTGTCATGAGCAAAACATTGATCCGGAAGAAGCCGGCCAAGGCCGCCAAAAAGCCCGCTAAGGCCGCAGCTAAAAAACAATCCTCCTACGTCCCTGGACAAAGTCCCAAACAAAAACTCTACGCCAGCCTTGTTGTGCAGCTACTCAGTCTGCTCAAGGGCGAACACGACCTGATTGCGAACGCCGCAAACTTCAGCGCGCTGCTGTTCAATTCGCTGCCGAACGTCAACTGGGCGGGGTTTTATTTTCTGCAAGGCGACGAGTTGGTGCTGGGGCCGTTTCAAGGTAATCCCGCGTGCGTGCGCATCCCGATGGGTAAGGGCGTGTGTGGCGTTGCCGCACAGCAGCTTGAGACGATTATTGTGCCCAACGTGCACGAGTTTCCGGGACACATCGCTTGCGACGTAGCGTCGAATTCCGAGATCGTCGTGCCGTTGTTTGATGGCGAACGATTGCTCGGTGTGTTGGATCTCGACAGTCCAACGATCGGGAGGTTTGACGATCAGGACGCTGAGGGTTTGAACGAACTTGTTACCGTATTCGTCGCGCATGACGAAGGTTTGGACCGATGATAACGATCAGACAAGCGAGGGAACGCGGCCACTTCGATCACGGTTGGCTCAATACGTATCATACGTTCTCGTTCGACCAATACTACGATCCGCGCTTCATGGGCTTTCGGCAGTTGCGCGTGATCAATGAAGACTTTGTGGCGGCCGGGCGTGGTTTCCCGATGCACGGTCATCGCGACATGGAGATCATTACTTACATTCTCGAGGGCGCGCTGCAACACGAAGACAGCATGGGTAATGGATCGATCATTCGTCCGGGTGATGTGCAGCGCATGACGGCGGGAACTGGTGTCAGGCACAGTGAAAAGAACGCGTCTCGCGACGAGTCGGTGCACCTGCTGCAGATCTGGATTCTGCCGGATACGGTGGGTCTGGAACCAGGTTACGAACAGAAAGCGTTTGGTGAAGATGAACGTCGTGGGCAGTTGCGGCTGATCGCGTCGAACGATGGGCGCGACGGATCCGTCACCGTGAATCAGGATGTGAGTTTGTTTGCGTCGATACTCGGCGATGGCGAGAGCGTTAGGTACGACATGGACCAGACGCGTTATGGCTGGATTCAGATTGCGCGTGGAGTTATCAGTGTGAACGGTCAGCGCGCAGGGCAGGGTGACGGTGCGGTTGCGATGGGCGAGAGTTCGTTGGAGATTGCTGCCGAGGAACCTGCGGAAGTCTTGTTGTTTGATCTTGGCTAAGCTCTTATTTGCATAATCCGTGTAGTCCGTGTTTCGTCTGCACCTCGGGGACGCGGATTAAAGAAGAATGGCCCAAACCCCTGGACGGTGGCGCGCACTAACACTTCTTGCCGCAGCAGAGCTGCTCGGCATGGCGCTTTGGTTCAGCGGCTCCGCGGTCGTCCCCGCACTCGATCGAGAATGGAACCTCACTGATTCTCAAGTCAGTTGGATCGCGATCGCCGTCCAACTCGGCTTCGTCGCCGGTACACTACTCAGCGCCACGCTCAATCTTCCCGATATCGTGGCCACACGCCATCTCTTCGCCGTTTCAGCGTTTCTTGGGGCTGCCGCAAACGCGATCTTCGGCTTATACGTTCACGATGCTTCGACCGCGATCACGTTGCGATTCCTGACCGGCGTGTGCCTCGCAGGCGTGTACCCGCCGGGGATGAAGATCATGGCAACGTGGTTTCGCGAACGGCGCGGCATGGCGCTCGGTGTTTTGGTCGGGGCGTTGACTATGGGCAAGGCCACGCCGTATTTGGTGAACGCTCTCGGCAGTGGAAATTGGCGCACTAATGTGATGTTTGTCTCCGTCTTGTCTGTGATCAGCGGGCTGATCGTGTTGTTGTTCGTGTCGGATGGTCCACACGCGCTGCCGCCGGCGCGATTTGATATCACACAAGTCGTGCGCGTCTTTGGCAATCGCGGCGTCAGGCTCGCGAGCTTTGGTTACTTCGGTCACATGTGGGAACTGTACGGCATGTGGATCTGGGTACCGGTAATGATTCGTTCGAGTCTCGCGATCCAGGGCGGCGATCCGCAGCTCGCTGAGTTGGGCTCGTTCCTCGTCATCGGTTCGGGTGCGGTGGGTTGCGTCGTCGCAGGCCTGCTCGCCGACCGCGTCGGAAGGACAGCAGTCACGTCGTGGGCCATGGCCATAAGCGGCACGTGTTGTCTGGTGATCGGATTGCTTTACGGCGGGAATCCCGTGCTGCTTTTGCTCGTGGCGACAATCTGGGGCGCGACTGTGGTCGCTGACTCGGCGCAGTTTTCTTCATGTGTGACGGAGCTTGGCGATCCACAGTACATCGGTACGGCCTTGACGATTCAAATGTGCATCGGGTTCCTCCTCACCACGATTTCGATCGAATTGATCCCGAAGGTGGCAGACTGGCGATATGCATTCATGATCCTCGCACCTGGTCCGTTTCTTGGTGTGTTGGCGATGCTACGTCTGCGTGGACTACCCGAAGCGATCAAGATTGCGCACGGAAGAAAGTAAACACGGATTTCCCCGAAACGAATTCCTCTTGCAAAACGTACGACCTTCCGCTAGGCTGCAAAGCAGGTGATTAGAAAATGAAAGTTCTGCTTCTGTTCCTCATTGTTAGGCTCCGTCATTAACTCTGTTGCAGGCGGTTTTATTTTTGCCTGCCAGAGTTAGGTCGCAACGCTCGAAGTGTATTCGAGCGGTTGAGAGCGCCTAACCGCCTCTTATTTTTCCACAACAATTCAACTTGTTTCGTTTTTCGTGGTCGTCTTTTTTCCGGGCGATCACTTGTGAGGAGATCATGCAGCAACCAGCTATACAGGTGCTCAATCTGCGTAAAAGTTTCCGCAAACGCGCGGGTTTTCGAAAGACGTCGGAGCTCTGGGCTGTCGACGACGTTTCGTTCAGCGTCGCGGAAGGCGAGACGTACGGGCTCCTTGGTCCAAACGGTTCCGGCAAGTCGAGTTTGATCCGCATCCTTTCGACTTTGTTGATTGCCGATAGCGGCGAGGTCCGTTTGCTTGGGTTCCGTTTGCCGGAGCAACAGGACGAAGTGCGGCGAATCATCGGGCGCGTCAGCGTAGACGCAGCCTTTTATAAAAAGCTTTCGGCGCGCGAGAACCTGCTGTACACGGCGCTGCTTTACGGGCAGAAGGCGCGCGACGCTGAACAACGCGCGATGGAGATTCTCGAGGAGTTGGGAATGGAGAACGCGAAGTTCTCGACGCCGCTCGAGGAGATGAGTCGCGGTATGCAGCAAAAGATCAGCATTGCGCGTGCGTTGATGATCAATCCGCCGCTGTTGCTGCTCGACGAGCCGACGACGGGACTCGATCCGAAGAGTCGTCGCGACGTGCAGGCGTTTTTGGAACGACTGCGCGAACGCGAAGGCACGACGATTCTGCTGACGACGCACGACATGGCCGAAGCAGAGCGCTTGTGCGCGCGTATCGGTTTTCTCGCGCACGGCAAACTCGTCGCCGAAGGCACGGCCCGCGACTTAATGAGGCGCGCCGGCGCCGCGAATCTCGACGACGCCTTCATCGCATTAACCGGTGAAAAGATCGTCGAAGATGAAGAATTAGCCGCCGTGGGCGATTAGGCGCGTTTTGCGCGATGCGCGGATGGAAAGGATTTAGTCATGGAAACAGCTATGCGCCAAACGTGGGCGTTTCTCTTCAGGGGTTATCACATCACCCGGCGGTACATCGGCTGGGTGGTGGTGTTCAACTTCTACGCCCTGGTGACGTCAGCAACGGTTGCGTTGATCGGCGTCGCGGCAAACGACTATCAGATGACGCTGACGCTCGTAGTCGGAGCGCTACTCTGGAACTATCTCTCGTGGCTCTACCAGGAGATCGCCATGTCGATCGCGTACGAGCGCTGGGAAGGCACGCTCGAATACACGTTCATGGCTCCGGTGTCTCGTAGTGTTCATCTCCTGGGCGTCAGCCTGTTTTCACTACTGAACAGCATCGTCACGAGCGTGATCGTGCTGCTTGGTCTGATGGCGTTTACAAACCTCAACCTGCGCGGTGCGAATCTGCTCGGCGTGATGGTGGTGTTGTTCGTCAGCACACTGGCGTTCGTCGGACTCGGTCTGTTCGCGGCGGTTTTTCCGGTGATGAGCGCGGAACGAGGTGCGGAAGCGACGCACATCTTTCAGGGCTCGCTTCTACTGGTTTCGGGCGTTTATTATCCAATCGAAGTCCTGCCAGGTTGGATGCAGCCGCTCTCGGCGATTTCGCCGGCAACCTATACGCTGTCTGCTTGCCGGAAGTTGTTCGGAGTAGGAAATAGTGCGTCGACGCCGGAGCTGCTCGCAGGTGCGCCGTTGTCGGCTGTCACGCACGAGTTGCTGATCCTCGCCGTGATGGGCGCGATACTGTTGCCGCTCGGTCTGATGACGTTCGTACGCGTCGAAGCCTGGGCCAAGCGGACCGGAAAACTGAAGAGAACAGGGTAACCACAAAAGGCACAAAATGCAGACACGAAAAGGCACAAGAAGAAAACCCTAAGATGGCAAAACGCGAAAGTATGGACGAACTCAAGACGCGCACGCGCGACGTGATTCGCCGGTTAAAGCGCGCGTATCCCGACGCGAAATGTTCGTTGAATCACTCAAATCCGTTCGAGCTTTTAGTAGCGACGATTCTATCGGCGCAATGCACGGACGAACGCGTGAACATCGTCACGGCGGATCTGTTCCGGAAATACAAGAAGCCGGAAGACTATCTCAAGGTCTCACCTCGAGAGCTCGAGAAAGACATCCAGTCGACCGGCTTCTTTCGCAATAAGACAAAATCGATTCAAGGTACGTCGAAGATGTTGACCGAACAGTACGGTGGTACTGTTCCGCACACGATGGATGAGCTGTTGGAGTTGCCGGGTGTCGCGCGCAAGACCGCGAACGTCGTACTCGGCAACGCATTCGAGATCAAGTCAGGCGTCGTTGTCGATACTCACGTCACGCGCCTTTCACACCGGCTCGGTTTCACGCAACAGAAGACCGCGGAGAAGATCGAACAGGATCTGGTGCTGATTGTGCCGAAGAAAGACTGGGTGATCTTCTCGCATCTCCTGATCGCGCACGGAAGGAAGACCTGCAAGGCGCGCAATCCGTTGTGCGATCAGTGTCCCGTAGAAAAACAATGCCCGTCTTCATTTCTGAAGACGGGCGTCCATCCACCTAACTGATCCTCGGGTTATGGCCATTTAAGGGCTTTATTAACCTTCTTCAGAGGATCGGATTTGGGTTTTGTTTCGGGTTTAGGCTCTTGCTTGGTACTTGTTTCCGCCGGTTCGGTGTTCGTTCGCGGTTGAGTCGTCGTAGTCGGCGTAGTCGTAGGCTCAGATGCCGGCGTCGCAGGAGCCGCCGAGAACGCGCTCGCCAAGTCGCTCACCTGACGATAACCCGCAGGGACGTCGAACAAACTCGCATCCAAAGTCGCATGTGAGAACTCGACAACTTCATTGATCGTCGAAAAGCTCTCGGCGCCACTCGGATCGAACATCGTCATCTTTTCCCACACCGGATATCCCTTCTTCGCGGTGCCGACCTGCTTGGTCACGTAGCGATCCTGACAACCACCACCCTGGGGCGGCGAATACGGTTTGTAAGCAACACCGCTGTCGCACTCGAGCGCAAACTCCGCATCGATGTACCACCCGTCGATCTGCATCTTGCTCTTCATCGGCGAACACGCTTCAGGGCTCGACTCCGTCTCCATCGTCGTGATGATATGGCGCGCGGTGTAGCCGAGTATCTGTTTGCGCTCGCCGGTGTCTTTCGTCGTGACGATCGATGTAACGACGCCGCCCTTGGTCGTCGGAGACGGCTGGGATGTTGTGCGACCGCTGGTAGTTGAACTGGTATTCGCAGCATTTTCATAAGGCTGGATGACGTAAGCCTGTGCCTGCGGGATGATTTGGATATTACGTCGCAGATCACACTGCTGAATGACGATCATCTGCCCGTTGTTCGCTTCGCTGCGTTGGCGTTTGCCTTTGATGTAGCTGGTGTTTTCGTAAGTCTGTCCGCCGCTGGTTTGGCGAGTTTTAACCTTGGTATCGGCGCTCACGCTTCCTGCCACTGTGATGAGACAGGCGGTTGCGAGCGCGGTTTTAGAAACTATTGTTGTTTTTATCATTTACCCTGTTGTTCTGCTCCTTACCAAACAACGCGCAAGCCGGGTCCGAAAAGGCTCAGATCATTTTCCATTTGTCGTTTTTCATTTCTCATTTGGCCGGCGAGCCGGGACGACCAAACGCGGAGCGCCAAATGAAAAATGGAAAATGAGCAATGACAAATGGAAAATGACTAGGCCCCCGTTTAGAATGCGTCCCCGTGAGTTATCGATTCCCCTGGCACCGTCTCAGCGACGAACAGTTGCTTGACCTCCGTATCTGCGACCTGCCAATCAAAATCAAGGGGTCCTTCCTCGAACCCCAAATTAAGCGGCTTTATAGCGAGCTCAACATGCGCTCGATCCGCTTTAAACCGCACGTTTGGCTGGCGGAAGAGTGGTTTTCGCCTGACGGCGTGCCGGGAATCGCGATCCCGTTTTACCTGGCGCATCCGCGTCTGGTGAAGCTTGAACGCAAGCAAATGCTGGAGGTCGAGGGCGGGAGCGACACCGAGTGCATGCGGATCCTCCGTCACGAAGCGGGCCACGCCCTCGACACCGCTTTTCGACTCCACTTCAAACGCCAACACCGCGAGCTGTTCGGCTCATTCGCGCAGCCGTACCCGGATTTCTACAAACCAAAGCCAAAGAGCCGCAAGTACGTCCTGCATCTGCCGGCGTGGTACGCACAGGCGCATCCTGCGGAAGACTTCGCCGAGACTTTTGCCGTCTGGCTGAGTCCGCGTTCGCAATGGCGGCGACGTTATCGCGGTTGGCCGGCGCTCCGGAAGCTCGAGTACATCGACGAGTTGATGAGTGAACTCGACGGTGTGAAACCACGCAACAGGACGCGCACGAAAGTCGAGCCGCTATCGGCGCTGAAGATCACGTTACGCGAACACTACCGCCGCAAACGCGAACGTTACGACTTCGAATGGCCCGCCGTTTACGATCGCGATCTGCATCGAATCTTTTCTGACGACCCGCGACATAGGAAGCGTGAGAGCGCCGCGAGTTTCATCCGGCGTGTGCGTCGAGAGGTCCGACAGATAGTGGCCGAAGGCACCGGCGTGCACCAATACACGATCGATCACGTGCTGCAAAACATGATCGATCGTTGCAAAGATTTAAAATTACGTGTCGATACACCTTTTCGAGAAACGCGTCGTCGTGTAATGATAGTGCTGACTGTGCAAGTCATGAACGTGCTCCATTCGGGTTATCATCGCATAGCCGTATGACTTTTGAGCCGCGGAAGAAACTGCGCATCATCGTTCTGGTCCACAGCGATCTCGTCCCTCCGGATTCGTTGAACGGTCTCTCCGATAAGGAAAAGCTGGAAATTAAAACCGAATTCGACGTTGTATCGACGTTGAAGAAGATGGGCCACGAGGTCTATCCGATCGGTCTTTACAACCAGCTAAACGATATCGGGCAGGCGTTGATGGAATACAAACCGCATATCGCGTTCAACCTGCTCGAAGAGTTTCACGGTTACCCGCTTTACGATCAGCACGTCGTCAGTTATCTCGAACTGATGAAGCAGGCGTATACCGGTTGTAATCCGCGCGGGATGACGCTAGCGCACGACAAGGCGCTGACGAAGATGATCCTTTCGTATCATCGTCTGCTGGTCCCAAACTTCGCGGTGTTTCCGGCTAATAGAAAAGTGCGGCGTCCGAAGCGGTTGAAGTTTCCGTTGTTGGTGAAGTCGATCAGCGAAGAGGGATCGGTGGGAATCGCGCAGGCGTCGATCGTGTATGACGACGAAAAGCTCGCGCAACGCGTCGATTTTATTCATCGACAGAACAAGACTGCTGCCATCGCTGAACAGTACATCAAGGGACGCGAGATTTACGTGGGCGTGATTGGTAATCAGAACATCCAGACCTACGCGCCGTGGGAACTCGTGATGGAGAAGCTGCCCGAAGGCGCTGAGAACATTGCGACGCTGAAAGTGAAGTGGGATCCAACGTACCAGGAGCGCGTTGGAGTGAAGACGCGTGCCGCGGATTTGACGGACGATCAGGTCAAGACTCTCGAACGTTTGTCGAAACGTATCTATCGTTACTTGTTCTTAAGTGGCTATGCCCGGATGGACTATCGCATGACGGAAGAAGGGCAGTTTTATCTACTTGAAGCCAATCCGAATCCTCAAATCGCCCACAATGAAGACTTCGCTGATTCCGCCGAGTACAGCGGCGTGCCATACGACCAGTTGCTCCAGAAAATAATCACCGTTGGGTTGAACTACGCTGTCGATCGGCGTGAGTGAAATCCCGGAATCCGTGCCTCATTGTCAATCTAATTAGACCATACAACTAACTTCGTCTTGATTGTCAGGAGTTGTGCCCCATGACGTTGGCTATCACTCTGCTTTTTGCGCTGATTTTGCATCGCCAGATCCAACGCGCATGACGCGCGTTTGACGCCCAGCGGCGACAACTGATTCAGATTGACCGCGATCGCAAAGATTTCGTGAATACTTTCAGGTCGCGAACAGTTGGCGAACGGCGTTTCGTCACGAAACAGTCACATTGCCGCTTGAACGACCTTGCTCCGAACGCTAATATGCCGAGGTCTTTTAGCGGTGCCCTCCTCACGATAAGAAACAAAAAGTAAGAATTCTAAAGGAAAAGGTAGTTCCTCGTTTATGGTGCTTCGAAAACCGTTAGCTCGTGTTCTGGTCGCTTGTTTGGCCCTCAGTCTTTGGTTCACTTCAGCAGTTGCGCAAACTCGTCCGCGCGTGACAACCCCGACGGCGGAAACTCCCGAGGAGTCATGCTCACCTGACGATTTAGCGCTCGCCGCAGAACCAACCACGACCTGGGAAGCTAAGCCAAAACCAATCATCGACCTGACGCCTGCCATCGGTTCGTCGACCCCCAACTTTTTGAGTCTTCAACCCGCATTAATGGCGGCCATAGACCAACGACTCGGGGCACGTTATCGCTGGGGCGCGGAAGGACCAGACCGCTTCGATTGTTCGGGGTTCGTGTGGAGTATTTTCAACGCGACCGGAGTCAGCTTCGAGCGCGGCAGTGCCCGCACGCTGTTTTCTCGCTTCACGCCTGCTGCTCCTGAAGATCAATTCAAGTTTGGAACGCTCGTGTTCTTCAGTGGTCTGACACATGTCGGCGTCGTTGCCGACGAGCATGGGTTCTACCACGCATCACGCCGCCAGGGAGTTATCTATTCGCCGTTTAATGAGTATTGGTTGAAACGAATCGACGGATTCCGTCGAGTGCCTGTACCCGGAGTAGTAACGGATTAGATCGTTACCTCACCTCATAAAAACCACGTGAGTTGCCGGCTTTGCCGGACTGGTCACTTCTTACCGTTCTTCCCATTGAAGGTAATCTTCACCAACGGCAGCGTGGTTGGATCGTCCTGCTGAACGCGTTCGAACTTTAGCAGATCCCAGTAGGCGCATCGCTTGCTCGTCGGAAACTCTCGACAAACAGCGGGACGTGCGTGATAGATCCCACAGTTGCGTGTCTCGAGATTTAGAAACTGGCACGTCTGCCCGAACAACGGATCCACCTTCCGTCGCAACACTCGTTCGTCACCATGCATCTTCGTGAAACGAGCGATCGCTACTTCTTCAGTCACACCGAAGTGTTTCGCGAGGCGACGGACGTCGCGTTTTGTTACTTGCACGCGCTCGTAGACGGAACAACAGTAAGCGGGACACTCAACGCAATCGTAATAGGATCTCGGCTTCGCGGCCGTGATGGGTTCACCCATGATCGATCTCGTTCTCCAATCGGACTATCGACGTTTGGATTTCTTGTACTCAGCGCGCAGCAGGTTCATGAACTCTTCGCGCCTATCATACAACCGTTTCGGCGCGCGTGGTTCGTGTCGTGTAAGAGCATAAGCCGTTATGAGCGGAAGCGCCACAGTAGAATCCACATAACACACAACTGCGTCAGGTAAACGATCCGGATCGACTTTGCCCCACGAGACTGCTTCACCGGGCGTTGCACCGGAAAGACCACCGGTGTCGGGACGCGCGTCAGTCACTTGTAGAAAATAATCGTGGCCGCGTTCGTCGATGCCGAGCACTTCCTGGATCTGTGGTTCGGTTTGCAGCATGAAGTTTTTAGGTGAACCACCGCCGAGAATGAAGACCGCGGAGAGTCCGGGTTTTGCTTTCTTACCTTTGCCGGCTTTCCCTCCGGTCTGAGCCGCTCCTCGTTTTGCGGCGAGCACGATCGCTGCCGTTTCGTTCACGTCGAGTGACGGATCGAACGCGAGCTTGTTTCCTTGCAACGCTTTCGCGGCTACGTTCATGCCGATCGAAGAATCTCCCGGCGACGATGTGTAGATCGGTACTCCATATTCATACGCCACTGCCAACAGCGATTTGTCTTTGATCTTCAACTTGCGTTCGCGCTCGTGAACGTAACGGCCGCACAGGTAGTGGAACTCCGCCGTCGACATCGGTTTCTGAAACTCCGGCGCTTCGATTATCTTGCGGAAAAACGAGTCAGTATCGAGCAGCACCGAGTAATCAAAAAAGATGTCGTAGATCCGGACCACCTCTTCCTCACGCAACACGACATCGGACGTCTGCGCATTTCCGAGGTACATCGAAAGGCCGATGCCGAAGTGCGTGTCGTGGTAAAGATTGGCGCCGGTGGAAATGATCCAGTCGACGAAGCCGGCTTTGATTAAGGGAATGAGTGCGGAAATGCCCAGCCCAGCCGGCGTCAACGCGCCTGTTATCGACATTCCGACGGTGACTTCCGGCTCCAACATGCGTTTGGAAAACAGTTGGCATGCCTCGCGCAACCGCGCGGCGTTGTACGCCAGAAACGATTCGTCAATGAGATCTGCGACGCTGGTTTTGTTGGTTATTGGAGCAGGATCGATCCGTTTTCCCTGAAGGTATTTACTTTTGTGTTTCGCCATTCCGAATCCGTTTACGTTTACTCTGTGCTCATTTGCTGGGCCTGCTGGGGTTTGATTCGCAGACGATTAATGCGCCGCTCGTCTGCCTCGAGTATTTCAACTTCCAAACCGCGGATGGTCAGGATTTCGCCTACAGCGGGAACTTTGCCTGACTCGTTGATCACGAGTCCTGCGATGGTAGTGAAGTCGTCGGCTTCGATCTCCATGTCGAAAAGTCGTTCAATCTTACCTATCTCGGTCGACGCCATCACTTCGTAACTGCCTTCTTTCGCCTGGACGATCTCCTGTAACTCTTCGCCCGCGATGTCCTCGTCTTCGATCTCGCCGACGATCTCTTCGAGAATGTCCTCGACGGTGACGAGTCCGCAAACTCCGCCGTATTCGTCGATCACCATCGCGAGTTGTACGTGCGCTTTTTGCATCTCTTCAAGCAGCTCGGCGACTGGTTTTGTTTCCGGAACTTCGTAGACCGAACGAATCAGCGGCCGGATGCTCTCGTCTTCGCTGCCTTCAGCCCAGCATTGCAACAGGTCACGGACATAAATGATGCCGTGGATGCTGTCGATCTGATCGCCGTAGACGGGCAGCCGCGAGTATTTCGAGTCGAGCATGATGTCGCGTACTTCGCGGATGGTGGCGGTGTTGGGCACGGCGACAATGTCCGGCCGCGGCGTCATAACTTCGCTGACGCGCGTGTCCCCAAACTCGATGATCGAATGGATCAGTTCGCCTTCCTCTTCTTCGAGGATGCCTTCGGCTTCGCCGACGTCGATGAGTGCTTGCAAGTCGCCGCTGTCGTCGTCCTCCTCCTCTTCTTCGCCTTCTTCACTCACCTGGTCCTTGTTGCGCCGCGAGCGATCGAACAGGCTTTGAAAAGGATCTGAAAGAAATGCCATCACCGGGAAAAACGGTCGGATGATCGGCAGCAGAAACAGCAGCGTGCCTTCCGGATTACGCGTCGCAATGAAAAGAGGGACTAGTTGACGAAAGACACCCGCGAGAATGAGGCCGGCGACAAGTCCGACGAGCACAAGGCGCTTGTTCGGGAAAAGGGTTAATGAGATCGAGGTGATGAGGACAGCTACGACGACGAGAAGTATCTGAATCGTCGCCGAGAGTGCGAAGCCGAAGCGCGGTCGGTTCTCCAGCACTTGTTTCAGAAAGACTCGAGAGCGCGCTTCGGGCTTTTCTCCGTTCTCTCCGATGAGGCGGCGTAGACCGACATCGCTTAGGTGGCCGAAGGCCATGTCGACCGTGGCCAGCAGTGAGAGCACCAAAAGCAGCAGCAGCGTAAGCGCTATTTCAAGTTGCATCGATAGGGTGATAGTAAAGGTTTGGCGCTCGATGGGAAAGCGCTAAATGCCCAGTTTCTTCCTTAATCGAAGCTCAAGTCGATTCATTTCGCCATTATCGGTTTCATGATCGTAGCCGCAAAGATGAAGCAGGCCGTGAAGAATTAGTTGGGCTATTTCAGTTTCGAACGATAAATCGTTTTCCTTCGCCTGCGCTGCGGCGGTCTCGACTGAAATGGCGATATCGCCGAGATTCGTTTTTTCGCCTGCTGGAAATGAGAGGACGTCGGTCGGTTTATCGACGTCGCGAAACTGCTTATTTAATTTATGAATGTTTTTATCAGAGACGAAAGCTATCGTCGCACTTGATCCCTGGTTCCCGATCGCCTTGAGTGCCTTGCCCGCAAAGTTGGACCACGCTTCAGTGTCAACCTTCTTACTTCGCTGCCGATTGACGACTTCAATCATCTGTAGCTACATCTGGGTCCGCTTGGTTTGTTCTTCGTAGGCACGAATGATCATCTGGACCAGCTTGTGACGGACGACGTCTTTGTCAGTGAAGTATACAAACTCGATACCTTCGAGCTTTGACAGGATGCGTTCCGCTTCGATCAGGCCGCTACGTTTACCCGTCGGGAGATCGACCTGCGTGACGTCGCCGGTAATCACTGCCTTCGAACCGAAGCCGATGCGCGTGAGAAACATCTTCATTTGTTCGCTGGTGGTGTTCTGCGCTTCGTCGAGAATGATGAAGGCGTCGGAAAGAGTGCGGCCGCGCATGAACGCGAGCGGAGCAACTTCAATGACGCGCTTCTCGAGCAGTCGCGTGACGCGCTCATAATCGATCAGATCGAATAGGGCGTCGTAGAGTGGACGCAAGTATGGATCGACCTTGTCTTGCAGGTCGCCGGGCAGGAAACCAAGTTTCTCGCCGGCTTCAACTGCCGGGCGCGCGAGTACGATGCGATTTACTTGTTTCTGCATCAACGCCTGGACCGCCATCGCAACGGCGAGGTACGTCTTACCCGTGCCGGCGACGCCGATGCCGAAGACGACATCCTTTTCCTGAATCGCCTGAATGTATTTGCGCTGGTTTACCGACTTTGGCGCGACCTGTTTCTTTCCGGCAGGATTGAAGCGCGCTTTAGTGAAGTAGTCGCGGAGGCTGAAGGCGCGGTCTTCGGCGATCTGCGCAAAGGCCTCGCGCAGTTCTTTGTCGGTGAAATGCTTGCCTTCTTTAAAGAGGTCGGAAAAGTCCTGGAGGATCCGTTCTACAGTATCGACGTCGCCGGGATCGCCGTCGATCGAAACGTCCTGTCCGCGAGCGTCGATTCTGACGTCCAGCAGCGACTCCAAATACTTGATGTTCTGATCGTGAACACCAAACAACGTCTCCAGGCCACGGGGCGGAAGCTCAATCTTCTTCAAATGCGGTTAACTTTCTCCTTCTTACAAACAGAGCGAATTGATGTGCCGGTGTGGGGGATGGGCGGGCAGTTAGTTGGTTGCATAAATCGCGATTTCGACGCTACTACAAGGTTCCGGCGGGTGTCAATGCGGTATCGATCTGAGAGATGTTATGGCTCGAGAAAGTTGACCAGCAGCACCGCGAGCCCGCCTAGAAAGGACAACGCGCCGAAGACGACGGATAATTTCCCAACACGTCGCCTTGACACTCCGGAGGTGGCTACCTATACTCCGTCACTTGCGCCTGGAGGCGCCGTGGTTTTTAGGAGAGATTAATGCCAAATCATAAGTCAGCAGAGAAGAGGGTGCGGCAGAGCGAGAAGCGGCGCGCGATCAATCGCGGCAATCGTACCAAGGTCAGGACGTATATCAAGAAGTTGCGCAGCGCACTGGACTCGGGGTCGAAGCAGGATGTAACGGCAACACTGCCCGAGACGATTTCAGTGATCGATAAGGCCGTTCAGAAAGGCGTGCTGCATGCTAATGCGGCCGCGAGGTACAAGTCGCGGCTGACAGTGCGAGCGAATCAAGGCAAGTAGTACTACAAACAATTAATTTTCGACGAGGCGGATCGAGATTCGGTCCGCCTCGTTTTTTATTGGAGAGAGGAGGACCTGGTGTTTAGTTCCGAAAGTGAGATTCATGAGGTCGTACGCGGATTTGAGACCTGCAAAACCGACAAGACAGCGTTCAAGCATCGCGACCATATAACGGTCGCCGTTTGCTACCTGCAAACTATGGACACAAACGGGGCGGTCGAACGAATGCGGACCGGCTTGCGGCGGTTTGTGGACCATCATGGCGTGGCACGCGAGAAGTACAGTGAGGAAGTCACGATTTACTGGATTAAGTTGATTGCAGAGAAACTTACGGAACTGACGCCGGGCGCTTCGCTCGTGGATCAGTGCAACTACGTGATCAGCTCGATAGCTCACATACCAGCATCTCGAGTTGCAACCGAGGAGTCGCTTGCGAGGTCTTAATCGCAAGATCCGCGGCGGCGGTGAGTTGAATCCCACGCGCGATCTTTTTCGCGTCGCTACGTTGCAGGTTTGCGATATAAGCGTCACGCTTGAACGGCGGCATCGAAATATTGCGAAACACTTCTTCGCGACCACCACGCGCGAGCAGGTGTTTTCCGAGAGCGAGCCGGTGATAGTTGCCTGCGATTAGGCCGATGAGCATCACTGGCTCGGCGCCGTCATCAAGCAGCCGGTGAAGCGTTTCCATGGCGCGTTTACGGTTGCTTGAGAGCAGATGATCGCCGAGTTCGAAATTTGATAACTCGCGCGTGCGGCCGATCAACTCGTCAACCATCTCCATCGTGATACGACCAGTTTCGGCGGCGGCCGAAGCGAGCTTGTCGATCTCATTTGCGAGTGTTTGCACGTCAGTGCCGACAAGGTTGACGATCTCACTCAACACCGGTTCATCGGCGACCGTTTTCACACTTTTCAAGTATGACTTGGCCCAAGCTTTGGCCTCACTGTCTTTCAAAGGTGAGAAATCGACTACGGTGCAAGCATCGAGCAGTGCTTTCGTCGACTTCTTGCGTTTGTCGAGATCATCAGCGGTGAAGATCATCACGGTCGTCGGCGACGGATTGCCGAGATAAGCGATCAGCACATCTTCATCGGCGTCGCGCAGCCGGGCGAAATCGCGAACGCGCACCACACGTCGCTCCGACATCATCGGCAACTGCTCCGCCGCAGCGATCGCGCTGCGCACTGAATCCGTCAACAGACTGAAACTCGAATCATTAAACTCGCGGATCAGCGTTGTGCTCATCGCCGCATCTGTAATGGATTGAACTGCTTCGCGGCGCAGGTATCGTTCCGGGCCCACCAGCAAATACAGTGGCTCCAACCCCTGGCGCAACGATCGCTCAAGTTCAGTTCGCGACAGCGTCTTCATTGCGTTTTCATTTCCGGCCGGTTTCGACTGCGTTGATGAGGGTCGAGACGATGCTCTCGGCGAAGTTACGCGACATGCGCAGGATCGCCGGATCTTCCTCGTTGAAAAAGGTGCGCGGATCGCTGGCGAACTCATACTCGCCGCGGAAGACAAAGTTCTGATTATCGTAGAGCACGCGATTCTCAGTTTGATCGCGGACGGTGACAGCAGCCGCAATCGTCACTTCAAAAATGCGCGCGCGGCCCTTGTCGTCGAGCAATACGCCGCCGAAGTTGAAACTTTTGATAACACCTTCAATAACGGCGTCGGCGCCTTCACGGCTGCCCTGGACGCGCAACCCACGTCCGCGATGGACCAACTCCTTCATCACAGCGTCAGTGAAACGCGATTCGATCTTGTAACGCAGCGCCCGGCTTTCCATCTGAAACGCGGGCACCGCGACGGTCTTGATCCGGGCCGGAAGCTGGTTCTTCGTCACCGGCTTGTAGCAATCGTAAAAGCCGGTAACAGACGCGACCATCGTAATGAGGAGGACAGCACGCAGGGGTTTATTCATCGGAGCTGCATAGTAACACGGATCGTTTCAACGGCAGCTTTCACGTCGTGGACGCGGACGATGTTTGCGCCTTTCAACACTGCGACAGCGATCGTCGCCATGGTGCCGTGCAGACGTTCCGAAGCAGGCGCGGGTGTGCCTGATTCGTCCGCAAGCATCTTCCCGATAAAGGATTTGCGCGACGTTCCAATCAAGAGCGGATAATCAGGGAAGGCGGCGATTAACGAATCTAGTTTCGCGAGCAACTCCAGGTTCTGTTCCTGACTCTTGCCAAAACCAATACCCGGATCGATCACGATCGACTCACGCGCCAATCCACGCCGCTCAGCCATGTGAATACTCGCGCGCAGGCTGCTGACCACCTCTTCCATGATGTCCGCAACTGGCGGCATCCGGTGCATCGTTGCGGGCGTGCCGCGTGAGTGCATCAACACCAGGCCGGCACCCGCACGTGCCGCCACATCCGCGACGTAGAAATCAAATCGCAGCGCCGAGATGTCGTTGACGATTGCTGCGCCCGCATCCAGCGCGGCACGCGCAACCTCGGATTTAGTTGTGTCTACGGAAAGTGGAACTGAAACGCGCCTGACCAATCCTTCGATCACCGGCACGACGCGCGAGATTTCTTCTTCAGCGGAAACGGGCTCGCCACCCGGACGGGTTGACTCACCACCAACGTCGATGATGTCAGCGCCTTCAGAAACCAGACGCTCAGCATGGGCCACCGCGTCGTCGACGGAAGTGAACAGTCCACCGTCGCTAAAACTATCAGGCGTAACATTCAAAATGCCCATGATGAGCGTTCGCTCACCAATGGGCATTTCGGAATTCCTAACCTTCCAAATCAAGGATTAACAGAGCGCACTAAGCCGGCGCCGGATTTCCGCCCGTAATCGGCGGCAGCAACGGCTTTTGAACTGGCTTCGGCGCCGGTTCCTTGAGCTGCGGACGATCCGGATCGCCGCCATCGGAAACCGGCGGATTCTCGTCAAGCGGCAAGCCCGCGACGATGCGTCGAATCTCGACTCCATCGAGGGACTCACGCTCCAACAAGCATTCAGCCAACCGGATCATCGTGTCGCGATTCTCTTCGATGATTGCCTTCGCGCGTTCAAACTGCGCAGTGACGATCTTCTTCACCTGCTCGTCTATCTTGATCGCGGTGTCTTCCGAGAAATCACGATGCTGTGCGATCTCGCGTCCGAGGAAAATCTGCTCTTCCTTCTTACCGAAGGTGAGCGGTCCCATTTCGGACATGCCGTACTCGCAAACCATCGCGCGTGCGAGTTCCGTGGCGCGTTCGATATCGTTTGACGCGCCGGTGGTGATGCTACCGAGGAAGATGTCTTCCGCGATGCGTCCACCCATCAGGATCGCGATCTGGCCCAACAGGTATTCCTGACTGTAGTTATGCCGGTCGCCTTCCGGAAGTTGCTGAGTCACACCGAGCGCCATACCGCGCGGGATGATGGTGACTTTGTGAACCGGATCCGCGTTCGGCACTTTCAGACCAACGAGCGTATGCCCCGCTTCGTGGTACGCAGTCACGCGCTTCTCCTCGTTCGAGATCACCATGCTCTTGCGCTCCGCGCCCATGAGCACTTTGTCTTTCGCCAACTCGAAGTCGCCCATTGCGACGAGTTTCTTGTTGTAACGCGCCGCGTTCAATGCGGCTTCGTTTACGAGGTTCGCCAGGTCGGCACCCGTGAATCCTGGTGTGCCTCGGGCAATCACCGAGATGTCCACGTCTTCGCCGAGTGGAATCTTGCGTGTATGGACCTTCAGGATGCCTTCGCGTCCACGAACGTCCGGTCGCGAAACAACGACGCGTCGATCAAATCGCCCTGGTCGGAGCAACGCCGGATCGAGAACGTCGGGACGGTTGGTCGAGGCAATCAGAATCACACCGTCGTTCGACTCGAAGCCGTCCATTTCGACGAGCAACTGGTTCAACGTCTGTTCGCGCTCATCGTGTCCGCCGCCGAGACCTGCGCCACGATGACGACCAACGGCGTCGATCTCGTCGATGAAGATGATGCACGGCGCGTTTTTCTTGCCCTGTTCGAACAAGTCGCGCACACGCGATGCGCCGACGCCGACAAACATCTCGACGAAGTCGGAACCGGAGATCGAGAAGAACGGAACGTTTGCTTCACCAGCGATCGCGCGGGCCAGCAAGGTCTTGCCCGTTCCCGGCGGTCCCATCATCAGAACGCCCTTGGGAATACGGCCACCGAGCTTTTGAAACTTCTGCGGTTCCTTCAAAAACTCGATTATTTCCTGAAGTTCTTCCTTCGCTTCCTCAACACCGGCGACGTCCTTAAACGTCACGCGCTTCTGCTGGTTATTCAAGAGCTTGGCCCTCGACTTACCAAAAGAAAGCGCCTTGTTTCCGCCAGACTGCATCTGGCGCAACATAAATATCCAGATAGCGATTATGAACAATAAGGGCGCCCACGTTATCAACATGGGCCAGATAAAGCTGCTGCCCGATTCTTCCTGGACCTTCGGGACGCGTGGCTTCCCGTCAACCACTTCACGCGCGGCCTTAAGCAGGTCGTTTTTCGCGGGGTCGTTGGATAGCGCGACTCGATATTCCTTACCGCTATTATCGATGGCGACAGTCTCATTTTGCCTGACTGTCAATTCTTTTAACTGGCGGGCCTGGATCATCTGATCCACTCTCGTCAGGTCCACCGTGTCATAGGTATTGCCACGCGGATTGACGAGCTTGTAGAGCAAAACTGCCCCCGCGATGATTAACAGCCAAAATACGATCTGTCTTGCTGTAGAACTCAAATTCATCAACGCCTCCGACGGCGATAGTACCTTATATTGCCTTCACTTGTCGCTCTCCACTCGGTCGGCGACTCCGATATCCCAAATCTCTTTGATGCACCCTGACAACTATGGTTCACCGGATTCTGAAAAATGACTAACCGGGGCAATTTCCCGCGTTCGACTATAAAGTTTGAACGCAGCTTTTTCAATCACTTTCAGGCTCTTTGCGCCTTTGCGCCTTTGCGGGAGATATTCTTCCCACAAGCACCTCACCGAGCCAAACTGCTTTCCCGCAAAAGCGCCAAGGCGCAAAGGAAAAACCGCTGATGATTACACTACTCAGGCTCAAATTCGAGCCGGCTCCTTACCCTCCTGACGCGCGATCCGCCCGGTAATTCCACCACTCGACCGCCCGCCGTTCCATCCAGAAGCTTCTCAACAGCCAGCAGGTGAACCATTTCGAGCCGCCGGCTGCTTCCTCGTGCTTCGGAAATCCACTGTCGCAACGCTCGCCGGCGCAGTGCCGGAGGCGCCGCGGCCAGCACCTTTACGTCGAGAACCACCGTTTCGGTTTGATCTTCAAGCTGATCTAACACCGCGGCCCGCTTTAATAGCGCATCCGAATCGTTGACCAGCACGTCGGAGTCCTCACGAAGCTGGGAGGCGGTGCGCGAGATTGCTTCGACGATCTTGTTGTTGAACGACTGCATCAGCGGTAGGAGCTGGTGCCGCACTTTGACGCGCGCAAAACTCTGATCGTCATTCATTTCATCGCGCAAAAACTCCGTTTTCCGGACACGACAATAAGCCTCCGTCTCACTGCGGCGCGCCCACAAAAGTGGACGCACAAGCTTGATCGACGAGTTCTTGCCGAGCGGCCGCAACAGTTCCATGCCGCCAAGTCCGGAACTGGCACTGCCGCGCATCAGCCGCAGAAGAACGGTTTCCGCCTGGTCGTCCATCGTGTGCCCTGTCAGAACGTAATTTGACGACTTTCGTTTCGCCGTTCTTTCGAGGAATTTGTATCGCGCCTCGCGGGCTGCTTGTTCGAGATTGTCGCCATTGGCTTGGGCGATTTCGGCTACTTTGCTGCGGCCGATGACGCACTCGTAACCGAGTTTTTCCGCGAGTGCCGCGACCCATTTCGCATCGCTGGTGCTTGACTCCCGCAGCTTGTGATCGAGATGCGCGACACATAATTTCACGGACAATTTGTGGGCGGATCGCAGCTCGTGAAGCGCAAGCAGCAGGGCGGTGGAGTCGGCGCCGCCCGAGACTGCGACGATTACCGTTTCATCAGAAAAAGGGAGCTTCAGTTTCCGCCATTCGGCGACCAACATGCGGGAAAACTGATTGAGTCGAGGTGTTCTAAATTGTCCGGTTCGCATGCCCGCCGATTGTCAAACGCCGCTCCGCGAAGGTCAACCACAGACGAACACGAACCTGCGACATTTTAATGAAAGATTCGCGTCGTTTGTCGTTTAGAAAAACCAACGCTCTGGTTACAAGGTCGCTTACAGGGGGGTTGATCCGATGAGAGTAGAAAAGCAAATACGG
>DASRPN010000095.1:0-6061 GCA_035646355.1 Pyrinomonadaceae bacterium | reverse complement strand
ACGTGGGGTCTCGCGATCGCCGCAGCGATGCTCGTATTGCTCGTGCCAATCGTTATCTGGCGCACGATGAGTCGCTCCGATAAGCCGACGGCATCGAGTTTTGCGTTAATGGCGGCGGACCATCATCTGCGCCGCACACGCGGTCAGTTGCCGCTGGAAGTCGAGACGGCCGCGCCGCGTGAAATCTCCGACTGGTTCGCGAATAAGGTGAACTTCAGCGTCAAATTACCGAACTATCAGGAGTCGTCGGGACAGGAAAGGCTTTATGAGTTGGAAGGCGCGCGGCTCGTTGGATACAAGGATGATTACGCCGCATATGTTGCCTACCGGATGAAGCAACGGCCGATCAGTTTGGTCATCACTTCCGATTCAGTCGTGAAGCCGTCGGGCGGTGAAGAGATCGTCGCCCGCGGTCTGAAGTTTCACTACAACGCGATCCACGGATTGAAAGTCCTCACCTGGTCCGATCGTGGACTGACCTACGCACTCGTCTCCGATCTCGAAGAGCGCGGTCAACAGTCCTGCATCGTCTGCCACCAGGGCACCAAAGATCAGGACCTCATCGCCCCACTTAAGCCCCGCTGAGCGGCGAAGCCGTAGGACAGTGACCGATACCCTAATCAACTTTGCCGTGAGTACATTTTTATGACGCGCTCGATCGCCAGGCGGCAGACGCGGCAGAATTTGTTGGTGCGCGAGAACATGATGCAGTCGATCTCGGGACGGTAGTATCCTCGCGCTTCGTAATTTGCACCTTCGAAGGCGCCCACCTGTCCGAAGTGCTTCTCTGCCGCGAACATCTTCTTTTCGTGTTCCAGCTCCTCGCGGAAAAGCGCTTCCATCTCTTCCTCAGGGCGCTTGTCTTTGCGTAACTGCGCACGCCGCTTCTGTATCTCGCGTGAATAAGTTTCAAACGCTTCCTTGTTCCACGGCGTCGGAACCGGCGTGACGTTTGCGAATGGCGACACAAGATTGCGCCACTTCAAAGTCGTGACATCAAGAAGCGCCGTTACATTTGGCTCCCACGGCTCGATCCGATCGGCCGCCGCGGGCGCATAAGCGACTGACGACGTGTAGTACTCGTCCGCCAGTGCAGCGAAGTGATGACCAAACTCGTGCACGAAGACGTAATTCGCGAAAGCATTGTCAGACGCGACAGTGCTGTAGAGGTTAAAGATCCCTCCGCCTCCGTACGTGCGGTTGTTAACCAGCACTTCAATGAACTCGTACGGCGCGTGTTGGGCCACCTCTCGCAGCGATCGATTATCAAACGTCAACACGTATCTCTCGGATCCGAACGCATCGTACGTAGCGCCGATCGGCGAGTTACGATAAATGCCTGTCGAAGGACGCGAGACGCCTGACTCGGCAGCAGGTGGCGACATGGCCCAAACGTTGAAGTCTTTGCGATGCTCTTTGAACGGCGACGTCGAAAACAGCACCTCAGTCAAACGTCGCGCATCAGTTTCAAACTTCCTCGCCTCGGCGGCCGTGTAACCATCACCCAGGATCAGGAAGTCGACTTTCGCTTCCGGTTCACCTGCTTTCTGAATCGCGATCAGCGGCGCCGGCGCGACGCGCTTCGAGCGGTCGACGAACATGTCGTAAGGATTGATCGTCGTGGTCCAAATATCTTGAAAATTATTCCGCGCGTCCCGTTTCTTCAAGACAATGCTGACTGGCGCCGCCGGTGCAGGGAAGCGGAGTGATTCTTGAAATGTCCTCTTTATTGATTTTGCCTCATCCGTGGTTTCCCACTCGCCGTAAATTGACGCGAACCCGCGTGAGTACAGCAACTCCTTCGTCTTTGCATCACGGACTTCGAATAGGTACTTACCGAGGTTGGAACTGTCGATTGCCTGCTTGAGATCGCCCGGCCACGGCAGCCGTTCAATCACGACACGATCGACGCTGAACACCTCCGACGACGCGTCGCCGGTGTGGTAGTAGTCGAGGCGCATGGTCTGGGTGGCGGCACTGGCGGTAACGGAAAACAGGAAAACTGCAACAAAGGCGGCAATTAGTCTGATCATACGGCGGATAATACAGATGGAGACAACGGTATGTCATCCGCGTTAAACTGTGGCAACTTATGGCAAGTGTCCTCGAGATCATCCCACTCGGCGGTATCGGCGAGTTTGGAATGAATTGCATGGCTGTACGCTACGGCGACGAGATGCTGATTCTCGACGCCGGCATGGGCTTTCCCGAGGAATCGGCTTACGGCGTCGACGTTTCGATCCCAAATTTTAACTTCCTCGACGAATATAAGGACGACATCACCGCCATCATCCTCACGCACGGTCACGAAGATCATCTCGGTGCGCTGCCGTACCTGCTCAAGAAGTTCAACGTTCCGGTTTACTGTTCACATTTCACCGCCGGGCTGGCGGAAAGCAAACTAGAAGAGCATGAGCTGCTTAACGATGTGCTGATTCATCGCGTCGAACCACGCGACGTGGTCGACGTCGGATCGTTCACCGTTGAGTTCATACGCGTCTCGCATTCGCTGGTCGACTGTTTCTCACTCGGCATCAAGACGCCCGTCGGCACGATCATTCACACGGGCGATTACAAAGTCGATGAGACACCGGTAATCGGCGAACCGATCGATCTCCGTTCATTTCGCCGTTATGGCCAGGATGGCGTGCTCGCGCTGCTTTCCGACTCGACGAACGCGACGGTGCCGGGCCGCACGCCGTCTGAGCGAGCAGTGATACCGGCTTTTGAAGAGATCTTCTCGGAAGCGAAGGGACGGATCGTCGTCGCCGCGTTTGCTTCGTCGATCCACCGCTTGCAGATCGTGCTCGACGTGGCCCAACAGTTTAATCGTCATGTTTGCGTACTTGGCCGGTCGATGCAGAAGAATGTCGAAGTGGCGGAGCGGCTTGGTTATCTCGACATTCCCGATGGCCTGCTCGTTTCGCTCAACCAGACGAAGTTGATGAGCGACGATGAGATCGTTTTCTTGGTCACTGGTTCGCAGGGCGAATCGCGGGCGGCGCTGTCGCAGATGGCGATGCAAAGTTACAAGGGACTGATGATCGAGGAAGGCGACACAGTGGTTCTGTCCGCGCGAATCATTCCCGGCAACGAACGGCTGATCTCACGCATGATCGGTTTCATTTACAAGCGCGGTGCGAACATCATCGAAGAGAAGCGACGCCTGGTCCATGTCAGCGGACACGCGTCGCAGGAAGACATTCGCATCATGACGGAAGCGGTGCGGCCGAAGTTTGTCGTTCCGATTCACGGCGAGTATCGCATGCTTTTCCGGCACAAGGAGTTTGTGAAAAACCATCTTGGTTATGCGGAAGAGAACATTATCCTGATTGAGAATGGCGACGTGCTCGAGCTCGACGGCGAACGTGCAGCGGTCGTGAATAAGAAAGAGATCGGCCGGACGTTCATCGACGAGAACGGGTTCGAAGAGATCGACAGCGAGACTGTGCGCGAACGAAAACAGTTGGCGTACGAGGGAACGATCACCGTCGTCCTGACGATCGATCAGGCTACCGGAGCATTGCAGGGTGAACCGCGAATCGTCGCGCGCGGCGTGCGCGGCATGAGCCCAAACGGGTTTGGACCAAACGGCACGCCGGGTGGTTCCCTGCTGGCCGATGCAAAGCAAGTGGCGGCGGCGTCGATCACCGGCGCTTCACGCCAGACACTCGCCGACGAGACGCTGTTAAAAGAGCATGTTCGCGTGGAGCTGAAGCGCTTCATTCAAAAGCAGACCGGATCGCGACCGGTGATCATGCCGGTCATCGTAATGGTCTAGTCATTTTCCATTTCTCATTTTCCATTTCTCATTTGTCATTTGTGCGTAATCGCGCTTTTTCTTTAAATGACAAATGAGAAATGGAAAATGGAAAATAAACCCGGGTTTTGGACAGACAAGACTGTCATGATAACCGGCGCCTCTTCCGGGATCGGAAAAGGTCTGGCGCTGGAGATTGCCTCGCGTGGTGGGCGGCTCGGGTTGGTGGCGCGCCGGCAAAACTTGCTTGATGAGCTCGTCAATGCGGTTAAGGGTCGTGCCTTGGCGGTTCCGGCTGATGTTCGTGATGCAGACGCGATGAAAGACGCGGCAAAGCTAGTTCGCGCCGAACTTGGACCAATTGATATTTTGATCGCGAATGCCGGCATCGGAACGTCGAGTCATATCTCGCAACTCGATCCTAATCACGTGGCAAACGTGATCGGAATCAATGTTCTCGGTTCGGCAAACAGCGTTGCCGCGGTCGTGCCGCAGATGGTCGAGCGCGGCCACGGACACCTGGTCGCGATTTCGAGTCTGGCTGCGTATCGGGGGTTGGCGAAGTCGGCGGCTTACTGTGCAAGTAAAGCGGCGATGTCGTCTTACTTCGAGAGCGTCAGGATCGATTTGCGAGGCACCGGCGTCGACGTCACGATCATTCATCCCGGTTTTATCAAGACGCCGCTAACTGCGGGTCGCGAAGCGCACATGCCGTATCTGATGGAACTCGACGATGCCATTCCGAAGATCGTGTCGGCGATCGAGAAGAAAAAGAAGAGTGTCGCGTTTCCGTGGCAACTAGCGACGGTAGTTCGCGCGGGGATGTTGATGCCGACGTTTATGTATGACTGGATCGCCGCGCGCAATTCTTTTCGTGAGTGAGTTTTTAAATCTATGTCTGCTTCGAAATCTACATGACCATTCTTCAAGCTATCGTGCTGGGCCTGGTTCAGGGCCTGACAGAGTTCATTCCCGTTAGTTCAACCGCACATCTCGTTTTTGCAGCCCGCGTCCTCAATCTCTATGGCGGTGTGGACAAGACGCTGCAGGCCGAGCAGACGACGGCGACGATCGCGGTTATTCAGTTGGGGACATTGCTGGCAGTGTTCGTCTATTTCGCCCGCGACATTGCGAAGATTCTGCGCGCATTCACGAGCGATCATCTGGCGCTGATGAAAGGCCGTTCAGTTCCGGGTCAGCCGAAACTGTCGCAGGATGCGTGGCTCGGATGGCTCGTGATCATTGGATCGATACCAATCGGCACTGTTGGTCTTCTGCTCAAGAAACAGATTGAAGGACCGTTCACGAAAAACCTGTGGGTGATCGCGACGATGATGATTGTCGTTGGCTTGTTGTTGGCAATTGCCGAGGCGGTCGGGAAAAGAGATCACGACATGTCGCAACTTCGCATCCGCGACGCATTGGCCGTCGGATTCGCGCAGGTCGTTTCGTTGATTCCGGGCTCGAGTAGATCCGGATCGACCATGATGGGTGGCTTGTTTTCCGGCCTGACTCGCGAGACCGCTGCACGTTTCTCGTTCTTACTCTCGATCCCCGCAATTTCCGCCAGTGGTCTGCTCGAGTTGCGCGAAGCGATTCACAAACTCCCGGACGGCAGCTACGGGGCACTCATCGTCGCGACGATCGTCTCCGGTGCCGTCGGCTACGCTTCGATCTGGTTCCTCCTGCGCTTTCTACGCACACACTCAACCGGCGTCTTCATCGTCTATCGCGTGATCGTCGGCGGCCTCATTCTCGCCGCGCTCGCTGCGGGATATGTTTCGGCAAGTATTTGAACCGCAATACGGGGAATCGGTGCTACACTACGTTGGCCCTCCTCATAAGCCACAACACAAAAGGGCGGTGAAAGTATGAGTGAGAAAGACCCGCAGGGTGAAGTCGCTTCTTCACAGCGGCCCAGAAGCCCACGAGTTCCCGTAGAGTTTCCGCTTGAAATCGAGGGGACCGACGTTTCCGGAAATCCTTTTCAAGCCAAGGCCCTGGCCACTAAAATCAGCCGCGGTGGCGCGACGATCGCTATCGACGTCGACGTCGCAGTCGGGACGGTAGTGAAACTGGTTCCGCCGTTCGGCGGTAAGCTTGAGGCCGAGGTAAATGGTTCATGGACCGACGACATCGACGGCAATCGTCGCATCGGTGTTAAGCTGCTTGACGCGAACGGGTGGTTCGCTGAGTAAAGCCAGAACCACAAAAGGCACAAAAAAGAAAGACACGAAAAGGCACAAACAAAACCCTGAACGGACGGAGAAGAACCCCTGAACGGATGGAGAAGTTAGAAAG
>DASRPN010000094.1:0-11010 GCA_035646355.1 Pyrinomonadaceae bacterium | reverse complement strand
GCGCAGCGTCTCCCCACCAAAAAATAATAGCGAGCTTCCCGGTGGCGCCCATCGCATTATGTCCGGCACTTTTTCAATGAATTGATCTAATGCGCGGCAGGTGACGAAGGAGACGTCCGGGGTCGGAACTTCTTCAAATGGGCGAGCAATGATCGTCGCCTGCCGAGCAACCGATTTGAGAGCCTCTCGCAGAAAGACGGATTTTTTCTGTGAGGATTCGATTAGTGTGGCCTGTAAGTCGGGGCGGGCGATCAGGCAGGGGACGATCGGGAGTCCGGCGCCGGAGCCGATGTCTGCTATCTTTGCCCCTTCGGGCAGGTGTTTGAGTAGCATTAACGATTCAAGCACATGTCGCGTGGCAAACTCCTCGGGCGAACAGGGCGCAACCAAATGAAGACGCGCGTTCCAGCGAGTGAGTAAACTGTAGTAGGCGCTGAGCCTGGTCCGGGCGTCTGACGACAGTTCAACCTGAAAGAGTGATTGGTTTGATTCTAACGCTTCCTCGAATGTCATTCTGATAAAGAATATGTTTGACGATTTTGTTGAGCAACACCGGCAGTTAGGAAAAGCCGTTTCCGAAATTGTTACCGAGCATGTCGCCGGACTCGCGGACCGCCGCGTTACGCCCACGGCAACGCCCGCACAATTGGAGAAGCTGTTCGACGAGCCGCTCCCGGAAAAGGGTATGCCGATCGACGACATACTCGCACGATTTCGCGAGGACATCGCGCCGAACGCTATGGGCGTACCGAGTCCGCGTTACTTCGGCCAGTTTAACCCGACTCCGTTGCCGATCGGCGTCTGGGCCGACGTGTTTACGTCAATGCTTAACCAGAACGCCGGGGCGTGGCGCAATGGTCCAACATCAGCGATGATCGAGGCGCGCGTGATTCGCTGGCTGTGCGATCTCTTGAACTACGGACCAAACAGTTTCGGCACACTCGCCAGTGGCGGCTCCGAAGCGAATTTGATCGCGTTGAAGTGCGCTCGAGATAACGCCGCGGCGACGATTAAGAATCTCGGCGTGCGATCTGTCTCCGGCGATCTCGTGGTTTACGCGTCCGAACAATGTCATTATTCGATCGATAAGAGTGTCGATATTCTCGGCATGGGTCGTCAGAGTCTGCGAAAGATTCCGACCGACGATCGGTTTCACATTCGTGTTGACGCTCTGCGTGAACAGATCGGGCGAGATCGTGACGAAGGTCACGTGCCCGTTTGTATCGTCGGCGTCGCCGGCACGACTTCGACCGGCGTCATCGACTCGCTCGAGGATCTCGCCGCCTTCGCTCGAGAGAACAATTGCTGGTATCACGTGGACGCCGCGTATGGTGGACCACTCGCTTTCTCACCGAAGCACAAGGCAAAACTTCAAAGCATCGAAGTCGCCGATTCGATCACGTTCGATCCGCACAAGTGGATGTTTGTTCCTTTCTCGTGCGGTGCTGTACTGGTGCGCGAAGGCGGAAGTGTCTTGCGCGATTCGTTTGATATGACGCCGGAGTACTTAAGCGAGGACCGCGGCGGTGCGGACGTCGAGTTTGATTTCTTCCGTTACGGCCAAATGGGCACGCGTCGCTTTAACTCACTGAAACTATGGATGGCGATTAAGTTCATGGGCCGTGAGGGTTACGCCAGCACGGTTGAACGCCAGATCGATCTCACCCAGTATCTCGCAAGCAGGATCGACTCGCTTCCCGATTTCGAACGCGTGGGCGAAGTCGAGACCGCAGTCTGTTGTTTTCGTCACAAGTCCGGGTCGGATCTTGTTCAGCAACAACTGCAACAGAAAATTGAGCGCGATGGTGAGGTGTGGCTCACGACTACTGTGTTGCATGGTAAACGCGTGCTGCGAGTCAACATCAATAGTTTTCTCACCGAACAGCGCCACGTGGACCAGCTCGTAACACAGATTGAAAGGGCAGCATCCGAGTTATGAAGCTTTTACACCTGCTTTTGCTATTGGTTTTGATCTGTGTTCCTGCTGTAGCCCAGAAATCTCTGCCGGCGATCAAATCCCAAGCCGATTTCGACAAAGTATCCGTCACATACGATCCCAACACGCCTTACGCCCTGCCGCACGTGATGTTTGTGATCGATCGCAAAGACAACAACAAGATTTACTACGTCAACAAAAAGCGCTACAGCTTTCACAAGGACTTCGTTAACGGCACGTATCTGTCGCTCGAACGCGGCCGCGAGTTTTTCATCAACAATTATTTGAAACCGAACCGGCGCTTCATTCTCGGCACACTTGCTTATCAAACACCGATACGCCGCTGGACGTTCGAATTCTGGGAAGGCGATCTGGTAACCACGGATTTGATCCAACTGGCCTACGAAGTGATTAATAAAACCTTCTTTATGCCGGTCGCTTTTAAACCTAATTCGCTGCGTCAAGAGGAAGCATCGAGCACACTGACAGGCGTGCAGCGGGTGTTGCAAAGTGACATCGCGAAGGAGCAGGCGTACCAAGCGCTCAATATCGCCAAAGGACTGGGGCGCATTCACATCATTACGAAGCTCGACGATCACGTCGAGATCGGATCGAACGAGATACTCGTGCTTGACGAGGTTCCGATTCAACTTCCGCCGGTCGCGGGCATTATTACTTCACAACCATCGACTCCACTGTCGCACATCAACCTGCTGGCGAAAGGTTGGGGCATTCCCAACGCCTACATCAAGAATGCGAAGGAGTTGCTGAAGCAATACGACGGCTGGTGGGTCTCGTTTGAAACGCTGCGCGAGAACTACGCGATTAAACGCGCCGACATGGACCAGTTGCGCGAGTACCAGCGCAGGCAGTCGCAGCGTCTCGACCTGATGAAACCGCGTTCCAGTTTGACGGAGACACGTCTGCTCGATCTGAATCAGCAACGAGCCCGTTCGAGTATCGCGTTTGGCGGCAAGTCGGCGAATCTCGGCGAGGTGATGTTTGCCAAATTGCCCGGCATCGTTGTTCCGAACGGGTTCACGATTCCTTTTCACTATTACGACGAGTTCATCAAGGACAATCAACTCGACGACGTGATCTTTGGTTTACTCAACGACCAGAAGTTCGTTCACGATCCGGCGTACCGTCGCGGGAAGCTGGTCGGATTACGCGAACGGATCGAGAAAGCGAATTTCGATCCGGCGCTGCGTGAGAAGGTGCTGACAAAGGTCGCACGCGAATACTCGGGCAAAGGATTGTTTGTGCGCAGTTCTTCGAACTCGGAAGACCTGCCGAACTTTAGTGGCGCCGGATTGTATACGACGGTGCCAAACGTCCGCGGCGACGAGGAGTTGATCGACGCCATCCGCAAGGTGTGGGCGTCGCTCTGGAACTTCGAAGCCTACGAAGCACGCGAGCGCGCCGGTGTGGACCACTCGAAGATCTACATGGCCGTGTTGTTGCAAGAGGGAATTAACTCCGAGAGCAGTGGGGTGATGATCAGCACCGACCCATTTGACCCTGAAAATCGAGCGGCTATATACATCAGCGCAAAACGCGGGCTCGGAATCAAAGTGGTCGAAGGACAACGAATCGCGGAACAGATCATCTTTCGTCCGCGAACGAACGCGGTTCAGGTGCTGACGCGGTCGGCGGAAGACAGTCTGTTGACGTTTGACGAAAAAGGCGGCGTTAAAGAAGTTCCGATCGAAGGCGATCGCGTCGTGTTGACTGACGACGTGATACGCCGGCTGGTTCGTGCGACCCTCGAAATCAAACGTGTCTTCGGCAATCGGGAGCAGGACATCGAATGGGCGTACATGAAGGGGCAGATTTACATCGTCCAGGCACGGCCATTTGTGCCGGGCACGTAGATATTGACAGGAGTCCGGCTCGTCAGGTATAAGGCCCGGGCAATGTTCAGCACAAGTCGCCACCATCATGGATACTGGCATCACCACCACACCGGTGGCGGGCCGGCGATCGTGTTGCACGCGCTGAACTAAACTCGAACCAGCGCAAAGACGATTCCAGAACCCGCTGCCAACGCGAAGCTGGCGGCGGGTTTTTACTTTTGTAGCCATGGTTTCACGAATTCCAGCCGGAATGCGTTACTACATCGGGGCGGAAGCGCGGCTTCGCCGCCTGATTGAAGACGCGGCGATGTCCGTGTTCGAAAGCTGGTCGTATGAAGAGGTGATCACGCCGTCGGTTGATTACTACGACCTGTTCGAACAAGGCATGGGCCAAGCGGAAGCGCAGCGTGGCTTTCGGTTTACCGATAACGATGGACGTTTACTCGCGTTGCGTCCCGACGTGACCTCTTCCGTGGCCCGAATTGCCGCCACATTACTCATCGATCGTCCGCGTCCGCTGCGTTTCTGCTACGCAGCGCCTGTTTTTAAACAACAACCTCAGTCGCACGCGGAGTGGCGTCGCGAGAATACGCAGCTCGGTTGCGAATTGATTGGGAGCAATGGCGTGAACGCCGATCTCGAAGTCTTGCGACTGGCAGCGGACATACTCTCGCGACTGGACCTGCAATCTAACTATTGCATTACGATCAATCACGTCGAGATCTTCAACGGGATTGCGGCGCAATTGGCGCTCGACACGCCCGCGCGAGAACAACTCCGCCGCCTGATCGACACGCGCGAAACTGCCGAATTAAATCGTTTTCTGCAAAATTATTCCGGGGACGACGGTCGCGCATTTTCGCAACTCGCACAATTGACCGGTAAGCGCGATGTACTCCAAGCGGCGCGCGAAGTGATTCACAACGATCGATCGCTCGCAGCATTGAATGCTCTTGAAGCCCTGTGGTCCGAAATCGAGTCGTGCGGTTTGCAGAATGATTTCGAAATCGATCTCGGCGACGTGCCGAGCCTCGACTACTACACCGGTCTTACGTTGAAGGTCTTCGTGCACGGCGCCGGCGCGAGCGTTGGTCGTGGCGGGCGGTACGATGGATTGACCGGCAACTTTGGACGCGCGGAACCGGCGATCGGTTTTGTGCTTAATTTGGATGCGCTCACGGAGGTGGTCGGGCGCCGCATTTCGCAAAAGTCATGATCACGATCGCGATTGCAAAAGGCCGAATGCAGGACGGCGCCCTCAATTTGCTAGTGCGCGCGGGCATTCGAGTGAGCACCGACGAGATAAACTCGCGACGGCTTGCAATCACGGACGAAACTGGCAGGTACCGTTTCCTTTTCGTGAAACCTGCCGATGTGCCGGTTTACGTTGAGCATGGAATTGCGGATTGCGGCATGGTTGGGCGCGACGTGCTGCTCGAGTCGGAGGCGGATCTGTTGCTGCCGCTTGATCTCGGTATTGCACGTTGCCGGATCGTCGTGGCGGCGGCAGATCCCGAGGTGATGACGCGAGCGGTTGGGATGCTGCGCGTGGCGACAAAGTATTCGCAGATCGCCGCGGCGCACTTTGGATCGCGCGGTATGCCGGTCGAGATCATTAAGCTGTCGGGATCGGTGGAACTAGCGCCGGCACTCGGACTGGCAGATCTAATTGTTGACCTGGTTGAGACAGGAAGAACGCTGCGTGAAAACGGACTGACGGTCATGGACGAGATTGCAGAATCGACAGGCCGGTTGGTAGTGAATCGCGCGAGTTACCAGTTGAAGGCGCAAGCCGTGGGCCAGCTTGTAAACGCGTTGCGCGGAGCGCTGAACGGAGGCGAGCCTTTGAAAGGAAGTGAAGAGCCGTGATCCGGATCATTCGTGAAAGCGAACGCGATCTCCTCGACGAGATGCTGAAGCGTCTCGAAGCTCGCGCCGTCGCGTTTGATCCGGAGTTGATGAAGACAGTTTCGACGATCATTGACGACGTGCGCGCTCGCGGTGACGAGGCGTTGATCGATTACGCTGCACGATTTGATGGTATCGAACTGAAACTGGCAGACCTTCGGATCGACGAACACACGCTCAATGCTGCCGCGGACAAAGTTGACACGCGCGTGCTAGCGGCCTTGCGCGAGGCCATCAACAACGTTCGCGCTTTTCACGAACACCAGCTTGAAAAATCATGGGAATTCACGGCTGCTGACGGGGTTCGTCTCGGTCAGCGCATAGAACCTTTGGAGTGCGTGGGCTTGTACGTGCCCGGCGGCACCGCCGCGTATCCGTCGTCGGTCGTAATGAACGTTGTCCCGGCGCAGGTCGCAGGCGTGGAGCGCATTGTCGTCACTACACCGCCGCGCACGTTATTCGAGTGTCCCGCTGTAGCCGCGGCATTGCGTGAATTAAACATCACGGAAATTTACGCCGTTGGCGGCGCGCAAGCGATTGCGGCCCTCGCTTTCGGCACGCAAACCATCCCGCGCGTCGATAAAATCACCGGCCCGGGAAACAAATACGTCGCCGCCGCGAAAAAACTCGTGTTTGGAGTCGTCGGTATCGATGCGATTGCGGGGCCAAGCGAAGTGGTCATCATCGCCGACGACACGGCCCGTGCCGATTTTGTCGCTGCGGATCTGTTGGCCCAGGCTGAACACGGTGAAGACGCAGCAGCGATCCTGATGACGACCAGCTACGAACTCGCACGCGAGGTGGACCAGGAGGTCCAACGTCAAATCCGGCTACTGCCACGCCGCGCGATTGCGGAAGCGTCATTGAAAAACTACGGCGCGCTTGTAGTCCTTAACACGATGAAAGAAGTCTGCGCAATCACGAACTGGATCGCGCCCGAACATCTGCAACTTGTAACCAAAGACGACGAAGCAATCGCGTCGCAGATCCGTCACGCCGGCGCGATCTTTCTCGGGGGACACACGCCGGAAGCTGCCGGCGATTATCTCGCCGGCCCAAACCATGTGTTGCCCACCGGACGGACCGCACGTTTCTCGTCAGCGTTGGGAGTTTATGATTTTGTGAAGCGCACCAGCGTGTTGTGCTATTCGTCTGAAGCGTTTAGTAAAGTAGCGCATTCGATCACGGTCCTTGCGGAGTGCGAAGGACTTGCCGCGCACGCGAGATCCGCTTCAATTAGAAGTAAGACAGGTTTCCCGCAAAGGCGCAAAGACGCAAAAAAAGGCTCCTGAAATTAGCGCAGGCCAACACCTTTGCATCTTTGCGCCTTTGCGGGAAACTACTTCCGGTCAAACAGTGAAATGACAAATCGTCTGCACATCATCAAGCCTGCCGTTCGCGGGCTGCGAGCCTATTCGCTTTCGCCGCACCGCGCCCAGGTGAAGCTCAATCAAAATGAGAATGCGTGGGACATGCCGCTCGCGCTCAGACAGGAGATCCTGAACCGGTTTGAGGAGATGCGGTGGTCGCGATATCCGGAGTTTATTCCCGCGAGTTTGCATGAAAACCTGGCTGAATTTGCCGATGTCAGGGCGGATCAAATCATCGCAGGCAACGGCTCAAACGAGCTCATTCAGGCCGTGTTGATGGTCACCGTTGGACCAAAGAAACGTGTGCTCATCTGCGAACCGACGTTCGCGCTATACAGGCAAGTTGCGACGGTACTCGGCGGCGACGTTGAAAGCATTTCGTTGACGAACGCGCTGCAATACAACAGCGCCCTGCTGCTGAGTGTCGTCGAAGAGCGGCAACCCGATGTCACAATCATCTGCTCGCCCAACAATCCAAGCGGCTGTGTCATCGACGATCAGGATCTCGTCAAACTGCTCGGGATCGCGCGCGGTTTGGTTGTGATCGATGAGGCGTATCACGAGTTTGCGGAGCATTCCGTCGTGCCGCTGTTGGAGAATCATGACAACCTCGTCGTTTTGCGCACATTCTCAAAGGCCATGGCGCTAGCGGCTCTGCGTGTTGGTTATTTGATGGCCGAGCCGGATCTCGTGCGTGAAATTCGCAAGGCCGTGTTGCCTTACAACCTCAATTCGTTTTCGCAGATGGCGGCGGAGATGGCGATAGATAGATACGAAAGCGACCTGCGTCCGCTCGTGAAACGCATCATCAACGAACGCTATCGACTCTTTGTGCAGTTGTCGGAGATCAAAGGCCTCACGCCCGTGTCGTCGAAAGGAAACTTCATGCTCGTTAAGACGGAGATCGAGCCGAAGGTGATGTTTGAAGAGTTGTTGCTGCGCGATGTTCTGGTTCGTGACGTTAGCGGCTACCCGATGCTGAAGAAATATTTCCGCGTCAGCGTAGGGCGCCCGGAGGAAAGCGACGAGTTGCTAGCTGGATTGCGGGAGATCTGCGGTGAATAACAAGACACAGAATTCTCGTTCAGCCGACGTTCGTCGCAAGACGAAGGAGACCGATGTTCGCGTGAAGCTGTCGCTGGACGGTACCGGCCGATCGAAGGTCACGATCGGAGTTCCGTTTCTGGAGCACATGCTCGACCTGTTTGCCAAGCACGGCCTGTTCGATCTGCAAGTAAGCTGCAGAGGCGATCTCGAAATTGACGATCATCATTCGGTTGAGGACATCGCCATCACGTTGGGCCAGGCGTTGGTCCAGGCGCTGGGCGACAAGAAGGGAATCAATCGTTATGGCGAAGCCGTGGTGCCGATGGACGAAGCGCTCTGTCGTTCAGTGATCGATCTTTCGGGTCGTTTCTATCTGGTTTACGAGGTGCAGGTGAAACGACAGAAAATCGGAAACTTCTCGGTCGAGCTGGCCGAACATTTTTGGCGTTCGTTTTCCGAGACCGCGAAGTTCAACCTGCACATCGACTGTTTGCGCGGGCGCAACACGCATCACATTCTTGAAGGTACGTTTAAAGCTTCGGCGCGCGCGTTGCGACAAGCGGTGGAGCTGAACAGCCGCGTTAGTGGCGTGCCGAGCACGAAGGGATCGCTGTGAGTCGCGTCGCGATTATCGATTACGGTGTTGGTAACCTGCGTTCCGTCGAGAAGGCGTTTGCGGCGATGGGTTGCGACGCGGTGGTAAGTGATGATGAGCGGGTCTTGCGGACTGCGGAACGGTTGGTGCTGCCGGGTGTAGGGGCGTTTGCTTCGTGTATGAAGAGCTTGCGTGAACGTGGTTTTGATTCAGTGGTCCAGGAGCGCGCCGCAACGGGCACGCCGTTGCTGGGGATCTGTGTCGGTATGCAGATGTTGTTTGAAATGTCTGATGAGTTTGGAACCACGGAAGGTCTTGGATTGTTGCGTGGGCGCGTGCGGAGGTTTGAAAACGATCTGGTGGTGCCACAGGTTGGTTGGAACCGCATTCACCAAAAACAGCAACACGGATTATTCGAAGGCGTGGCTGACGGGTCGTTCTGTTATTTCGTGCACTCGTTCTATTGCGAACCTCGTGACGCGGATCTGTCGGTCGGAGAGACTGAATATGGTGTGAAGTACGCTTCGGTCGTGGCGCGCGACAATATCTGTGGCGTGCAGTTTCATCCGGAAAAGAGCCAGCATGTAGGTTTGCGAATGCTGAAGAACTTTTGTGTTAGCTAAGCGAATCATTCCGTGTCTCGACGTCGACAACGGCCGTGTGGTCAAAGGGATTCGGTTTGTTTCGCTGACTGACGCGGGCGATCCGGTGGAACAGGGGAAGCGTTACGACGCTGAAGGCGCCGACGAGTTGACGTTCCTGGACATCACCGCGTCGTCCGACAAACGCGAGATCGTCTCGGATCTAGTGCGGCGAGTGGCAGATGAAGTGTTTATTCCTCTAACGGTCGGTGGTGGGTTGCGATCGGTTGAAGACATTCGCGCAATACTGCGCGCGGGCGCCGACAAGATCACGCTTAACACGGCGGCGATCGAGAAGCCGCGACTGATCGCTGACTGCGCGGAGACGTTTGGCAGCCAGTGTATCGTCGTGGCGATCGATGCACGTCGCAGGGTTTCGGGTGACGGATGGGAAGTGTTTACGCACGGTGGCCGGCGAGCCGTCGGACTCGATCCGCTTGAATGGGCCGTGCGTGCGCAGAACCTCGGCGCCGGCGAAATTTTGTTGACGAGCATGGATTGCGACGGCACCCGCGACGGTTATGACATTGTGTTGACGCGAGCTGTTTCCGATGCGGTTCGTATTCCAGTCATCGCGTCCGGAGGGGCGGGGAAAGTCGAGCACTTCTACGACGCGCTCGTAGATGGGGGCGCGAGCGCGGTGTTGGCGGCGTCGCTGTTTCACTTTGGGGATCTGTCGATTGGGGACGTTAAAAACTACTTGCGATCGCGTGGTGTAGAGGTCAGATGAATCCAGCAGAACTAAAATTCGATGACCTAAAATTCGACGGACAGGGCCTGATACCCGCGATCGTGCAGGACGCGAATACGCGCGAAGTTTTAACGCTTGCTTACATGAATCGCGAAAGTCTTGTGCGGACGATCGAGACGCGTGAGACGTGGTTCTGGTCGCGCTCGCGGAACGAACTGTGGCACAAAGGCGAGACGTCGGGTAACACTCAGCAGGTTGTTGATCTCGTTGCCGATTGCGATGGCGACGCGATCGTCGTTCTCGTAACACCGGCCGGTCCTGCTTGTCATACCGGCGCGAGGTCGTGTTTCGATCTGAAGCAACATGAAGATTTTGCTGGCGTGCTCACACAGCTTTACAAGCTGATTGAGAGCCGCGAACGCGAACGTCCCGAGGGTTCGTACACGACCTACCTGTTCGATCAAGGCATTGATAAGATTTTGAAAAAAGTCGGCGAGGAGTCAGCGGAAACAATAATCGCGGCCAAGAACGGGGAAACGAAGCCGTTGGTGAGTGAAGTGTCGGACTTGATCTACCACCTGCTCGTTTTGCTTGTGGCGCGCGGCATCAGTCTCGACCAGATTAGTGAAGAACTCGTACTGCGAAGAAAATGAAAAACCAAATTGAAGAACTGCTGTCGTTTGCAGTCGAACTCGCGCGCGGGGCTGGTGATATCACGCTTAAATACTTTCGCAAAACGCCGGAGACGACTACGAAAACAGACGGCAGTTACGTCACGATCGCCGATCGCGAAGCCGAGGCGTACATGCGACGGGAGATCATCGCGCGTTTTCCTGACGACGGCATTCTTGGCGAAGAAGAAGGTGAGATGCACGGACGGTCCGGGCGCCGGTGGATCATAGATCCGATCGACGGCACGTTTGCTTTCGTTCATGGCGTTCCGTTTTATGGCGTGCTGATTGGGGT
>DASRPN010000093.1:0-4198 GCA_035646355.1 Pyrinomonadaceae bacterium | reverse complement strand
TCCGACCTTTGGACCAGTGTGGCGTGGTGGTGAGTGGAAGCTGCGCGACATCACCAAATACATGACGAACGTCGCGTTTCTGTTGTTGAAGCATTCGGCGGAATATCGTGTGCAGTGGTTGCGACGGTTCTATGGGATCGGTAGAGATGCCGTGCGGCCAAGGCGTCCCGGCGAACTGTTGGGTTTCATCGTCGAGCCATCCACGAACTGCAACGACATGCTGACGCAGATCCTCGAACGCGGCGGCGTTGAATTCACTCCCCTTGCGGACGGCAACAGACTCGTACGCATAGACCAACCTTACGGCGCTTTCGCAAAAGCCCTTCTCGAAGTTCAACGCTATCCACATATGAGCGGTGCGGGGGGCGAGCCGATCCCACCATATGACGTGACGGCGCACACCCTGCCTTTGCTGATGAATAACGTTGTGAAGCCCGTGAAGGCGCCGTTCAAATCGGTTCACTCAAAATCAGCCGCAAAACCTGCTGAAGCGCCGTCAAAAACTCCGTGTCCAACGCCTACATCCAATCTTCCAGCGCTCTATCGTGCGTCAATGCCGACTTACGACGAAGGTTGGACCAGGTGGATGTTCGAGAACCTGGCATTTCGTTATGGTGTGCTGACGGAGAAAGAGTTGCGCAAGGGAGTTACAACGTTCAGTGTTGGAACAGGTGTCACCGGCAAGTACTACGTAATCCTTTTTCCAGATCAACCACCACGTAACATCTTCGAAGGTTATCGCGCAGGGGCAATGCCACCTGAACTCACCGGCGGTCTCGGTGAAGAAGGCGTGAAACAACTACGCGCGTTCATCGTGCAGGGCGGCACCGTCGTCTTTCTCAATCGCGCTTCCGAATTTGCGATCGATCAGCTCAAACTTCCGTTGCGTAATGTGGTTGCAGGCTTGCCGCGAACCGATTTCTACGTGCCGGGATCGATACTGCGCCTCGAGCTAGACACTACTCACCCGATCGCCAAGGACATGCCGAAAGAAACAATCGCGTGGGCCGAAAACTCGCCGGTGTTTGAAGTCGTAGAAAACCCGGCCGGTGATGTCCCCGCAGCGAATGTTAAAATCATCGGGCGGTACCCTGAGGCCAAAGATCCGCTGCTCTCAGGCTGGCTCCTCGGTGGCGAGCGAATCAAAGGAAAAGCCGCGCTTGTGGAAGTCACAATGGGCAAAGGACGCGTGATTTTGTTCGGTTTTCGCCCTCAATACCGCGCGCAATCCACGGCCACCTATCCGTTGTTGTTCAATTCATTAGCAACAAATCCATGAGAATCCGCGTATAAGGATTTACGACCGCATGGTCACCTTTCTTATTAGTTCGGTTCTTTTACTCGGTCTCATCGCTATCGCCATTTATTTCTGGCAGAAACCCGCGAATACATCGCAAACTACCGAATTGCCTCCGCCCTCGTCTCAGCAGGTTCAGGGCCTGTTTTCTGATTTCAAACTGAATGAACTTAGATTGGCAACCGTATCGAAGCCGGTTTCAGAAATAGACGAACAGATTGACCGCGAAGACTTCGAAAACGCAGTCGCTGCAATTCGCGCTTTCCAGCAGTCTCCAAACAGGAATTCGACCACCAGACTGTTGCACGTCGCGGCTCTTTCTGACGATGCTAAAACGTACGGCAGAGCGATTGAACTGGTGTTAATGTCATGGCGCGATGGCAGCCTGTCAGATATCTCAGCCAGGGATCTTCAAGGGCTGTTCAGCAGTCAATATTGGGAACTCTCGTCACACACGCGCACTTCCGGCGCGGGATTCGTTCTGAAACAAACCCTGTCGAACGCAAATCGCGAACTCGAAGGTACTAGCCACAAATGACCAACTGTCAACCAAGCACTCTGGTTGCCCTGAAAGAGACACACCATGGATAACCTTGATATCGCATCACTTCGCAAAGTGCCGCTAATCGAGATCGGTGCTGACGAACTCGCATCATCGAAGCGGTTGACGGCGGGCTGAAGGTGGAGGCGGCATCGGGACGCTCTTGCTGCTGAACCTGTTCCGCGAACGGTTGAACATCCCCGCCCCGAATGGTGAGAAAGTGAGAAGTTAATTCTGTCGATTTTCTAACATCCGTGTTCTCCTCAGTTACAACCGAGGGGAACACGGATTATAATCCGCGCGCTTTTGTTCTCTACCACGAACCTCGGGAGGCCTCATGAGGCAGCGGATAGCTTTGATAGTCTTAATCCTCTTTATCGCAGCAGTCAGCCTGTTCTTATCCACGCAAGTCGCAACACCGAAGGCGTCACCTAACGCTTCTCCAGGTACAACTGCGCCGCCATCTTCGTGAGCTTCCACACGCGGGACCACGCGATGCGGCTGTCGCCCTTCTCGCGCCCGGTCAACTTGTCGAGGATCAACTGGCGGAAAATTCGGCCCTCGCGTCGCAACATAAACTCCTTCGCGAACGGTTTTGCTGTTTCGAAGAAGCTGAAGTCCGGGTCGGTGACAACGCCGATGCCCTCGAGCGTCATCAACGCGCGCATGATGTAGGTGAAGTTTGACGGCAGCCGGAAAGGATACTCGTACATCACTTCCGCGAGATCGTAAGTCAACTCTTTAAAGTTCACCTCGCCGAGCTTCAGATTCAGATAGTGCGTGAACAGACCCTCGACGACGGGCCGGACCGTTTCCGGATCGACACCCGGCTTGAGGAAGTTGAGATTGATGATGTCCTGGCCCAACCCGTGCACGTCTCGACCGACAACGTGGAAGAACGCGTCGATCATCTGCGACTGAAGTTTCGGATTGATCCTTCCGACCATGCCGAAATCAAAGAACGCAAGGTGACCGCTGTCCATCACCAGTAGGTTTCCGGGATGCGGATCAGCATGGAAGAAGCCGTCTTCGAGCAGTTGCTTCAGATAGGTGCGAATCAGGAGCCGGTTGACCTTTACAGGCGAGATGCGGTTCGCTTTTAGTCCCGCGATATCTACTACCTTCGTGCCGCGAATAAATTCGAGCGTCAACACGCGCGTGCTCGTGTGCGACCAGAAAATCTTCGGCACCCGGATCGCGCGCCACGTGCGGAAGTTGTAACGGAACCTGTCGGCGTTACGTCCTTCCTTCACATAGTCCATCTCTTCGAAGATGGTCGCGTGAAACTCGTGCAGCATTCCTTCCCAATCAGCGTTCTCGTTCGCTTTCGGGAAGAAGCGGTTAGTCAGTTTTACTAGCCGGAAAAGAATCGCGACGTCGAAAATGATGGTCGATTCGAGATCGGGACGTTGTACTTTGACGGCGACTTCCTCGCCTGTTTTTAAACGCGCGCGATAGACCTGACCGAGAGACGCGGCGGCGATCGGTTCGCTGTCAATTTCCGGATAAAGTTCGTGCAGGCTGCGTCCGAGTTCCGCTTCGATTCGCGCAAAAGCATCGGCCGTTGGGTAGGCCGGAACGTTGTCTTGTAACGTCGCCAGTTCTTTGACATAAGCAAGCGGCAACAAATCCGCGCGTGTTCCCAGTGCCTGACCGATCTTGATGAACGTTGGACCAAGATCGATCAACGACTGACGCATCCACGCGGCTTGTTTCTCAAGCCGTGCTTCCTTGCGCGCTGAACCATCCTCGCCGCGAAAGATCACGAAGCGTAATACGCGAATAAAACGATCGAGCGCAGTGTAAGTACCGGCTTTGAGCCAGGCGTTGAATCGTGCGCGGCGACCACGTTGACGCGCTAGTTCCCGGATTCTGGTTACCGCGCGCTTGTTGAAATCAGAACGTACGTCGTAAGTGTCGAGAAAGAGGTAGAGCGAGAAGAGTCCGAGCACACGTGCGACCCGAGCCGCGCGCAGCCACCCGCGAAAGCCACGACCCGCGAGTAGCTCGTTAACCATTTCTTCCGTCAGTGGCTGGACCGCAGGTCGTGGGGCAGTCGGCTTTTGCTCCGGCGCCACGTGCGGCGCGATTCCGTTACCGTTTGTATCAGTTCTTTTAATAAGTGCCTGGTTATTCGTCATTCTTAAACCTAACTAAATCACCGCCAACATGTGTTTCGTGCCTGCTCGTTCAAAATAACTGTTGGCCCGCGCGACGTCCCGCGCAATCTGCGTTTTCAACTCCTCGATTGAACTGAACTTTCGCTCGTCGCGCAAACGATGCAGGAAGCGAACACGCACGACGTCGCCGTAAAGGTCGCCGTCCCAGTTCATTACGAAGGTCTCAACTGAAGGTTCCGT
>DASRPN010000092.1:0-5816 GCA_035646355.1 Pyrinomonadaceae bacterium | reverse complement strand
GCCACGATCATGAAGACGCTTGCAGTGGAACCGAACGATCGTCCTGCGAGTGCGACGGAGTGGTTCGATACTTTTGCGGCCGCAGTTGCAGCAGATGCTGGGCCAACGACGAAACGCGGCGATTCGCGACTCGTGATCATGGCCCCTTCAGGATCGGAAGTTTACGTGGACGACGAACGCTACGGGAGCGTGGGCCGATCGGGGCGTGTGATACTGACGTCCATTGCGCCTGGACAACACGTGTTGCGAGTCTCGAAGTCAGGCGAGCCTGACGATGAGCGTGTGATCGAAATTAAGAGCGAAGTAGCTGAACAGATCATCGAGGCGCAGTTGAAGATTGGCGTTTCGAGTAATCAACTAACTCCATCGCGTGGCGGCAGCCTCGACAGCAGAAGCGGAAACTCTGCGACGCTCGTTGTCGTTATGTGCACCAAGTGCCAATCTCGTTTCGCAGGAGGAGTGAAATTTTGCGGCCGGTGCGGAAATACGATGTTTCAACCAGTGACCGGGGAGTTGCAGCCGCCGCAAGCAACGCCGCCCGCGCCCGTAATGCCGCCGCCCGCAGCCGCGAGCGCGGTCTTGTGCCAGCGGTGCGGACAGACGTATGCAGCAGGGATCAAGTTTTGTGGTCGATGCGGTATTCCTATCGGAACGTCAGCCCTGGACTGGCGCCAGCCAAAACCCGTCGAAGTGTTCTGTATCAGTTGCGGTTCGAGCTACCCGGCGGGAACAAAGTTCTGCGGCCGCTGCGGCAAACCGATTCGCTCTTGAGCGAGTTTCAACTTTCCTTTAATCTGTTCATTTTCCGTTTATCGTTTGTCAGTTTCCATTTTTCATTTCTGAAGACCCATGTAACACTAACGCTCCGCAAAAATGACAAATGGAAAACGACAAACGGAAAATGGAAAATGACTCCGGCCTTGCTGCTAACACCGGGCCCCACGAATAAATGAAGCGCTGCCCCACTTGCAACCGAACGTATGCCGATCTTTCCCTGAACTTTTGTTTGGACGACGGCACGCCGCTGACGAGCGATGCGGCCCCAACCACCGATTTAAACGCGACAGTTAGATATCCGCCGCCGCGAGACACGTCGGAACCGCCGCCAACTGAGATTTACCGGCCTGCACCAACGGCAGCATCACCGCCACCGCCACGGCCCACGTCGCCGCCACCACCGCCGTCATCGCCTCCACCTCCACCTCAGCAGTGGACGCCCACACCGGCCCAACCGGCGAAGAAGTCAAACGCCGTCTGGTGGGTACTCGGCGGGCTCGCCGCGGTCCTGGTGATCGGTGCTGGTCTGGTTGTCATGATCATAGCGCTAGCGAGTATGGGTTCTAACAGCAACACAGCTAACACCAATACTCGTGAATCTAACCGCAACGCCAACATTTCAGCGAACGCCAACGTCAACTCAAATACGAACGCTAATGCGAACGTGGGCCCGCCGGCGATGTTGACCGACGATTTTAGTCAGTCGAAGTGGGGCACGGGGACTTCGCAATTCGGCAGGATCTGGTACGTGGACGGTGAGTATCACATGGTCTCAAAGGAGCGCACGTTTGTGGTGATGTACGCTCCGTCGAACGAGTACAGCACTGAGAACGCCACGGTACGCGTTAAGGCCCGCAGCGTCAGCGGCAGCGCGCCGGCTTCGGGTTTCGGCTTGATGGTCCATTGCGTTCAATCTCGCGCGGGACAACTCGAAGACTACGCGTTGCTAATCTACCCGGGTGCTGAGCCTTCGTATGAAATCATCATGCACAAAGCCGGCAATCAGTCGACGCTGGTCGAAAAAACAGAATCCGATGCTATCAAGTCAGGATCGGAAACGAACGAGTTAGAGGTCAAAATAAAGGGCAATCAATTGGCATTCTTTGCAAACGGGCGGTTACTGAGAGCCATCACCGATCGCGAGAACTACCGGCGCGGGCGCGTAGGTTTCTACACCAGCGACGTGTTTGAAGTAGCGTTTGACGATCTCGAAATTGAACGCACTCCTTAAATTTGGTTTGAATCCGTGTTTTCATGCGAATCAGCCTTAAAGTCACCGCCGGTCCATACAAAGGCCGCATCTTTTCATTCACCCAGCACGACAGTTTCCTAATCGGCCGAAACCCGGAAGCGCACCTCTGCCTCCCCGACGATCGTTACTTCTCGCGTAATCACTGTCTGCTAGAGATCAACCCGCCGCGTGCCTTCGTCCGCGATCTGCGATCGACGAACGGCACATTTCTCAATGGTCAACGAGTCAACGACGCGTTTCTGAAGAACGGCGATCTGATCCAGTGTGGTGAGACGATTCTGTTTGTCGAAGTAAGCGCGGTGCCGTCCACAGATCTTTCCGACACGACGCGGGATGCAATCCCGACGCGTCCAATTATCGTAATGGTCGAATGTCTCAACTGCGGCCGGCGCGAACAGGCCGAAGCAGCGACGCCCGACGAGCGCTTGACGTTTTTATGTGAAGACTGCCGGATCGAAATGAAGAAATCGCCGCAAGCGATCCCGGGCTACGACACAGTCAAATTACTCGGCCGCGGCGGCATGGGTTGCGTGATGTTGGGTCGCGAACAAAAGTCCGGGCGCGCAGTCGCGATCAAAACGTTGCTGCCGGAATTCGCAGTCAGCGAGAAAGCCATGAAACGATTCATGCGCGAGATCGACGTAGCGGCCGCGTTGAAACATCAGAACATCGTCGAGTTCATCGATCGCGGCACGCATAACGGCGTCGTCTATCTCGTTACGGAGTTCGTCGACGGCGCGGACGCAGCCCGACTTGCGGAATTGAATGGCGGCTATCTTGCTTACCCGGAGGGCATCGCGATCATTTCCCAGGCACTCGATGCCCTCTCGTTCGCTCACGAGCAAGGCTACATTCATCGTGACTTCAAAGATCAGAACATCCTCGTCTCCGGCCGCTCGCCGAATCTCGTCGCTAAGTTGACCGACTTCGGATTAGCGAAGAGCTTCACTCAATCCGGCATGAGTGGTGTAACTATGGCTGGTGAAATGGCCGGCACTTTGGCGTACATGCCACCCGAACAACTGCGCAATTTTCGCGACGTCAAACCGCAGTCGGATATTTACGCTGTCGGTATGACTGCCTACAGCTTGCTGTCGGGCTCGCTCGCGCTCAATCTCAACAGTAAATCGAACGTCAACGACACGATTCGGGCGATTTTCGAGCAACAGGCGGTTCCGCTACGTCAAAGGGCGCCCCACATTCCGCCCGTAGTTTGCGACATAATCGACCGCGCGCTAGCAAAGGATCCTGCACACCGCTGGCAAACCGCGGGCGCCATGCGAAACGCCCTCCAGCACGCCGCGTCTAATCCGGTTTTGTCCCATCCGTGAAAAATTAAGCCTTTACTTAGACAGTATTCGCCCGCATAATTTCGCGGAGGAGAGCCCCTGATTATGAGATCTATATGGAAGGGTCACATTCGATTTTTGCTGGTTGCCATTCCGGTCCGCATCTATAACGCCATCGAAACCAGTGAAAAGATTCAGTTTAACCAGTTGCATCGCGAGGACTATGGTCCAATCGGGTACGACAAACGCTGCAAGAAGTGCGGTCTTGTTGTAACCAACGATCAGATCACCAAAGGCTATCAGTACGAGCCTGAGCGCTGGGCGATTGTCGAACCTGACGACATCGCGAAGATAAAAATCAAGACGACCAAAGCCGTCGACATCATCGGGTTTGTCGATCGCACCGAGATTCCCACCACTTTTTACGATGCGCCATACTTCGCGGGCCCCGACGGCGCTGTTTCAGAAAAGCCATACGCGTTGTTGCGCGAGGTGATGAAACAGACAGGCAAGATCGGAGTCGGAAAAGTCGTGTTGCGCGATCGCGAAGATCTCGTGGCTGTGTTTCCGCACGAAGATGGGCTCGTGTTGCAGAAGCTTCATTACCCGCACGAACTGCGCAAGATGGAAGACGTTCCCGATCTCGAGAACGTGCAGAAACTCGACGCAACAAAACTGAACAAGAACGAAATGAAACTGGCGACAACGTTGGTCCAGGAGATGGCCACGAAGCTTTCAGAGATCGATACTGCCGACAACTATTACGAAGCGCTCCGTACACTCATCGACTCTAAGATCAAGGGTAAGAAGGTTGTAGAGTTCGAAGTTGAAGAAGTGCCGCGACTTGATATCATGAGCGCGCTGAAGAAAAGCTTGCAGGCTTCGAATCGCAAGCCGATGGTGAAGGCGGCCGCTGAAAAGAAGAAGCCGCAGATCGAGTTGGTGAAACCACGCACCGCGAAGAAGCGCAAAGTCGGTTAGGCTTTTTGTAGAATGAAAGAACCGCGCCCTAAGGTAATCTCATTTCCCTCACCTGTCCCGTCAAAGGCAGATTACCAACGTGTCAAATCTTCCTACTCGATCCGAGAGATTAAGCAACTCTTCGGATTGAGTGAGAAGACTATCCGACGTTGGACCGAACAGGGCGTCATTCAGGCGTCGCCGGCTTCGCAATCACCCGACTATGTTTTCGACTTTAATGCGTTGACGCAGTTTCGGCGTGTGCGTGAGTTGCGCGCCCAGGGACATAGTCTGCGACAGATCGAAGCGGAGCTTCAGGGCCAACTCAATCTCTTTCGCAGCGAGACGCCTCGGCTTGCGCGGCTGCTAACACCGTTTGAAGAAGCGTTGCTGTTGCACGAACAAGGTGACGCTACGGCCGCCGAGCATTATCACGAAGCGATCACGGAGGGTGACAATGTTGCCGAAGCGTATTGCAACCTCGGCATCATCAATCTCGAGCGCGGACAACTTTCCAATGCGCTCGACAACTTCACCCTGTCACTAAAGAACGATCCGCGACACGTTGAAGCGCATTACAACCTGGCGAACCTCTACTACGACGCCGGCGATCTGCAACTCGCCAAGCTTCATTACGAAGCTGCTGCGCGAATCGAGCCTGGCTTTTCGCTCGTCTACTTCAACCTTTCGCTGGTTTATCACAAGCTCGGGGACATTGATGCGGCATCGGCGACGTTGGAGAAGTATCGCGAGTTGGAACCGGAAGATGAAGACCTCGAAGTGCTCAATCAGCTCTTGAGAGCAATGAAGAGCGGATCACCGTTTACGAACCAATAATTGTGCGCGGGATGATAATGGCGGTGGGCAGGAGGGCTGCCCACCTGGTCTAGTATTGGATCGCAAGAAAGGTGAACGATCCATTTACGTAGGTACGTTAGTGAAAGTGGCAATGTCTGGCGAGTTCCAGCCTTTTGGACCTTCATCTGTACGGCGCCGCACACAAAGAAAAATGGTCCTATGGGTAGCGGATTCGTTAGGTCGCGTCTATAATCCTATTCTCCCATTCATGGCTCTGAAACGTTCAGGAGCTAAATGACCCGAACAAGGAGGTTTCCCCAAATGTCTGATTCGAAATGCCGTGTGCTCTGCGTCGACGATCATCATGATACCTCTGAAATGCTTCAGCTTCTGTTGGCGGAGGAGAATTATGAGGTTCACACTGCCGCGACGATGCAAGAGGCTTGCAAGATGGCTCAGGACCACATCTACGATCTTTTTGTTCTCGACAAGCGGTTACCTGATGGCACGGGGTTGGAATTATGTGAGAAGTTAAACATGCTCTCTCCTGGAGTGCCGTGCATCTTCTACACCGGTGACGCGTACGAGATTCACCGTCGCGAAGCTCTGGCGGCTGGCGCCGCCGCGTACGTCGCGAAGCCAAATATCGAAGCGCTGATCAGCGCTGTCCACGACTTGCTTGCCAACGCCGAATGCGCCACCGCGGCAGAGTGAGGTTTTCGTTTGTCGTCGTGTTGCAC
>DASRPN010000091.1:0-11230 GCA_035646355.1 Pyrinomonadaceae bacterium | reverse complement strand
GCCTCTTTGTGGCCCATGTACGTTCCGTCTTTAAGTACGTTTAAAATCAAAGTGCGCCTGTGTGGGTTTGCCGTAGTTTGTTAACGCCCCTTCTGGTCCGACCGCATTGGGACGTTGAAAGATCCAGTTTTGCCAAGCGGTTAAACGACCGTAGATCTTCGTGTCCATCGTCTCTGGTCCAGCGAACCGCAGCGACGCTTCCATTCCGGTCAATGCATCCGGCGACAACGATGTGCGCTCTTCGATAGCGACACGAATTTCGTCCTCCCAATCAAGATCGTCAGGCGCGAAAGTAATCAGACCAAGCTCTTCTGCTTCTTCCGTGTCGAAAGATTTCTTGTGGCCGAACACGTCGTCGACTTTTGCCGGCTCTGCGAGAAAGCGCGAGTGAAGACGCGTCAAGCCGTTGCTCATCGGCAGCGCGCCCGCGTTCATCTCGGAAACGGCGATCGCGGCGCCGGAGTCCATCAACATGTAACTGCGATCCGAAGCGAGCAAAAGTTCAAGCAGATTTCCGACAAAACAACTGCCCGGTTCGACAATCGCAAAAAAGCTTTTAGCTGTCAGATCCAGACGGCGCAACGCACGCGCCATGTGTAAGATAATTTCACGCACTAACCAGTGATCGCGATTCGCAACCAGCGTTTGATCCACGGATAACACGGATTCAATTGAACCGTGCGTGCGTACACAAACAAGCCCGATCTCGGGTTCGTTGACGCGCAAGTTGAGCAGTGCGTCGTCGAGTTCGCGATAAGCCAGCAGCGGCCAGTAGGAGTCGCCGAGTTCGTGTATCTCTTCGACTGTTGTCGGCTGTGCACCTTCGGGTCCGTGAATTGTCAGATCGGCGTAACGCTGCTCACGCTTCAACTCTAATTTGACGTATTTGTAATCGCCTAACGGATTGAGTTTGATACCAGGACCTGCGACGGTTCGTTTAGTGGCGAGTTGCTGAACACGGGCGTCAATCCCTTCTTGAAATTTACTAGTCGGAAAATGGTCGTCTATTAACCCCCACTCCTTCGCGCGTTTTCCTTTCAAACCTTCCGCGAGCGTAGAAAAAACGTCCGCACGATCGCGTCTCACTTTTCTCTTATCTACGAGGCGCGTCAGTCCACCCGTGCCTGGCAACACACCCAGTAACGGAACTTCGGGTAGCGAAACAGCCGAGTTGCCGTCGTCAACCAGGTAGATCTCGTCGCACGCGATCGCGAGTTCGTAACCGCCACCGGAAGCCGTTCCGTTGAGTGCGGCGACGTATCGACGCCCGGAATGCTTGGAGTCGTCCTCGATCGCGCAGCGCGTTTCGTTCGTGAACTTGCAGAAGTTGACTTTGAACGCGTGTGATGACGAACCAAGCATGTAGATGTTGGCGCCGGCGCAGAAGATTCGCGGTTTCAGGCTCGTAACCACCACGACCGCGACTTGGGGATGCTCAAAACGGATGCGCTGGATAGCGTCGGCGAGTTCCATATCGACGCCGAGGTCGTAGGAGTTGAGCTTGAGTTTGTAGCCGTCCGCGAGCGTGTGGTCTTCCTGAACGTCCATCGACAGGGTGGCCAAAGAGCCTGAGATTTCAAGCTTCCAGTGTTTATACTCGTTGGGTGTTGTTTGAAAATTAATCATGGTGGTTCGAACGTTCGTTCGGATTTTAGGAAACAGTCGTTGAAAAGGCAAACCCGAAGCCGCCTTGACAGTTTCGGTCAGGGGCGCGTAGGGTTTGTGGCCTCCGTGGAGGCGAATCTGTTCTGGTGAATGGCGCGGTCTTCAAAACCGTTAGTGAGACCGTGAGAGCGGGCTCAGGTAGGTTCGATTCCTACACGCCTCCGCCAACGGACGTGATTTGGACGCTTTAACAGTTCTTTCTAAATTGACGAATAAAGAAGCTCAAGAAGGACATCCTCACCATGATCAGAGACTGGGTCGAACTAAATATGACTCCCGGCATCGGACCTCGCGCCGCTGCTAAACTCTTAGAGCGCTTCGGTTCCGCGGGTGCCGTCTACAGCGCCACTCGCAGCGAGTTGGAGCAATTGCGACTGCCCCCGGAGGCACTCGATTCGATAATTGCGCGCGACTTGCAGTCGACCGCTGAAGCCGAGATCGATGCGATAAAAACACTCGGCGGCGACATACTCTTATTGGACGACGGAGTTTATCCCTCATCCTTACGTGAGATATACGATCCGCCTATTGTTCTCTACGTAAAAGGCGCGTGGGCAGAATGTTTGGATCAACCGTGTATCGGCGTCGTCGGGTCGCGTAGATGTTCGACTTACGGTCAAAACTCCGCGCTGATGCTGGCGCGTGATTTGGCCCAACGCGGGGTGACGGTCGTATCGGGATTCGCACGGGGAATTGACGCAGCCGCTCATCGTGGCGCGCTCGAGGGGGGCGGCCGGACGGTCGCAGTTCTCGGAACGGGGCTCGACCAGATTTACCCGCGCGATCATGCGAAGCTCGCGGCGGAGATATTGGCGAAGGGCGGTGCCATCGTAACGCAGTTCCCGTTGAAGACGCCGCCGGTGTCGGAAAACTTTCCGTATCGCAACCGCATCATTAGCGGACTGAGCCTCGGCATTGTGGTTGTGGAAGCGGCGGAGAATTCGGGCTCTTTGATAACTGCGCGACTGGCGATGGAACAGAACCGGGAAGTATTTGCCGTCCCCGGCAACATCACTTCGCGCAATTCGTTTGGCACCAATTACCTGATCAAAGGTGCCGGAGCGAAGCTGGTCCAGCAGTGGCAGGACATTGCGGCTGAGTTGCCGCAGCAGATCGCGGCGAAGTTGTTACCGCCGCCGATCAAAAAGGAGAAGACAATCTCGGAACGGTTGTCGCTGGTGCCGGAAGGACTTTCTTCGACGGAGACTTCGGTCTTTAAATTATTGACGCCCGACAGTCCGGCGCATGTTGATTGGTTGATTGAAAAAAGTAAGCTGGCGGTTTCGGAGTTGACGGCCGCGTTATTGTCGTTGGAAATAAGGGATCTTGTGCGTGCTTTACCCGGCAGATGTTTTGTGCGCAGGTTGTGAGACGAATAGATGGCTAAAAACTTAGTAATAGTTGAGTCGCCCGCAAAGGCGAAGACCATAAACAAGTATTTAGGAAAGGACTATCTCGTTAAGGCCTCGATAGGCCATATCAAGGATCTGCCTTCCAAAGGCCTCGGTGTGGACGTTGACAACAATTTCGAACCTACCTACGAACTGATCCCCGATTCAAAGAAGCGCAACAACAAGAAGATCGTCGCCGAACTGAAGAAAGCGGCGAAAGAAGCTGAAGCGATCTATCTCGCAGCCGACCCTGATCGCGAAGGCGAAGCGATCTGCCAGCACCTGGCGGAAGAGATCGTTCCGAAGCGGCCTGCGAAACCGACGCATCGCGTGATGTTCAACGAGATTACTAAACGTGCGGTCAACGAGGCGTTCGATCATCCGCGCAAGATCGACGAGAACTTAGTCGACGCGCAACAGGCGCGCCGTGTGCTCGATCGTTTAGTTGGTTACAAAGTTTCGCCATTGCTCTGTCGCACGATTGGCGGACGTTTGAGTGCCGGTCGCGTGCAGTCAGTGGCGCTGCGCATGGTCGTTGAACGCGAACGCGAGATTGAGAATTTCGTCAAGACCGAATATTGGACCATCGGCGCCAATCTCGGCGCGAAGTTACCGCCGGCCTTTGATTCGCGTCTTTTCAAGGTCGGTGAGCAAACGGTCAAGACGAGTGGTTTCGATCAGGACCTCAAGAAAAACGAGATTCTGATCAACGAGCAGGCAAAAGCAGACGAGATCGTCGCGGAAGCTCGTCAACAGTCGTTCGTAGTCGGCGAGGTCACTACCAAAGAACGAAAACGCAATCCCGTTCCGTCGTTCATCACGTCAAAACTGCAACAGGAAGCGTCGCGCAAGCTCGGTTTTGCAGTCAAGAAGACAATGATGCTGGCGCAGAAGCTGTACGAAGGCGTCGAACTCGGACCGGAAGGTTCGGTCGGCTTAATCACCTACATGCGTACTGACTCAACGCGCGTTTCCGATGCGGCGCTGGGCGAAGTGCGCGACTTCATCGGTCGTCAATACGGCGACGCGTATCTTCCCGAGAAAGCCGTCCACTATCGCTCCAAGAAAGACGCGCAGGACGCGCACGAAGCGATACGTCCAACGGAAGTTGCACGCACGCCCGATTCGCTCGCGAAGTTTCTCAAACCGGAAGAACTGAAACTTTATCGCTTAATCTGGCAACGCTTCGTAGCGTCGCAGATGACGCCCGCGGTGTTCGATCAAACCACGATCGACATCAACGCGGGACGTTTCGTCTTCCGTGCAACCGGATCGGTGCAGAAGTTTGACGGCTTCCTGAAGATCTACCAGGAAGGCCGCGACGAGAAGACGGAAGATGACGAAGAAGCAGAGCGCACTCTGCCGTTGGTCGAAAAAGGCGAGACGCTGAAGCTGAACTCGATCACTCCGGAACAGCATTTCACCGAACCGCCTCCGCGTTACACCGAAGCGACGCTTGTTAAAGCGCTTGAAGAGAAGGGAATCGGCCGCCCGTCAACTTACGCGGCGATCATGTCGACGATTCAGGAGCGCGAGTACGTCGAAAAGATCCAGAGCCGTTTTCATCCGACGGTCCTTGGCAAGACCGTCAACGATCTTTTGATCGACGGTGGTTTCGACGATCTCTTCAACGAGACTTACACGGCGCGCATGGAAGAAGAACTCGACGATATCGAGGAAGGAAAGATCAAGTGGACCAAGGCTCTGCGCGAGTTCTACGACAAGTTTGAAGGCGACCTGAAACAGTTTCAGATCTACATCAAAGACATCAAGGAGACGAGCGTCCCGACCGAAGAGGTATGTTTGAAGTGCAACACGCCGGGCATGGTCCAGAAGTGGGGACGCTTTGGTCCATACCTGAAATGCCTTAACTGCGAAGCGACGCGCGATGCAGAACCGCCCGCAGGATCCGACGGGGCTAACGCACAAGCCGACGGAGGAGCTCCAGCAGAGGAAGCGGAACCGGAAGCTTGCGAACTATGCGGCAAGCCGATGCAGTTGAAGCGCGGGCGTTTTGGTCCATTTCTTGGCTGCACGGGTTATCCGGAATGCCGGAATATTCGCAAGATCGGGAAGAGTGGAGTGGCAGCGCCAGCGCCGGTGCCGCTCGACGAAAAATGTCCGGTCGATGGAGCGCAGCTCGTGAAGCGTTTCGGACGTTTCGGCGAGTTTATCTCGTGCTCGAACTATCCGAAGTGCAAATACATCAAGCAGGAAACCGTGGGAGTTTCGTGTTCGCGTCCGGGTTGCAAAGGCGAGATAGTCGTCAAAAAGTCGAAACGTGGTAAGGCTTTTTACGGTTGTTCCGAGTATCCAAACTGCAACGTAGTTTACTGGGACAAACCCGTTCTCGAGACTTGTCCGCAGTGCAATGCTCCGTTCCTTCTCGAAAAGACGACCAAGAAAACGGGCACCTTCCGCTACTGCGCGGACGAAAGTTGCGGCTACCGCTCCGATCCGATTAGGTCTGCGTCTACGGGATAGTCTAAAATCCCGGCGGCCATATCCATAATTTCCGTAGTGTCGTAACTACCGAGAACTTCCTGGTTTGCTTCTTTGCGCCTTTGCGGGACACTTTGGGATCCCGCAGACGCAAAGGCGCAAAGGAAACCCAAAGCTCCAAATTGCGACACCACAGATTCCGAGGAGACCACCACCATGATAGTTCGGCGCTATGCAGCCATAGTGCTGCTGATGATCTTCTTAGTGTCGCCGGCGACACTGCTCGCGCAAACCTCGCAAAGTCCCGCACCCGATCCCAACGATCCAATCCAACGCATCAAGGAAGAAGGAACCAAACGCTCCGAGGTCATGCAGACCTTGAGTTACCTGAGCGATGTCATTGGACCACGTCTGACCAATTCGCCGGGTATGAAGCGAGCGAATGAGTGGACGCGCGATCAGTTGACCAAGTGGGGACTTCAGAACGCGCATCTCGAATCGTGGGGACCGTTCGGACGCGGCTGGACGTTGAAGAGTTTTTCGGCGCAGGTGTCGTCACCACTCGCGATTCCTTTGATCGCTTTTCCGAAAGCGTGGTCTCCGGGAACTAACGGTCCGCTCACGGCTGACGTTGTCTACGTCGACGCCCGCAATGATGCCGACCTTGAAAAGTTCAAGGGCAAGCTGAACGGAAAGATCGTTCTGACCGCGCCGTTGCGCGAGGTGCCTGCGCATTTTGACGCGCAAGGCACTCGTCTGAATGAGAAGGAACTGCTCGCGCTGGCCGACGCACCCGAACCGCGTCCCGCGGGCGGCGGCCGCGGAAACTTTGGCGGCAATCGCAACGCGTTTCAATTCGCAGGCAATAAGCTACGGTTCTTCCAACAGGAAGGCGCTGCCATGTTGATCGATCCGAGTCGCGGCGATGGCGGTACGATCTTCGTGCAGTCAGCACAGGTTGCTCCTCCTCCACCCGATCCGAATGTGACGACACCAACTCGCGGCCCTTCGCCTTACAACAAAGACGCGAAGATCACGCCGCAACTCGTCCTGGCCATCGAGCACTACAATCGCGTCGTTCGCATGTTGCAGGCAGGCGAGGCTGTGAAGATGACCGTCGATCTTTCAGTTGCTTACCAGGACGCCGATCTAATGGGCTACAACACCATCGCCGAGATTCCCGGCACCGACCTGAAAGACGAGGTCGTGATGCTCGGTGGTCACATGGACTCGTGGCACTCCGGCACTGGCGCGACCGACAACGCCGCCGGTTGCGCGGTCGTAATGGAAGCGGTGCGCATCATCCAGGCGCTCGGACTCAAACCGCGCCGCACGATTCGCATCGCGCTTTGGAGTGGTGAAGAACAGGGCCTGCTCGGCTCGCGCGCGTATGTTGCGCAGCATTTTGGCAGCATGCAGAACCCCGCGACGTCAGCGGCACCGGCAACCGGTGGTGTTGCGAACGCAGGGAACGGCGGCGGCAACGGAAACGGCGCGGTGGCGCCTGCTGCTCCGACACTCGTCAAAAAACCCGATTACGAAAAACTAAGCGCGTACTTCAATCTCGACAACGGCACGGGCAAGATTCGTGGCGTTTACATGCAGGGTAACGAAGGCGTGCGGAGTCTATTCCGGCAATGGTTGGCGCCGTTCAAGGACATGGGCGCGAACACATTAACGATCTCCAACACAGGTGGCACAGATCACCTCGCGTTCGACGCGATCGGCCTGCCGGGATTTCAGTTCATTCAGGACGAGATTGAATACGACACCAGGACGCACCACTCGAATCAGGATGTGTTCGATCGTATTCAGGCGGACGACATGAAACAGGCTTCGATCATCATGGCGGCGTTTGTTTACAACACCGCGATGCGTGACGAGAAACTGCCACGCAAAGCAGCACCGGGCAGCCGGTAGGGAAAGACGCGGCGAAGGGGAGACGCGGGGACGCGGAGATCTTCGTTTCCCCGCGTGTCCGTGTCTCCCCTTCCCCGTGTCACCGTGTCTCTGATTATTTCTTGGGGCCGGCGCCGCCCGTTAACACGTAGTCCTTAACGTAGCGGCGGAGGTTTTCAACGTTGGTACGCCGGTATGGACCGAAGTCTCGTGCGATACCTTCATCCGGCATAGCAAGAAGGATAAACGATTCGAGTAGGCCTTCTTTGTCCAGCTTCATTATCAGTTGCAGAGATTTGTCGATCGAATTCGGATCCTTGATCTTCTTCTCCTCGAGGACCTTGATCGCTGAACGCATTGCCGCAGCTTCCTCTTTCAAGCTGTGGCGATACTTTTTTTCTTCCGGATAATTCTTCGCAAATTCTCCGTTGGGCCAGGTTGCCCGGGCTATTCCATACATCATCCAGGCCGCGCTGGAATTCGCGCTTGCGTCTTTCTTGAAGAGGTTTGGATCGAGATTAAGTGTTGTTTGGTTCTCGCCCTTTGCTGAGACGTTCGCCGGGATATCGATCTCAGGATGCCCCAGTTGGATCTGGATCTTGTTGCCCCAGTTTATGAACGCTGCACGCGCGAGGCGGCTATAAGGTTCGGCGATGTAAGCTTCGACAAACTTGTCCCCCGCTTCCGTCACGCGCCCCTGCTTCATCAGTGAGTCGCCCCAGTAACGATAAGCAGTCTCGCGATCGGGATTGATGGCGGCGGCGCGAGCAAACCATTCGCTCGCTTTCTTCTGCTCAGCTGTTTTGTAGTAGACGTCGCCGGCGAACAACGCGGCCTCGTAGAGTTTCGGATCGAGCAGCAGTGCGCGTTGATACATCTCGAGTGCTTTGGGCATGTCGTTGCGCGCGAACGCCGCTTCACCCTCGCGCATCGCTTCGTCGACCTCTTTCTTGAGCGAGAAACCGTTATCGATGCCGCCGTCAGGTGGTATCGCTTCAATGGTTGACTTCAACAGCGCGTTGTCGACGCCGAGTGACTGGGCCTTCACCAACAGTTCACGTCCACGTTTGCGCGCTGCTTTTCTCGCTTCGGAATCTTTGACGTATGCAGTTTGCCCAATCAGCAACATGCCGAGAGCTTCGATCACCTGGCCATCTTCCGGATAGCGAACGGCGAGTTTTTCGAAGAGCGGCAACGCTTCGATCCACTGCGCGTCGTCATAAAGCTCAAACGCGCGCTTGCGGTCAGGATCGTCTTTTTGAGCAATAACCGCCGGTGTAATGGCGAGACAGACGAAGATCAGGAGGATTGAAGCAAATTTTTGTTTGGACACGCCGCGAGTCTAGGTACGTGCGGGATGTAAGTCAACGAAAAATCGGTGTCATCCGCGTTGTTATTGAACACGGATGACACGAATCTCAGAGGTCTCGCGCCGGCTCGTATCTTGGGGGCGTATGTGACGACTCTGACGGCTGCGAAACTGCTTGCGCTCCAGATTGCGGAGCGTTCGGCAGGTGGCCGCCAATGAAACTTTTCAGCGATGTGATCAGCGCCGGTAGAACGACCGTCTTCGCTGTGTTCGCCAGTTCCTGGACGAGCGCACTACCAAGGTTTCCCGCTTCGTCACGCACTTTCTCGTAAGCGTGAGTGTTCGTGATTTTCTCAAAGAAACCCGGTCCATGATCTTTCGATCCGTTTCCCACTCGCGGCGCCATACCTTGAGCTGACAAGCTCGCCGCGCCAAGCACCGGTTGAGCCGCATAGGTCTTCGACGCTTCCGCGTACCGATCGATTGCCGACGAATACTGGCGATATTCGTCATCGCCCTTGAAGGTGTTGGCGATGCAATAACCTGTTAGAAACCCAACACCAAGCGCACCGGCGCTCCACGCCACCGGTCGTCTCTTGAATTGCTCGCGCCAGTCGAGGGTGTCCTTCACTGCTTGAACCTGATTTGCCACGGTCTCTTTAATCTCCGTCACGGTTTGTGAAATTGAATCCCGCGTCACGTCGAGGCGTCGCTGAAGTTCCTCTTTGGAAGGCTCCTCAGAGGACCACTCCTGCGCGCGGGCCAGTCCTAGAGTTCGTTCTTCAGCCATTCTTTGTCCTTTCTCAGTTCCTGAACTGTTCGTTTAGGCACCAGGTTTTGATTGGCGAGCCGGTTCTTCACCACGAGGATGACGATGGCTCCCACAATCAGGTAGAAGCCGCCAGTCGCCAGAAAACCGAGTGCGTAGCTCGCGGGCTGACTGAAGTTTGCTTGCGCAAACAGAGTCGAGACCGCGAAAGCGATCGCCACATTCAACAGAGCAAAGCCTACAACGGCGACGGCGGCGCCAAATGCGATCATGGCAGCGCCGCGCGCGTATGTGTTTGCCTCCTCCTTGATCTCGACCTTGAGGAGTGCGAGTTGCGAATTGACGAGCTGCATTATGTCGTCGCCTAAACGACTAATGAGATTAGGCAGACTCTCGTTTTCCAGGGGCGTAGTTGTCGCCAATTTCGCCCCGTTAACGTTCATCAATTCCTTTTTCGTTGCCGCCATAATCGTTTACCCCCTGTCTGTTTCTTGTGACTACGAACGGTCTCGTTAGCGCCGGCCGCGAACGAGCAGTCCGAGAACGAGGCCGACTGCGGCTGAAATCAGCAGCGCCTGACCAGGTTTTCTGCGCGCATATTCCTTCGCGTTTTCAGCTAACTCCCCGAGATCCGCGTTTTGCAGGTCTTTAAACTTGTCGCCGACGACGGAAACTTTATCGGCCACGTAATCCTTCGCCTGCGTTGCCACTTCAGTAAGTTTCTGTCCGTATTGTTGAGCAGTTTGCGATAGAGCCGGAGCGGTTCCCATTCCAGTTCCGCCGCCTGGAGTTCCGGTGTTTCCAGTTGTTCCCGTGGTTCCTGTAGTTCCAGTCGTTCCGGTAGTGCCGGTAGTACCGGTATTTGGTTTATTGATGTTTGGGTTCTCTGTCATTGCTAAATCTCCTTCGCTGAACACGGATTAGGTCGTAACAAGAAGAGCAAGCTTTGTGCCGACGCAATGTGCGTTTGAAAAGCGTCAGAATGCTTGAATCTTGTTGCGAAAGGGTACGAAAAACATCACGTTAGAGATCGGGATTGATACAAGTTTTCGCTGAACAAAAAGCTCGCTTGACACGTATGAACAGAGCTGGTAAGTAAGTACTTACTTTGAGCCGGAATATGACTACAAACGATGGCGTGAGCGGTGCACGCATGGCTGGAGAAGAGCGACGGCTACAGATACTTCGCGTAGCCGTTAGTCTCTTCTCCAACCGCGGATTTCGCGGCACCACCACCAAAGAAATTGCCCAGGCGGCCGGCGTCTCGGAGGCGATGGTTTTTCGCCATTTCGCCACCAAAGAAGAACTCTACGCCGCCATTCTCGACCACAAAGCGTGCCGCGGAGGCGAGTCGTTCGAACCGGAAAAGATGGCCGCCGAAGGTATCGGCCGGCAGGATGATCGCGCGGTGTTCGAAGCTCTCGCGCTCGGCGCCCTCGATCACCACGAACACGATCCCGAATTTCAACGACTCCTGCTTCATTCGGCGCTCGAGAAACACGAGCTCGCGCAAATGTTTTTCGATCAGTTCGTGCGGCGCGTTTACGAGTTTCTGGGGGGTTACATACGGCAGCGCCAGCGCGAAGGCGCGTTTATCGATATCGATCCAGCGATCGTCGTGCGCTGCTTCATCGGGATGGTCATGCACCATTCGCTTAACAACAACTTGTGGGATCCGAGCCGTCGCTTGCTCGACATATCGAATGAAGAGGCGGCGCGGCATTTCACGACCATTCTTTTAAATGGAATTACTGC
>DASRPN010000090.1:0-17285 GCA_035646355.1 Pyrinomonadaceae bacterium | reverse complement strand
TACGCCTCAAAAGCCAACTCGAACATGGCGATCCTCAAGACCGTGCTCGATGCGGGCATCGACGTCGAGGTCAACAGCGGCGGCGAGCTATTCAAAGCGCTGCGCGTCGGCTTTCATCCGGATCAGATCATCTTCAACGGCACCAGTAAGTCAGATCAAGAAATCGACGACGCGGTGCGCGCCGGAATCTACGCGATCAACGTCGATTCCATTTACGAGATCGATCTCGTTGACGCTTCGGTAAAACGTTTACGAGCGCAGGGCGTAGACGTACCACCCGCGCGCGTCACGCTGCGTCTCGTACCAGAGATCGGAACACGTTCGCATCTCGGTTTGCAGACCGCGTTGTTGACGTCGAAGTTCGGCATCTCGTCAAGCGAAGTGCTCGACGCGTTTCGTCGTGGACTTGAAAAACAAGACACGATCCACGTCTGCGGAATTCACATTCACGTCGGCTCGCAAACTCCGGACGTCGAACCATTTGCCGAAGCATTTCGCAGCATGTGGGAACATCTTGTTAGGATCCACAACGAGACCGGACACACGCTCGAACACATCAATCTCGGCGGCGGGATTCCCGTGAATTACTTGCGCGACCGTACGCAGGCTGATCAGCTTCCCGAACACGAACGCGACATGCTGGGCGCGGAGCTCGAGCCTGCTGCGGTGCTGAAGGAAGCGCTTCGAGTCGCGCGTGAATCGGCGCGCGCTGCGAATGCCGAACATCTGCTCGATAAGGTCACGATCGTTCTCGAGCCGGGACGCAGTGTCATCGCCGATGCCGGCCTCGTACTCACGACTGTGCGCAACATCAAGAGGCGTCCTGAAACCGGCGACGTTTGGTTACTAACCGACGCCGGTTACAACATCATGCTCTCGATGAACAATTACAAGTGGTACTACCACCTGATCTCCGCGTCGCGTGCCGGCGAGCCTTATGCGCGCGATTACAAGGTGGCTGGTCCATTGTGTGATTCCGGCGACGTTTATTTCGATATCGAACGCGAAGGTCGTTTACCTGACTATCGCAAGCTGCCTGACGACGTGGCGCCGGGTGAAGTCCTGGCGTTGTTGAACTGCGGCGCATATTCATTGGCCCAGATGTTTCACTATAATGGGCGACCTCTCCCCGCAGCAGTTTTGATTCGGCAGGATGGTAAGGCCGAACCGATTAGACGACGCGACAACTACGAAGATCTGATCGCAAACGACGTTGGTTATTAACTTTGTCAGTGGTCAGTGGTCAGTTGTCAGTTCTCGATTGTGAGTCGTTCCAAACAGCTACGAACCACTGACCACGGACTACTGACCACTGACTAATACTGTGCAAACTGAACACACTCAATTGATCCGCGGTCTGGGACTGATCGCGGCCATCTCCGTCAACGTCGCCAACATCATTGGCACCGGCGTTTTTCTGAAAGCGCGGGTAGTTACGTGTAACGTCGGCAGTCCTGGAAAAGCGTTGGCGATCTGGGTGTTCGCGGGCCTGCTGTCAATCGCCGGTGCACTCACATACGCGGAGTTGCTCGCGATGATGCCGCGCGCCGCAGGTGAGTACGGCATTATTCGCGACGCTTACGGGCGGCCGATGGGATTCGTTTACGGTTGGACACAATTCTTTCTCGCACGCACAGCTTCAGCAGCCGCGCTCGCGATGGGTTTCGCGATCTTTCTCAACGATCTAGTCGGCGGCGGACTCAAGATGACCGTGTTTGAACTGCCGTTGCCGTGGGGCAGTGTTCTTACTTTCGATCGTCTGCAACTCGTCGCCGTCGGCGCGATCATCATCACGACGCTCATCAACTGTGCTGCGGTGACTTTCAGCGGCAGTGTTGCATCGGTGCTCACCGCACTGAAAGTTCTCCTTTTGCTGGCCGTCGGGTTCGGTGCGTTTTTCTATAGCGGCGGTGATTGGGGCAACTTGTCGCTCGTAAATTCGGGCGGCACTTGCGAGGGCGTTTCGATAACGACCGGGGGCCTGGCCGGGTTTGCAGCGGGAATGCTCGGCGCGCTCTGGGCGTACGACGGTTGGAACAACATCACGTTCATGGCCGGTGAGGTTAAGAATCCCGGTCGCAATTTGCCGCTCGCGTTGATCGGCGGAATGCTGCTCGTGATGGCCCTCTACCTCTTCGTGAACCTGAGTTACTACCACGTGCTCACGCCAACGGAGATAGCCAGCGTCTCCGCATCGTCGTCAGTTGCAGCCGAAGTAGTGAGGCGACTGTTGGGTGCGGTTGTTGTTACGTTGATGGCTGCGGCGATGATGACGTCATCATTCGGCGCATTACACGCGTCGATACTCGCGACTGCTCGCCTGCCTTATGCTCTCGCGCGCGATGGTCTGTTCTTCAAGCGACTCGCGGAGGTTTCACCGCGCACACACGTGCCCGTCAAGTCGCTCGTCGTTCTCGCGTTCTGGGCGAGCGCGCTCGCGTTAACGGGTTCGTTCGACACGTTGACGAACTACGCCATCTTCGCACTGACGCTCTTTTACGCTCTCGTCGCCGGTTCCGTCTTCATCTTCCGCAGGAAACTGCCGGACGCTGAACGCACCTATCGTGTGTGGGGTTACCCGTTTGTGCCGATCATCTTCCTCCTCGTGTCGGCGTGGTTGATCCTTCAGACGATCTCAGACCATCCGCGAGAAACGGGTATCGGTCTCGGTTTGATCCTGCTGGGGTTGCCGGTTTACTGGTTGTTGTCGAGACGCAATTCGACCTGAATCATTGGCGGGTGTTTTCCTTCGCTCGTGGCCAATAATGCCCTGCCGTCGGCGCGATACGTGATTGCCTCACCTTGTTCGCGCTGGCCCAATCTGAACGGCGCAACTGCCTGTTTCCAGATGTCGTTGAAGTTCTTACTCCTCTGCGGTAGGACCAGTTCGTAGCCTTGTAAGTAATCGCAAAGCGCAACACGACGACCGTCGGGAGAGATGGTTCCTCCCGTCAGTGCGCCGCCAATAAGACTCGGCACATTGATATCAGCAATGCGTTTCATTGTGATCACTCTTCCGGCAACGAGTGGTGCGGGCGCTTCATAAACCGTCGCATTCTTGAGCATCACTTTTGTAACGATGTAAAGATTGCCGCTGGTCGGATGGACCATCAGTGTCTCGGCGTCGAACTTGCCATCCGGATATCGCAGACGAATCGCGTCGCTCGCTGCGGTTGTTTGCGGGAAACGTCTGCTCGAATCCTTGTCAGCCGCCGTGGGCTTCGGTTCGGGAACACGGTAGACCACGATTTCCGAGCGCTTTTTGTCGTTGTCGCCGATGTCGCCGAGGTAGAGATACGATTGACCGCGTCGCGGTCCTGGTCCAACAGCCATGTCTTCCCAATCACGCGCCTGGGCGCCTGTAACACGAAAGACCCCGCGCGATACACCAGTTGCGTCGAACGCGTACACGATTGGTTCGTCGCCGGAGTCGTTGTGCGTCCAGTAAATGCCAGGATTGGATCGAGAGGCAGCTAAACCGCTGCTTTCGTTGATGCCGAGATTTTTTAGATTCGCGATCGTCGTTGGTGTTCCGTATAACTGGAAAACCGATACAACGATCAAAGCCAGGATGTGCACTGATTAGCCTCTTTGCGCCAGTGCGTTTCTGGCAACTTCCTTGTCGTCGAAGTGAAACACCTCACGACCGATGATTTGATAGTCTTCGTGGCCCTTGCCTGCGATCAGAACGAGATCGCCGCTGCGGGCTTCTGAAATCGCCTGGTTGATCGCTTCGGTGCGATCGGCAATCTTTCGGTAAGGTTTGCGGGTCTTCTGAATCCCCTCCTCCGCATCGCACAGAATCTGTTCAGGATCTTCTGTGCGCGGATTATCGGAAGTAAGAATTACGACATCGCTCAAACTACCCGCCGCCTCGCCCATCGGAGCGCGCTTCGAACGATCACGATCGCCGCCACAGCCAAACACGGTGATGATCTTTCCCCGGACCACCTGTCGCGCCGTGCGCAATACGTTCAATAGCGCATCGTCACTGTGCGCGTAATCAACGACGACCGAGAAGTCGCCATCGTGAGCCACGCGTTCGAAACGACCTGGCGCGCCGGTGCAACTCTCGAGTGCGGTCGCAATCACGTCGAGGGAATAACCCAATGCGAGCCCGCTCGCGACCGCGGCGAGGGTGTTGTAAATGTGCGGTGGACCGACGAGCGGCGAACGAAAGTCGCGCGCGCCGGCGTGAGTTTTCAGTCGAAAGCGCATACCCGTTAACGAAAACTCCGCATCGTGGGCCGACACGTCGGCCGCAGCGTTGACAGCGTAACGAATGACTCTTAGTCCATCTTTTTCGAGTGAAGTTGCGAGCTCGACGCCATATGGATCGTCGACATTGATCACGGAGTTGCGCGGGCGTGTGCCAAGACGCCCGTCGAACAGTCGCTGTTTCGCGTACCAGTAATTTTCCATCGTTTGGTGATAGTCGAGATGGTCGCGCGTGAGGTTTGTAAACACCGCGACCGCATACTCGAGTTCGTCACAACGATGAAAATCCATTGCCTGCGACGAACACTCCATCACCGCTGTGCGACAGCCGATTGTTACCGCTTGGCGGAGCAATCGCTGCATGTCAGGCGCTTCCGGCGTGGTGCGGTCGGCTTTGAATCTTTCCTTCCCGAGCCGGTACTCGACCGTGCCTGTCATCGCGACGAGTTCGCCGGCCGCTTCGGGAATCGAGGCGATTAGATACGCTGTCGTTGTTTTTCCGTTTGTGCCTGTGATGCCTGCGAGTTGAAGCTCGCGGGAGGGGTGATGTTGAACTTCCGCCGCTACAAGCGCCATCGCGCGTCGGATGTTTTCGACTTGCAGCCACACGCCCGAGAAGTCTTCCGGCGCGAGGCGTTCAGACAACACGCCGACCGCGCCTTGTGACATCACTTGCGGGACAAACTTGTGCGCATCGAACACCGCGCCCGAGACAGCGGCGAACAGCGCGCCCGCTCCCGCCCGACGCGAATCGTGACTCACGTCTGTGACGACGATCGCTTCGTCGCCAGTCAACTGCGCCTGCGTTAACAATGCAAGTTGTTTGGTGGTAACTGGTTTTTGATCCATGGTTAGTCAGTGGTCAGTTGTCCGTAGTCAGTAGTCCGTCGGTGCTCAGCGAATTACCACTGACAACTGACCACTGAGTACGGACAATCAGCACTAAATTACTTTACCACCACCGCGGGAATATTTTGATCGCGCACCAGTTGATTGAACGCTGCGACATCGGTCCGCATCACTTGCGCGAGCTTTTGTAACTGCGCATCGATCTGCGTCACCAGCTCCTCGTAAACCGCGTACGACTGCGCTGTCGGCGCCGCTTCCGCGCTACCGACAACACCTCCCAGCGCTGCCAGCTTGTTGTTGAGCCGGATCGGATAGTTCAACGGATCCTGGTTGCTCTGGTTCTTCGTCTGATACAGCGTTTCCTCGATCGCGGTCAGGTTCTTATTCAACGCCGTACCCGCATCGTTCAGCGTTTTGAATTGCGGCTGACCGGCAACGCGCTTCAATAAGTCTTCAACCTGCCGTCGTACCTCGCGAATCTGGACGATCGCGTTATGCGTTTCCGTCAACTTGTCGCGGATCTTCAAACCCAGTTCGGTCTGCTTTGCATAGTCCGCGGCGGTAATGTTCAAACGCGGATCGGTTTTGATTTCGAAGCTCTGCGTCAGCGTTTGACCGTCGACCTTCAAATTCACCTTGTAAGTTCCGGGGGACAGCTTTGGACCGCGCATCTCGCCGGCCCAAAGAATCAGGTTCGGGAACCGAGCGGCATCCGCGTATCTCATGTCCCAAACAAAACGATTGAGTCCAACATTCGTCGGCGGTGGCGGTGTGGGTGGTGGACCAAAACCACCTCCGCCGCCCGCAGCCGCCGCCGGCGCCGCTGCTGCCCCCTCACCTGGCTTCGGTAATCTGGCCGTATATTTCTGAATCGATTTACCGGCCGTGTCGAGGAATTCCAGTTCGAGATCAGTCGTCGGCTTCGCTTTCAACGAATAGTAGACAACAACTCCATTCGCCGGGTTACTGCCGACGGTCGCCGTTGCAGGCAGCGGAAACCCACCACCACCCTGCGTGCGATAACTGTCTTTCGGTTTGAAGAGCTGCGTTTTCGAGACGGAGTTGAATCCACCGGCGTCCACGATTTGATGCAACAACGGCAGATCATCGAGGATCCAGAACGATCTTCCCTGGGTCGCGACTACCAGCTCTTTCTCACGCTTATGCACCGCGAGATCCGTGATCGGCACAACCGGCAAATTGAGTTGCAACGACTGCCAACGTTCACCGTTATCAAACGATACGTACATCCCCGTTTCCGTTCCCGCATAAAGCAGACCGCGTTTGTTCGGGTCTTCGCGAATGACGCGCGTGAAAGCGGTGTCGGGAATGCCGTTTGTGATCTTCTTCCACGTCTTGCCGTAGTCGCTGGTGCGATAGAGGTACGGTTTGTTGTCGTCCCACTTGTACATCGTGCCGGCGAGATATGCCGTGCCCGGATCGTGTGGCGAAGCCTCGAGCGAATTAATCTGGATCCACTCTGGCATAATGCTCTCGGGCGGAGTCACCTTTGACCAGTTCTTACCGCCGTCGCGCGACAGATGGACCAGCCCATCGTCGCTGCCTGCCCAAATCGTTCCTGCCTGCACCGGCGACTCCATCAGCGCAAAGATCGTCGCGTAGTACTCAACGCTCGTGTTGTCTTTCGTGATCGGACCGCCCGACGCACCCTGCTTCGACTTGTCATTGCGCGTTAAATCAGGACTTATCACCTGCCAACTCGAACCCTCATCCGTGGTCTTGAAAAGCACATTCGCGGCAGCGTAAAGCGTGTTGGGATCGTGTGGTGAAAAGACGATCGGGAAGTTCCACTGAAAACGATACTTCAAAGCATCAGCGCCTGAACCCATCGGGTTGTTCGGATAGGGACTGACGTTGCGCTCCTGACGCGTACGGTGATCGTAGCGCGTCGTAAGCCCGCCGTAGGAACCTGCAAAGACGATGTTTGAGTCTTTTGGTGACGGCGCGATCCAGCCTGACTCACCGCCACCGACATCGTGCCAGTCACTCGTGTCAATCCCGTTGCCCATCGTGCGGCTCGCGATCTTTATCGTCGAGTTGTCCTGCTGCGCGCCGTAAATGTTGTAAGGAAAATCGTTGTCGATTGCGACGCGATAAAACTGCGCCGTTGGCTGGTCTTGTTCGGTCCAACTGCGGCCTCCATTGAACGACACGTTTGCGCCGCCGTCGTTGCTTTGAACCATGCGGTTCGGATCTTCCGGCGCGATCCAGAGATCGTGATTGTCGCCGTGAGGAACACCGATCGTGCTGTATGTTCGTCCACCGTCGTTTGATCGGAAGAACTGGACGTTCAAAACGTAAACCGTGTCGGCGTTTTTGGTGTCGGCGTAGATGCGCGTGTAGTACCAGGCACGCTGGCGCAGCCGGCGTTCGTCGTTAACCTTGGTCCATGTGCGGCCGGCGTTGTCTGAACGAAACACGCCGCCGTCTTCCGCTTCGACGATGGCCCACACGCGTTCGGGGTTTGCAGGAGAAACAGTAATACCGACTTTGCCTACCATGCCGCGCGGCAAACCGGCATTACGCGTCAACTCGGTCCACGTGTCGCCGCCGTCAACCGACTTGAAGATGCCACTGCCTGGTCCACCGCTCTCCAGCGTCCAAGGCTTTCGATAAACTTCCCAGAAACCCGCGTACATCGTGTTCGGGTTCGACGGATCGAGAACCAGATCGATGGCGCCGGCTTTGTTGCCGCGGTTGAAGACCCTTTCCCACGTCTTGCCACCGTCTTTGGAACGAAACACGCCGCGCTGATCGTTTGGGCCAAAAATATGGCCCAACGCCGCGACGTAAACCAGGTCCGGGTTCTTCGGGTGGATGCGAATACGCGGGATCTGTCGCGAGTCTTCGAGTCCGATACGTTTCCACGTCTTGCCGGCGTCAGTTGATTTGTAAACTCCGTCGCCGTGCGAAACATTTCCGCGAATCGGCGACTCGCCCATGCCCACGTAAATCACGTTCGGATCGGATTCAGATACGGCGATCGCGCCGACGGAGCCGGTGCCGAATACCGAGCCGTCGCTAATCGGTTCCCAATTGATGCCGCCGTCTGTAGTTTTCCAAACTCCGCCACCCGTCCCGCCGTAGTAATAAACGAACGGTTGCGACGGAACTCCCGCCACCGCGGCTGAACGACCGCCGCGATATGGTCCAATGCTGCGATACTGGAAAGCCCGCAGTCGCTCAGACTCGGAGGGTGGCGTTGTGGGGTTTTGTGCGTAGACCGAAATCGCGGAAAGAGCGAACAGGCAGAGAATCACACTCTTACGAGACGCGCACCACGTCTTGAACATTTGGGTAGGCTCCTTTACTTTTGTCACTGAGTGGACGCTGGCTTGCGCGTGCGAATATAGAAAATGCGAATCGGAACCGTCAAACAAATTTGGCGTTACGCCGTGAAAACGATGGGCGGCGAGCCGCTCGAGTCATGCAGTGTCGGGCCGCTCGGCCTTCGCGCCGACCGTGGATGGGCGATTCGCGACGACACGACGGGCGAGGTTACCAACGGCAAGTACATTCCGCTGTTGATGGAGTGTGAAGCGCGATATCGCGAGTCGCCGAGTGACGGCGCCATTCCTCACGTCGTGATGCGTTTTCCGGATGGCGTCGAATTGATGAGTGACTCGACTGACGTGAACGCGCGTCTTTCGGAGATGCTTGGGAGATCGGTGTCACTGTGGCCTCGTCAACCCGCGACGAATCTCGAGTTCTACCGTCGTAGATCGAAATTGGCGCAGGTGTTTGGGAAGTTAGCTCGGTACCCCGCGTTTCGTGCAGCGATGCCGGCGCTGACCAGCTTCGGAAAGGCGAATGCTGAGTTGCGCGAAGCGTTCAGTCGTGAACCCGGCGAACCGATTCCCGATATCTCAACGTTGCCGCCCGAGATACTCGAGTTCACCTCGCCACCCGGCACCTACTTCGGTGCGTTTCCGATTCATGCGCTCACTACTTCGTCGCTTGAAGTCATGCGCAACGTAAACCCGACGGCGACCTGGGACGTGCGACGCTTTCGGCCAAACTTTCTTATCGAAACTGAACCACAGATTAAAGGCTTGATTGAAAGCGAATGGGGAGGGCGGAAGGTTCGGCTTGGAAGTGTTGAAATACGGTGCGAGATTCCGACCGTGCGGTGTGGGATGACGATCCAGGCGCAGAAGAACTTGCCGAAGGACGCGAGCATCCTGCGTTCGATCGTGAAAGATGCAAAGCAGAATTTTGGTGTCTATGCGAGCGTTGTAACGCCGGGTGAAGTGCGCGTCGGCGATCCTGTTTATTTTCCATCTGTCATTTGACATTAATCATTTGTCGTTTAACAAAGCCGGATTTTCGAATGGAAAATGACAAATGAGAAACGGAAAATGGAAAATGCTCACACTTCTTCGCGTAATGGCCGGCTCATCAGTTCAGAAACCGCATCAGGCACGGATTTTCCATCGTAAAGCACCGCTTTCACTTCGTTCGTGATTGGCAACTCCAGGCCAGCGCGATCCGCCAGTTGCTTCACTGCCAGCGTTGTCTTTATCCCTTCCGCGACTTCGTTCATGCCGGCTGAAATTTCATCCAGCGAAATTCCCTTTCCAAGTTGCTCGCCGACGAAACGATTGCGCGAGAGACTGCCGGTGCACGTAAGCACGAGATCGCCGAGGCCGGCGAGTCCCATCAACGTTTCCATCTGTGCGCCTTCGCGGCGTGCCAGGCGAGTGATCTCCGCGAGTCCGCGCGTGATGAGGGCCGCAACGCTGTTTGAGCCAAGTCCTGAGCCGGTAGTCATGCCTGCCGCGATTGCCATTACGTTTTTCACTGAACCGCCAAGCTCGGTTCCGACGACGTCGGTGTTTGTGTAGATTCGCAGGTTCTCAAAACTCAGATCTGCCTGCACTGTTCGGGCCGCAATCGCGTCCTTGCTCGCCGCCACAACGGCTGTCGGCTGACCTATTACAACCTCCTTCGCGAACGATGGACCAGAAAGACATACGAACGGGTGAGAAGCATCTACCGTTTCTTTCGCGATCTCTGAAATTCGTTTGCCGGTTTCGATCTCGATACCTTTTGAAACGCTCACGATGATCGCCGATTCATCAAGCGCCGGTGACATCTGCGTGAGAAGTTCGCGAGCAGCGTGTGAAGGAGCGGCGAGTAACACGACCGATGCTTCATTAAGTGCGGCGGTGATGTTGTTTGTTGCGGTTACTCGATCGGGGATTGAAGCTGACGTGAGGTATCTGCCGTTGACGCGCTCTTCGTTGATCGAGTGCACGACCTGAGGATCGCGCGACCAAATCGTCACCTCATGACCGGCGCGGGCGGCAATAATCGCGAGCGCCGTTCCCCAACTACCGGCGCCGATAATGGCTATTCGCTTTGTCATCGTTTCAGATCGGAAATGCGCGGCTCAGTTCCGCTCAATAATCGCGCGATGTTTCCGCGATGCGCGAACACAATCAACAAAGCGCCTGTAATCGACGCCGCGAGCAACGGTTTCAAATCGACTTCCAGGACAAACAACCACACGAATAATGGGATCGTCGCTGCCGCAAGGATCGATCCAAGCGAAACGTATTTCGTCAGCGCAACAACAGTGACGAATATCACGCCGGCAAACAGAACTGCCAAAGGAGCCAGCATTAGAAAAACACCAACGCCCGTCGCCACGCCTTTGCCGCCGCGGAATTTGAGCCACACCGGAAATACATGGCCCACGATCACGGCAATCGCTGCTGCGGCCGGGAGCCACGTCGTATCGTCCCCTTTCAACATTAATTGCGCGATGATGACCGCGATCGCACCTTTGAGGGCGTCGAGTATCAGTGTAACTACGCCCGCGGCTTTACCTGCTCGTCGCGAGACGTTCGTGGCGCCAGTGCCTCCTGAACCGGTGTCGCGCACGTCGCCGCCGCCTTTGGCGCGCACGATCAGGTAACCAAACGGAATCGATCCGATCAGGTATGCAATAATGACGACGAGTAACAGTCGCAACTGAGATCGCACCTTGAGATTTGTGAATGGCAGATCACGTTATCACATGCGGGAAGCAAGTTCGAACGAAAAAACGATAATCAAGGGCAAGCGTGTTGTGCTGCGTCTGCCGGTCACGAGTGATGGCGCGGAGTTTCTCCCTGTGAACCGTCGCAGCGCGAAGTTTCATCGCGGGCTCGCCTCGCCGCCGACGACGATGAAGCAGTTCGAAGCGTTTATGAATAGGAATTCGAAACCGGATGGCGCGTGTTTTCTGATCTGCCGTGTGCAGGATGGTGCGGTGATGGGATCGATCGCGTTGAGTCAGATCTTTCATGGTGGGTTTCGCAGTGCATATGTCGGATATCAGATCGGAGAAGAGTTCTCGCGTCAGGGATACATGACCGAAGCACTACAACTCATGCTGCGTTACGCGTTCATTAAGCTAAAACTCCACCGACTGGAAGCAAACATCCAACCGGAAAACGCGCCGTCGATTGCACTCGTGAAACGTGCAGGCTTTGTGAAGGAAGGCTACTCGCGACGTTACCTGAAAGTCTCCGGCCGCTGGCGCGACCACGAACGGTGGGCCATCCTCGTCGAAGACTGGCGCAAGCAACACCAGTCTCCGTCGCGCTAAAACCTGAAACTCCTGAGATTGCCCTCTTTGCGCCTTTGCGTCTTTGCGGGAGACTTTGATGATTTTCGTTCAAAAACTATCCCGCAAAGACGCAAAGGCGCAAAGAAGCTCAACTTAATCGTCTGCGCAACATGTCCAGTGCGGCTTGTGAGGCGCGCCAGCGGATGAGGTGGCGGTCGCCGGGCAGGTGGAGTTTGCGATGTTGAGTTTGAATTTCGTCGGACAACGCAATGAAGACTGTTCCCACCGGCTTTTCGTCAGTTCCACCACCGGGTCCGGCAACTCCGGTGATCGATAACCCAAAATCCGTCTCGGCACGTTTGCGAATACCCTCAGCCATCGCTTCCGCAACGGGCGCACTCACCGCTCCATGCTCCATCAACAGCATCGGCTCGACGCCCAGCGTTCGCGTCTTCGCGTCGTTGGCATACGTGACAACACCTTCAATAAAGTACTTCGACGATCCCGGAACTTCAGTCAAACGCTGCGCGAGCAATCCGCCAGTGCAACTCTCAGCAACCGCCAACGTGTACCCACCAACTGACAACTTCAAGCCAACAACTTCTTCCATCGTCTCGCCAGCAAACGAGAAGATCGAATTACCCAAACGCTCCTCAATCTGTCCCGTCAACCGATCAAGCAGATCCGTTGCTTCCTTCTCCGTGCGGCCTCGCGCCGTCAGATGAATCTCGATCTCACTCTGATTGAACAGAATCGTCGTCACCGGATTATCGTACTGCGTGTAGACAGGTGCGATCTTTTCATCAACAGCCGACTCGCCCATCCCCGCAACACGCAGCATCCGTCGCACAACACGCAAACTCCCCGCACGCCCGGCGAGCCTCTCACTCACGTGATTCTCAAACATCGGACGCATCTCACGCGGCGGCCCTGGCAACAACACAATCGCCGTCCCCTGGTCATCGATAAACATTCCGGGCGCGGTGCCATTCGGATTCGGCAACACTTCAGCGTCTTCGATTACCATCGCCTGACGCGAGTTTCGCTCCGGCATCGTCACACCAAAACTCTGAAATCGCTGCCGGATCTCGGCGAGCACAACTTCGTCGAGCAACAACCGTCGCCCAAGCGCCCGGGCAGTGATCTTGCGTGTGATGTCGTCTTCGGTTGGTCCAAGACCTCCGGTCGTGATCACGACTTTCGATCGTCGAACAGCATCTTTGATTGCTTCTTCGAGGCGGGCGTCGTCGTCGCCGACGATCGTCTTGAGTTTGACTTCGATACCGAGCCGGTTGAGTTTCTCGGTGAGCCAGAGACTGTTGGTGTCGGCGCGATCGGGCGCGAGGAGTTCGGACCCGATCGCGATGATTTCGGCTGTCAGGGTTTCAAACAAGCGAATCTCGCGGAGGCGAAATGTTAGTTCGTAACCGACGTTTCTTCGGGATAGACGTCATGCAGCACTGTCGAAATTGGCGGTGGCGGCGAGATAAAACTCAACGGCACCGATGGCGCAAACTTCGTCTCAGTCGGAGTCGGCTCGTGGTTCTCCGAAGCTGCCGCTTCTCGAAGCGGCGCAACGGTTTGCCTTTCGTTCTCGAGTACACCGCGGCTTTCGATGAGTAGTTTGCCGGCAGTCTTCTGTCGCGCCCGTTCGAGACTCCTTACGGCGGCTAAAGTTTGTGGCGCAGTGGACGGGTGATATTCGATCTGGCGCAACATCGAAACGTAACGACGCAGTTGCGGTGACGGAGCGGTACGATATGCCTCGTCGTAACTTTCGTCTTCCACCAACCGCGACAGGTATTCGACCGTCGCCTGGTGATTACCCATGCGATGATAAAGCGCGCCGATTGCGAAGTGATTCAACGGCGGCGCGTCCGGCATCATCTCGAGCAAGCATTCGCCTTGTTCAATGACCTCGGCGATCTCAAACCCGTACCAGCGTCGTTCTTCTTCGCGCAGGATCGCGTCCGCCGCGACGTAGAAGTCGAAGATTCGCTCGACTTCGCGTGTTTGTGTGTGGCGGGCGACGATCCAGATCACCAAAATAACTCCAAAGAAGAACACCATTATGACCGGCGAAAGCCCCACCGCACCCAGCATCGCCACTATCACAATCACCGCGATCGCCTTCGTCGTGAGTTTTCCCGCACTTGTCATAACGCCTCCACTTCTATTGCTTCCCGGCTCATGAGGTAGCCAATGGTTGGTGGTGTCTCAATTTTCTCTCTGCGTTGCTCTGCGGTCCTCCGCGTCTCTGCGTTTTTATCTGTCTTGCGGTTTTTACCGCAGAGTCGCAGAGACCGCCGAGGGACGCATAGAATACTGGCAAACGTAAGACACTACCCAATGGTTTATTGCTTCCGAAGTTTTACCCGAGGCGCGCGATAATCGCCGCGCCCGCTTGTTCTGTAGAAAGTTTCCCGCCGAGATCTCGCGTCGTCTCGTTGTCCGAGACTGCAGCCCGCACCGCTTCTTCAACGTCGTCACTCAGCTTTTGGAAACCCAGATATTCTAGCATCATCGCCAAAGTCAGAATAGATCCAATTGGATTAGCAATTCCCTTTCCCGCCAATGGAGGCGCACTGCCGTGCACTGGCTCGAAAAGCGACACTTTCCCGGGATGAATATTGCCTGAAGCAGCGAGCCCGAGTCCGCCCTGAATCGCCGCGCCGACGTCGGTCAAAATGTCTCCAAATAAATTGTTCGTGACGATCACCTGATACTGCGACGGATCGAGCACCATGTGCATTGCCATCGCATCGACGTACTGGTGATTCGCAGTTGTCTCTGAATAACCAGCGGCGACCTCTTTGAAAACGCGCTGCCACAAATCGCCGCCGAAGCGCTGCACGTTCGACTTGTCAGCCATCGTAACGCGCGTGCGGTGGTTTGCGCGCGCGTACTCAAACGCCGCGACGATGATCCGCTCCACTCCGCGTCGCGTGTTGATCTCATCCTGAAGCGCGATCTCGTCCGCGGTTCCGTGTTTCAAGAATCCACCGGCCGCGCAGTACGCGCCCTCCGTGTTTTCACGAAAGACGACGAAGTCGATCTCGTTAGTCTTGCGATTGATGAGCGGCGTTAGTCGTTCGTGAAGCAAACGCACGGGACGGAGATTGATGTAGAGATCGAGTCCGCGACGCATGCCGAGCAAAATGTCTTCCGCGTGTTTGTTCGTAGGCACCCGCGGATCGCCAAATGCGCCCGCGAGGATCGCGTGAAACTCGGCTGAAAGCATTTCGAGTGCGCCGTCTGGTAACGTCACTCCATCGCGCAGAAACTTGTCGGCGCCCCAATCGAAATCTACCAGCTCGACTTCGAGGCCTTTTGTCTGTTGGAGATGCCGGATGACGCGAACAGCTTCGCGCACGACTTCCGGGCCGATTCCATCACCGGGGATTACCGCGATTCTTTTCATCTTGATCTTCTTTTGTGCCTTTTTGTGTCTCTTCCTTTGGGCCTTTTTGTGTATCTTTTTCCGATTCAATACGCGCCACGAGTTTCAGCAGACTCGCCAACACCGTGTCGCCTACGATCTTCATGCTCTGCGCTGAAATCTTGTCGATTGTATCGTCCGCCTTGTGCCAGTGTGGATAACTATTGAGTTGAATAACATCGACAGCATCTACTCCGGCGCGAAGGAATGGCTCGTGATCGTCGCCGCCGATGCCCTCTTCGCGATCGACGAAGATCTTTCCGTGGCCCAATTCGCGTCCGGTTTCCCAGATGATGTCTTGTAGCCAGCGGGTGCTCGTTGAGTCGCGGCCAAGTTCGAGTTTCTTATAACCGATCATGTCGAGCAGGATCAGCGCATAGGTCTCCTCGAGTTCTTTGTTGGCTTTTAACTGCGATACGTAATGCCGGCTGCCATAGGTGTTGTCCGGATTGTCAGGATTGCCACAATCGCTCCATCCCTCGCAGAAAGCCTCTTCGCCGTCGAAGAACACCAGCTTCACTGTGATCTTCGGTTTTTCGCGCAGACTGCCGATAACCCGTCCAATTTCGATCAGCGTCCCGACCGATGCAGCGGGATCGTTGGCGCCGACGAAATGCATGTCTTTGTAAAACTTCGTGTCGTAGTGGCTGCCGATCAGGATCGTGGTCTTCGTTTCACCGGGAAGTTCGGCCGTGATGTTAGCCATCTTCTTTTCGCCTTGCGGAGTCTTGGCGGTGAACTCGTCGACGGTGACGTTCAAACGAAAGGACTTCAACTGCTCGACGATGTAAGCGCGAGTCTTTTCGAGTTCTGGGCTACCCGGCGGACGTGGTCCAAACTCGATCTGCTTGCGTGCGTGGTCCAACGCGCGTTCGCCGTTAAATGCGGTGGGAATTGGCGGGAGTCGCGTTGCGGGCGACGAGCCGGACTTCATCCCGACGCGGGGTTGTCGCGGGGGTTTCTGGTTCTTTGGACAAGCCGCAAAGAGCAATGGCACGAGCGCCAGCCAGAGCACGCTGCACGCACGAGTGAGAGTGTTTCTGTGCCGGGACCGATCGCGAGACTTGCCGTGGGTCATTTACGGTGCTTGCTTTTTCTTTGTGCGCGTTTGTTCAGGACCGCATCCATTGTCTTGGCGCCGAAAGCAAGCGGTTTCTCGATCGCCGAGTCGAAAGCTTCTGACATTGTGATTGCTTCGAGCTGCACGAGCGTCGCGAGCTTTTGGCGAAGTGGAAGTGCGCCGAAGTCTCTTCTTAGTTCTGATGCTGTGTCGCGTGGCACGCCGCTGCTGCCCGGTTTTCGCGCGGTGGCCATCACTACTACTTCGCCGGGGAACTGGAGTTTGACCTGGCAGGCGAGACGATTTGACTGGGCCAGGTCTTCGACGTCGAGTTGTTTCAGTTCGGCGGCACTTGGTGCGGAGAGCAACGCGGCGCCGGACTTAACTGTTATGAGACAGGCAGGACACTCGCTTTTGCCGATCGTGCAGCCTTCTCCCAGAGAGACACCCATGCGTCGCGCGGCGTCGATGAGATAGGTTCCCTCCGCAACGACTCCGGACAGTCCGGAAGGTTCAAACGTGATCGAAACACTCATCGTGCATATCCCCCGTGTTGGCAGTGCTGTATCAACCTGAAATTACACCTTTAGTTGAGGCAAAGGCAAAGGAAGTTGTTTTTGGGTTCGAAATCCGTATTCCGTTGAGGGTTCGGGAACTCAGGAGGCCTGAGATTGTGCGTTCTGTTTCAGGGCGCGCCTACAGTCGGCACAGATCCCAATAATCCTCAATAGATGCTGGGTGATCTGAAACCGGTGCTTGGCGGCCATCGCGTCCTGGATGGCTTCCAGTTCCGCGGAGTAGAACTCGATGATCTTGCCGCACTCGGAACAGATCATGTGGTCGTGGTGCTGATGTTTGTAGTTATGCTCGTAATGCGTGCGTCCGTCACCGAACCGGACTTCGCGCGCGAGTCCTGCTTCGGTCAGGAGTTTGAGTGTGCGATAAACGGTCGTTTGACCTACGCCGGGATCCTCTTTTTGCACGAGCCGGTAGAGATCTTCGTTGGAGAGATGTTCTTCGGTGCGTAGAAAAACGTCGAGAATCAGGTCACGCTGGGAGGTGCGCTTGAGGCCTTTCTTCTGAATGTGTTTGAGGAAGACTTCCTGCTCCTCCGACATTGGCTCCGCGGTCGTCATCAGTGG
>DASRPN010000089.1:0-10247 GCA_035646355.1 Pyrinomonadaceae bacterium | reverse complement strand
TAAAACGCAGAGACGCAGAGGCACCGCAGAGATCCGCACAGTTGAACTTAGGACATCACTACGCTGTTGGACCATCAGACTAAACAAAAAACTGGGGCACAATCTTGTGGATCGTGCCCCAGTCATTCCAGAGACAAGGTTGCAAGCGCAACCGGAATGCGTTCGAAAATTTAGAACGCCGTCCGCTGCATGCCCGCCTTCAACGTCTCGTCAATTCGCGCGATCGACTCACTCAAATGCGCGCGGACTTCAACCGACTTGATTCCCGGTTTCGCGAGAGCGCCCTGCAACTGCGCGCGCAGCGTAACCAGATTGTGACGCGCCAATGTGCGCGCATCTTCCGGCACCGCCGCGTCGCGTAGCACCATTCCGATCATTTTGCGGAGATGCTCACGTTGTAACGAGCGCCGGTAACTGTTGATGTTCAGTGTTCCGTTCGGTGCCTTTGTCTCGGCCCAAATGGAATCCTGAATTCCGATGAACAACTCACCGAGGGTGAACGCCTGCGCCGGAGCCGACACCTTCAGCTCGGTGTCCTGAACTCGACTTAGCAGGGTCGGATGGAAGATCCGATCAAGCACTTGTCGCTGCAACGACAGCACCGCCCCATGGATAGCGACGTCCTGCCGGGACGGGGTGAAGTTGCTGAAGTTGATGAAGCGTTCGTTCTGCAACTTGTTGAGCAGTTGCGGAGAGAACTTGAACGCCGTCGGCGCGAACAAGTTGTCACGCAGCAGGTTCAGAGCCTGTCGCTGTTTCTCCACGGGCACTGGCTCGAACGGTAAACGGTTACCAGGATCGCCGACGTGACTGCGATAGTGATAAACGCCACCGATATACTTCGACGCCAGGAACAAATTGGAACCAGTTTGGCCCAACGCGTTGTTGAAGCTGCGACGAAGAACCTGGTATCCCTCGCCTTGTTTCTCGAGACGCTGTTCCATGTTGGACCAGATCTCCTGAGCGAGGCTGACTCGGTGTGTGTAGTACTTCAGCGGGTCGGTACCCAGGTCGAACCGGTTGACGACCGGATCCATATCGAGACCCGGACCGAAGCCGGCGTCTTCGTCAGTGTCATAAGCAAGCAGCGGTTCAGCCGCTCGTTGAGCTATCTTCTTCAGTTCAGGCTCCTCAGCCTCCATGCTCGATGCGTTCAAGGGCTTGTAGGCGTACTCGATGGCCCAGTAGTCGTATGGTCCAAGAGTCGACTGGTGATACTCACCCTGCTTGCCACCGCGCGCGGCGATGTTGGTTGGAATGTAATCCATCACCGAACCCGTCAACCCGTCGCGCGAAGTGATCGACGGATCCTGCGCGTTCTCGAAAGTGTGAATCGTGCTCGCGCGGAAGTTGTGACGAAGGCCCAACGTGTGACCGACTTCGTGGGCGGCGATCTCACGCAGAAAATCCTTGATGAACTTATCGGCTTCGGCACCATTTGGATCCATGCCTCGGCCCATCAGCAAATCAACGGCAAATTCAGCGTCGTTCACCGCACCCTGGGCGAAGTCGCATTGATAGCTGGCATTCGCGACACTCCAGGGCGCCACAAATGCGCGCGTCGGCGCGTAATTCCAGGGCATTGCTGCCAGCGGATTGATCGCTTCGTTTACTTCGCGACGGAAGAAACGCGTCATCGCTTCTGAAAAACGAATATCCGCATCGTAAATTTGACCGGTGATCGGATCCGTGCGCGATGGTCCTTGGGCAAATCCCGGATCGGGGTAACCGGCAAACCAGCGAATCGTGCTGTAGCGGACATCACCCGGATCCCAATCGGCGTCGTCGGGTTGTTGTTTCACCACAACGGCGTCCTTGAATCCGATCTTCTCAAACGCTTTGTTCCACATCAGCACGCCATCGCGAATCGCGTCGCGATACTTCAGCGGAATAGTGTTCTCCAGCCAGAACACGATCGGCTGTTTCGGAGCCGACAATGCTGCTGATGGATCCTGCTTTTCGAGGTGCCAACGATTAACGTAGCGTTTCGTGGTGCTGTAGCGATTATCGTCGCTGTAGTCCTCGATGGTATTGACGAAGTGACCGACGCGATCGTCAGCCAGTCGCGGCCGGAAACCTGTCTGTGGCCGTTCTGACAAACTGTATCTCAAGCGGAACAGCATGCTCCGGACATCGGGAAGATTGGCCGGCGGAGGCGGCATCGGCGGCGGTGCAGCGCCGGGCGGAAGCATCGGCGGCAACGGAGGACGCTCAGTTGCATAGTGCGCAATCGTCTCGAGCTCCATGTTTTGCGTGAAACCCTTCAAAGCGCCGAAAGTGCTGTTCTTCGGGTCAAAGCGATATCCGATCCGGAACGTGGCTTCAAGGTCATAACTGAGCATCGGCAAGTCCGTAAGAAACAGCGCACCGAGGTCAATCAGGACACTCTTCCGTTCAGGATGAGGCAGGCTCTCGATTTTGGTCATACCCATAATCGAGTCGCTGAATGAGCGATCAACCGCGCGGCGCATTGGGCCGGCATCGGCGATGAATCGGGTGTTTTTGGCAACCAGTTGAATGTTCTTTCCCTGTTTGTGAAAAACAATCGGCGCCTCACCGGCCATCGCGGCGGCGTAAAAGCCGCGCTCACCCAAACCGGAATCAAACGTCAGTGAAAGCAGATACATCTTCTCGAGTTGATCGGGAAGAATTTCGAGGAAAACCTTATCTTCGGTGCGGTACATGGTGAACAATCCCTTGATCACCTGTGCGTCTTTGACGATGTCCGCAAACGGTTTGTCCTTGGGTGGTTCAGGGGTTCCGGCTCTGGGCGCACCTTGGGCAGCGGGCGAAGTTGCCGGCTGTGCAGCGGGCGAGGTTGCCGGCTGGGGTTGCGGCTGCGGCTGTGGTTGCTGCGCCGGAACAGCTAACGCAGAAACAAGAACGATCGACAAAAGCAACGCGATTCGAGTCTTCATGGGCGTACTCCTATGTGGCGGGGACTAAACTACTCCAACACAAAATTTATTCTTAAGGACGGCCGAGCGAAGCCAATCCAGCGAAGTGAGCAACGCAGGTTTGGCAGAGCTTCTATCCCAGAAGCCCGTCAAAGTCAACCGAAAACCAACTCAAAGAGCCTTCAACGCTGGCACTGGAGAGAAAGTTTCCGAATTCATCTAATATTTTAAGACGTCCTCTGATGCGTGCTCATTAACTCGAAAGAGGTATTTCGAAGTACCTGTCTTTCAGGATTCGCTGAGCTCTGCGCGGTAGTACTCTCCCACTTCCCCCAAGCCCAAAAGGACGACTGATAAGAAGGAAGGCATATATGACCCAGACTAGTGCTACACAACGAGCCCCTGACAATACTGAGATCCGCCCGTTTCCGCAGGTGAATTTCCCGGAGGCGGAACTCACCGAATTGCGCCGGCGCATCAACGCAACGCGGTGGCCTGAGGCGGAACTCGTTCCGGACGCATCGCAAGGAGTGCAGCTCGCGACTATGCAGAAACTCGCCGCCTATTGGGGGACAGATTACGATTGGCGTAAGTGTGAGTCGAAGTTGAACGCGGTCCCCCATTTCACGACTGAGATTGACGGCCTCGACATCCATTTCATTCACGTTCGTTCGCAACATGAAAATGCGCTGCCTGTCATCATCACGCACGGCTGGCCCGGTTCGATCGTCGAACTGCTTAAGATCATCGATCCGCTGACAAATCCGACGGCATTTGGCGGAACTCCGGAGGATGCTTTCGATGTCGTGATCCCGTCCATGCCCGGTTATGGATTCTCTGGAAAGCCAACCGCTACCGGCTGGGATGCTACGAAGATCGCGAGTACCTGGGACGTTCTGATGAAGCGCCTCGGTTATGAACGCTATGTCGCTCAGGGCGGGGATTGGGGGGCGCTCATCGTCGATTTGATGGGTGCCCAAGCGCCTCCGGAATTGCTCGCCATTCACACGAACATGCCGGGTGCAGTTCCGGCCGAAATCGACAAGGCGGCATTTGTGGGCGCTCCGGCGCAGCCCGATTTCTCAGCCGAGGAGAAACTCGGATACGACCACCTCGTTGATTTCTATCAGAATGGTTTGTCCTATGCGCAAGAGATGGGGAACCGGCCACAGACGCTCTACGGGATTGCAGATTCACCGATCGGTCTGGCCTCCTGGATACTGGACCATGATATTCGCAGCTACCATCTCATCGCCCGTGTCTTTGACGGTGTTTCGGAAGGGCTGACGCGAGACGACATTCTCGACAACATCACACTTTACTGGCTGACGAACACTGCGATCTCCTCAGCGCGTCTATACTGGGAGAACGAGTTCAGCTTCGTTGCCCCGAAAAACGTCAACATCCCGGTTGGCGTTAGTGTTTTCCCTGATGAGATATATGTGGTCTCGAAGGATTGGGCCGAGCGAGCCTATCCGAAGCTCATATATTTCAACCGAGCGCCGAAGGGCTGTCACTTCGCGGCCTGGGAACAGCCGCAACTGCTCACTGAAGACATGCGAGCAACGTTCAAATCGTTTAGGTAAAGTCTTGAGAGCAGGCGGCCACCCACCCGCGCCGCCTGCTTTTTGTTGCCCCCTTCTTTGACCTTCCAATAGAATAAGCCCGGCTTCCGCTAAACTGACGCAACACATCGGTTCGAAGACTCATAAATGAGTCTGATCCAAGGCACGAAACTCGGTCGCTATGAAATCCGCTCAAAGATCGGCGCGGGCGGAATGGGTGAGGTCTATCACGCGCGCGATCTCGATCTCGGTCGTGACGTCGCAGTCAAAGTCCTTCCTGCAACCTTTTCGGCCGATGGAAATCGCCTGCATCGATTTCAACAGGAAGCATGTGCGGCAGGTGCGCTGAATCATCCCAACGTTCTGATCGTCCACGACATCGGCGCTCACGACGGCGCTCCCTACATCGTTTCCGAATTACTCGAAGGCGAAACGTTGCGCAAACGCATCGGCGGCACTCCGCTGGGCCAACGCCGTGCGATCGACTACGCCTTGCAGCTCGCACACGGTCTCGCCGCCGCACACGAAAAAGGAATCATCCATCGCGATCTAAAACCCGACAACGTCTTCATCACGAACGATGGCCGCGTAAAAATTCTCGACTTCGGACTCGCGAAACTCACGCAACTCGACGGCGACCAGGTCCAAACAGATGTTCCTACTCGTCGCGTCAATACTGATCCCGGTGTGGTAATGGGCACTGTGGGTTACATGTCGCCCGAACAACTAAAAGGACAGAAGGTCGATCACCGCACAGACATCTTCTCGTTTGGCGCAATTCTTTACGAGATACTCGCCGGCAAACGTGCGTTCTTTCGTGATTCAGCCGCTGAAACGATGAGCGCGATCTTGCGAGAAGATCCACCGGAACTATCTTCGACCAACCAGTCAGTTTCACCTGCGTTAGAACGATTGGTGAATCACTGTCTCGAAAAGAATCCCGAATCACGCTTTCATTCCGCGCGTGATATCGCGTTTGCGTTAGAAACGCTCTCCGGCTCGAACGGGAACTCCGCGCAAACAATGACCCTGCCTGCGAACGCAGCCCGTCGATGGACCAGGCGCGAGTTAATTTTCGCGACAGTTGCTGCAGTTGCACTGATTGCAACGGTCGTTCTGACGGCGCTCTACTTTCCTTACTTTCGAAGTACTCCAACTGAGACACGCGTGCTGCGGACCGTCATCAACCCGCCGGATAAAAGTGGTTTCAATTCCTTCGCCATCTCACCCGACGGATTACGTCTCGCGTTCGTCGCAACAGATACTTCAGGCAAGAGCCTCTTATGGGTCCGGCCACTCGATTCGTTTACGGCCCAGCCATTGGCCGGAACCGAAGGGGCCGCTTTTCCCTTCTGGTCGCCAGACAGTCGCTTTATTGGATTTTTCGCTGCCGCTAAGTTGAAAAAAATCGAAGTAACCGGTGGTACGGTCCAGTCGCTGTGTAGTGCGACTGTCCCTCGCGGCGGTACGTGGAACAAAGACGGATTGATTGTCTTTGAGCCGACGCCGAACGATCCGCTTTATCAGATTTCCGTCGCTGGTGGTGAGGCAACTCCATTAACAAAGCTGGAGCCATCGCGGCAGGAGGCGTCTCATCGTTGGCCCCATTTCCTGCCCGACGGCAGGCATTTGTTGTACGCCGTCCTGGGTGGGCCACAGAGCCAGGGAATACACATTTTATCGCTTGATACTAAAGAGAGCAGACGACTTCTGAATGTTTCCAATACCATTGTTGCGTATGCTGATCCTGGTTACCTGTTGTTCCGGCGTGAAGCGACGCTGATGGCGCAGCGCTTCGACGTCGATAAACTCGAGCTCAGCGGCGAGCCATTTCCCATCGCCGAACAAGTTGGATACGAAGTGGCGTCGTTTCAAACGTTCTTTTCGGTGTCCCAAACCGGCGTGCTGGCTTACAGCAGTAGCAACACTGGCAGAACGCAACCAGTGTGGATCGATCGAACCGGCAAGGAACTCGGCGCACTTAGCGAGCCCGGCAACTTTGTTCGTCCCTGGATTTCCCCTGATGAGAAACGCGTTGCACTTGACAGTACGGACGCCCATGGGAATCGTGACGTCTGGATCATTGATGTAGCGACCGGCAAGCCAACGCGATTGACATTCGATCTCGGTCAGGATTTGTTTCCAATCTGGTCGCCTGACGGCAGCCGCATTGTCTTCGCTTCGGATCGCCAGGGCGCGAGGAACCTTTATCTAAAGACGGCGAGCGGCGCCGGTGAAGAACAACTACTGCTCAAGACCGATGAAAATACATACCCGTCCGATTGGTCTGCCGACGGCCGCCACATTCTTTACATCGTCAACAACACCGAAACGAGGTTCGATCTGTGGCTGCTTCCATTGTTTGAAGATCAAAAGCCCTTTCCTTTGCTTAAAAGTGGGGCCAATGAAAGAGGCGCGCGGTTCTCACCGGATGGACGATGGATCGCATACGTTTCAGACGCCTCAGGTACCAATCAGATCTACGTACAAGCCTTTCCCGACTCGGGCGGCAAGTGGCAGGTTTCAACTGAGGGCGGCTATTACCTGAGTTGGAGACAGGACGGCAAAGAGTTGTTCTACGTCTCAAGTGATAGAAAAATGATGGCGGTGGACGTGAAAGTATCAGGCGGTAATTTTGAGACGAGTACACCGAAGCCGCTCTTCGACTTGCGCATTCCCAGCTTCGGGTCGGCCTCGGCGCAGTTTTCGGTCACAGCGGACGGTCAACGATTTCTTGTGATTAATATGGTTGGCGAGATCACGTCAGCTCCGATCAACGTGGTCACTAACTGGACCGCCGATCTCAAGCAAGGACAATGACCTCCGATGAACGTAAAAACACTCACCACACCTCAAGACCTCGAACGCTTTGTCGATTTTGCGAAAGACGTCTATCGTGACAACCCTTACTGGGTACCCACTGACAAACACCATTTGATCAGAACCCTTAGCGAAAACGCCGGCTTTGGTCCACAGTCTGAGATACAGGCTTTCGCCGTCGAGGAAGGAGATCGAATTCTGGGAACAGTAGCGGCGCTGAAAGACGAAGCATACTGGCTTCACTGGGACGAAAGGTTGGGCCACCTGCTCTTCTTCGAGGCCCTGCCCGATCAAGACGAAGCGGTCGAGGCTCTAGTCCATGAAGCATGTGAGTGGCTGCGAGGACGCGATTGCATTGCGGCCCGACTTACGATGCTGCCGGGAGTGCAAATGCCTCTCACTATCGATGCGTACCAAGCCGCTCCAACATGTTTCCACACCTTCAACCCAGCGTACTATCACAGCTATATCAAAAACTGTGGCTTTATTACTGAACAAGGTGTTGTTCAGTATCAAGTTCAGTTTACGCCTGAGTTGGCACGGCGTTACCGCGAGATGGTCCAGCGCGCTACAGATTCAGGCGTCGTCGTGCGGTCCTGGGACTTCGAAAGGATTGAAGAGGAAGGCGATGCGTTCGCGGCGCTGGGTAACGAAACATTCAGCGAACACTGGGGTTTCGCGCCGTTACCAGATGCGGTGATGCGTGGATTCACTGTTGAGTTCAAAGAATTCCTGATTCCGGAGTTTATGGGTTTTGCGGAAGTTGACGGTGAGCGAATCGGATTTGTTTATTCGTTACCTGACATCAATCAGGCCCTGCACCCCATGCGCGACAAAGCGCTGGAAGAAAACTTTCCGGAGTTTCAGCAGCGATTTCAACGGATAGACCACGGTGTGTTGCTGATAATCGGTGTCAAGCAGGAATTTCGCGGGCGTGGGATTAATTTGGCGTTAGCCGCTCATAGTTATCTTGGAATGATCGCTCGCGGTTACAAGACTGGGAGCTACACAGTCGTGCTTGACGACAACTGGCCTTCTCGCCGCACGGCTGAAAAGCTCGGAGCCCGTGTCACACGGAACTTCAATGTGTACCGGCGGGAGCTGAACGGGAAGTAGGTCCCGCCTCTCTCTTCTTCTTTCGTTGTCTTGTGCCTTTTGTGCCTTTTGTGGTTACGCATCAAACTCAATTGCGAGTCTCGGTAGCGATCGCCGTTCTAGCTCACTTGGTTGTCGTTGTGCTTCATGGACAGGCACACACGAGACTGGCCGTCGGGCTTAACAACTGGCAGCAAACGTACGTGCTAACAGTCATCGTGCTCGCGCCTCTGGTCGCGCTCGTCTTGTCCCTCACTCGATATGCCAGAACCGGTCTGTGGCTGTTGCTTGCTTCCATGCTCGGCTCGCTCATCTTCGGAGCGATTTATCACTACCTCATCATCTCTCCAGACCACGTGGCCCACTTGCCTCCCGGAGACGCACGCGGGTTGTTTCGTGTTACGGCGTTGTTGCTGTTGGTGACTGAGGCGTTTGGTGTCGTTGTCGCAGCGATGCTGCTTCGATCCGTGTTTAAAAGAAGTTGACGTTTGCGACTCGTAAGTTATCCCGTTCGAGCATGTCACAATTTGTGATATCCCTGTCGCGTTGACTGGCGACGCGCCAGAGAGTGAGCATGAGTCATCATGATGAAAAGGTTCAAAGCAGTTTACGAAAAAGGTCTGGTAAGGGCGGAAACGACTTCGACCTCAGCTAGCGCTGAGATAAAGATTCGATGTTGTGGATCATCAAGGATTGTTCTCACCCAGTTGGTGCCAGTTTCAGCGACGTAAGCTTTGACAAGACCACTGCTGTCAAAGAAATAGTCCGCCATTACCGCCGATCCTCAACTACCGTCTCAGAAATCGGTTTACCTTTAATGTGGATCGGAGGTCGTCGAGGACGCGTACGCTTCGTCGGCATTGGTGAGTGAGTGTACGCAGGCCAATGTTTTCTGTAAGATCGGTCAGGGCTAACATTGCCGCTTGCCAGTTCAGGTAAATCGGACATTGACCACAACTGAGCCAAGCGACGCCTCACTTCATCTCTCTTTTCAGGTGGCAGCGCGATTATCGTTTTTACGATCTCTTCCACAGTCGACATAGTGTCTCGATTCTAACCCGCGATCAGGCAATTAGGAAATTTCCAAACTTTCAATGCGACCCTTTACACCTTGCGGGGAGGGCATCGAATCGTGTCCCAAGTATCAACGATAGCGAGGCGACTGCTGGCCGCGCTTGACTAACGCGTCCAGTCAATACCATCCGCCTTCCACTGAGTTCGGTCGTCAAAGCGCGCTTCGATCAGCGTCATCTTCGCCGCACCTTCACAGCCCATTTTCTCATCAGTCCAACGATTCAATGGTCCATTCAACCTAACGAACGGTACGTAGTGCGATCCGGGGCGGACGCCTCCATGGTTCACACCCTCTCCCCCGAGAGAATGCAACACGCGCGTCTTCCCGTCACCCTCGAGCGCTACGCAGCCATACGCCACCATCTCGATGCCCTTCGTCGATCTGTTAACCAGCACTGCTTCATTGACACCCTGAATGACACGATACTCCGCCGCCGCCGGCGCGCCGGGTAAGTCAACCCACTGCGCGGGTATGGTTGCCGGTGGAATCCGCGCCGGAATCGGCTCGCGTCGCGGTTCGCTGTAAAGCTTCCCCCACAATTTTTTCGCTGCCTCTCGACTCGACTCCGCGTCTTTCACCCGCCCCACTCTCTCGTAAGAGAACGCGAGCTGATTGAAAACATTCGGCTCCAATTGCCCCAGACGAGCCGTTCGGCTCAACGCTATCACCCGCTCGTACGTCTCGATCGCCGCCGCGTCTCTTGCCATCTGCGACTGTCGTATTGCCAATGTATACAACGTCTCAGCCTGCTCGGCGACGCTTCCACGCTTTCGCCAGTACTCAGCCTCACGCGTG